>CAKQRB010000074.1 GCA_934271195.1 uncultured Alphaproteobacteria bacterium | reverse complement strand
GAGTTGATTAGCCCGATTACCGAATGATTTCTTAGCTTTTGGCCCAAAGAGGCGAATATTAAGTACTGAGCCTTGGAACGTAGTGACCTTAACTTTGGGCTGAAAGCTTAGAATATGAGGTTGGGCTTGATTTTTGCTTACTTTTGATCAAGCAAAAGTAAGAAAGAAGAAATCCCAACTCTATGAAGAAACAAAAACCCGAAAATAAAAAAGGAAAACAACAGCAAAAGAGACAAGGAAGTGAGAAAAAGAAAAGAAAGTAGCGGGGAGATAAGAGAAGGAGAGGGAAGAATATCCCTTGCAGGGATATAAAAAAGGGAGGAACAAGTCCTCCCTTTTCACTGCATTTATTAGCTTAGAAAGTATAACGGATACCGCCATAAACTTCATGGGCATTGATATTTGCGTGTTCAATCTCACCCATATCAATATAACGATAACCACCGTCAATATTAATACATTTGTTAATTCTGATTGTCAAACCTGCACCAAGGCTCCAAGTAAAGTTTGTTTCATCAAAACTTTGTTTCGGACCGGCCCAACCATTTGTATAAGGAGTTTCTTCCATCTCCAAATAAGTCCAACCGATACCACCGCTGATATACGGGCTGACAACATAATTCGGCATAAAGTCAAAATAAGCATTAGCCATAACAGACTTAGATTTCAACACCATATGACTGTAAACGGAGAATGGAATTGTCGGGTTATTATTTGTATTGACAGTATCGTCAAAATCATTGCGATAAGTATATTCCAACTCAGCCCGCCAGTAATTCCAACGATAACCGACCGCACCGCTGACAAACCAGACATAGTCAAAATCCAGACGATTTTCATCATAAACGCTGTCTTCATCCGAGTTCATATTTTCATTAACACTACCGGCGCGGATTGCAAGATAAGCTCCGTCACGGGCACTGGCTGTCATGCTTATAACCATATTGAATAAAGCGACTGACAAAACCATGAAAAAAATCTTTTTCATCAAAGTAAGTCTCCAAGCTATTTTTATGCCAAATTTTCCAAATTTGTCCATTTTATACTATATTTCAAAAAATGAATCAAGAATAAAATGCATAAAAATAATTTTTTTTACTATTTGAGGCAAAATAACACGAATTTTCTTATTAAATTATTAATTTTGGCCTCAAAAAATAACTTTTTCCATGGATTTCTTAAAACGAATCGAGATTTTTTACAAAATTCTGTTAGATTTTCGAAAATTATTATGACAAATGGCAATCGCCAGTGCATCGGAAGAATCATTATTCTTGGGTTTACACCCCGGTAACAGGATCTTTACCATTGTTTCCACCTGATTTTTTTCGGCATGTCCAACGCCGACCACAGCCTTCTTAACTTTATTCGGCTCATACTCGCTGACAGGAATCTGATACCTTGCCGGTGCCAACAAAACCACGCCGCGTGCCTGTCCGAGTTTGATCGAAGAAAAAGGATTATTATTGACAAAAGTTTCTTCAATTGCCGCTTCATCTGGCTTATACAAATCAATCACGTCACAAATTCCCTGATGCAACGCGGCCAGCCGCTCAGACAATGGCATCTGCGCGGTTGTCGTCACAATCCCGTCCGCCACATAGCGCAAACGATTATTTTCAACTTCAATAATTCCCCAGCCGGTTGAAGACAAACTCGGATCCAGTCCCAAAATACGTATCATATTCTTTCCTAAAAAATAAAAGGCAGAACCGGTTTGCGCATTCTGCCTTTTGATTATCCGGTAAAAACACCCTATTCCTCAGCCATTCCGGCCAAAATATCTCCGGCAATTTCTGCATTGTGATAAACCTGCTGAACATCGTCATCATCTTCCAATGCTTCAATAAACGCAAAAAACTTTTCGGCTGTCTCTTTGTCAGTAATATCAGTCTTAACCATAGGCTTCCAATCCAGACGGGAAGCTGACGGTGTACCGAACTGTTTTTCCAAAGCTTCCGTAACGGTGCCCAAATCATCAGGCAGCGTTTCAATATCATGATGCTCATCATCAGAAACCACATCGTTGGCACCGGCTTCTAAAGCAGCCTCAAAAATCTTGTCGGCATCGGCAACAGAGGCCGGATATTGTACAAAACCAATACGTTCAAAATTAAAAGTAACAGAACCGCTCTCGCCCATAACGCCGCCGCGTTTGCCAAAAATCGTGCGAACATTGCCGGCTGTCCGGTTTTTGTTGTCAGTCAGGCCTTCAACAATGATTGCGGCCTTTCCGGGACCAAAACCTTCATAACGTACCGTTACATAATCATCGCCGCCGGCTGTCTGGGTTGCCTTGGAAATAGCTCTTTCGATATTGTCCTTGGGCATACTTTCGGCACGTGCAGCCTGAATAGCCAGACGCAGGCGCGGGTTTTTATCAGGATCAGGCAAACCGCTTTTGGCTGCCACGGTAATTTCGCGAGCCAGTTTGGCAAAAACTTTGGCCTTTTTTGCATCCTGAGCCCCTTTGCGATACATAATATTTTTAAACTGGGAGTGTCCAGACATTATTTCCTCCAAAAAAATAACTCTAATTCTCTGCGTTTTTACTCCAAAAAAAGCACCGAATCAAGAAAAATCCTCACAAACTTTATATAAAAAGCTCAAACTTATACATTATTTCAGCACCATATATTCAATCTTTTGCTCATCTGCTCTCAGGACTTTAATTTTATTGCCGACGATATTAATAACGATGCCATCACGTTTTGGAAAACCGATATTCTCAAAACTTCCGCCGTTGTCCGCCGACTGACTGTAATCCAAAACCATAAACCACATCTTACCGTCGCGCAATCCGTCATACTTAATGTCAAAACCCTTTACCGGCTTGGTCTGCTCGGTTTTTGATGTTTTGACCGGATACATCCGGAGCGTATCCGGTGTCGGCACAAAAGTCGCATTCAAAACGGCCAGACGTCCGTTGCGGATTTGGCCGATTTCATCAAAAAGCTGCCCGTTCGGCTTTACCATAAAAACATACTTTTCGGAAAAAGTCGGAAAAAGCCGATATTCCACACCGTCAACAACTGCCGTGCCAACCACCTTATAAGTACGATCAGCAAAGATTTTGTCCGGAACAGAGGCGCTGTTCATAATCCCGTCTTCATTCGCCCGCAGCAGATTCTCACGATATTTATTAATCCTGTAAACCTTGTTGCTCAAAACTGTTGCTCCGAGATACACGCTCTGCGGCTCATTATATTTGATGTTTTTTTCATCAACATATTTGCTGCTCAAGAGCTGCGGTTCTTTTGAAGTAAAATTCACCGGATAGGTACTGAAAGATTCCACCCACTGATTCCTTTCCGGCCATATATTTAAATCCGAGGCATTAAAAGAACATCCGGATAAAATCCCTACTGCCAGCAGCATCACTATTTTTTTCATTGTTTTATCCATTATATTTAAGCACTTTGTTAATGAAATGATAATTTAATTACTATACTATATTTACAAGTTAGTAAACAACAATATTGAAAGTATGGAATAACATGAACAATGCCGGAAGCTGCTGGCAGATAATCTTTGCCGCTCAAGAAACCACACCCCCTCTCTTAGAAGAATTTTTAGAAGAATATTTTGAGGTCGTCGCCTGCGATTATAATGACGATGGACAGGAAATCCTCATCGGATATACCAGCAAAGACTTCGATTCCAGCGACTTCAAAAAACAAGCCGCCGCCCGCGGCATAGAATTGCCTGAATTCTGCAAAAAACTGCTGACCAGCGAAAACTGGCTCAAAGACAATGTCATTGAGTTTGCTCCGGTAGAGGTTGAAGACTTTCTGGTTTACGGCATACACGAAAAACAAGCCCCCAAAACTGCCAAACTGCCCATCAAAATTTATGCCGCCACTGCTTTCGGTTCTGAACACCAGACTACCAAATCCTGTCTGAAAGCCATTTGTGAGCTGAACCGAATGAAAGCGCCTCACGCCAATATTCTGGATGTCGGCTGCGGCTCCGGCATTTTGTCCCTCGGCGCGGCCAAACTCTGGGGTCCCCAAACCCAAATCACGGCTGTTGACATTGATCAGGAAGCCGTTTGGGTCACCCGTCAAAATGCCCTTGATAACAATGTTGCCGAACTCATCAATTCGGAAGTCAGCAATGGTTATCAGGCGGAAATCGTGCAAAAAAATGCGCCTTACGATATTATCTTCGCCAATATTCTGGCCCGCCCGCTAATTGACATGGCACCTGATCTAGCCGCCAGTCTGACCCCCGGCGGCTATGCCGTTCTTTCCGGCTTCATCAATGATCAGGAAGAATGGGTTATTAACGCCCACACCAATCAGGGGCTGAAACTCGTCAAAATTTACGAACTCGACAACTGGCGCGCCGCTTTAATGGAGAAACCCGAATGATTCTCACCGATTTTCAAAATTTAATCAAAGAAAAAGGTTATGATGCCTTCATCGTCACCCGCAACAATATGTTTTTGGGACAGGACATCTTGCCTGAAGAAAACAAACTGCGGGCGCTGACAGGCTTTAGCGGTTCCGCCGGCAATCTGTTGGTTTTTCCCGAACGTGCCGTTTTATTTGTTGACGGCCGTTATGAACTTCAGGCCGCCCGAGAAGTCGATACCGCCAAAATTGAAATCGTCGTCACCAGAGAAAGCATTGCCACCTGGTTACAAAACAACATCTTTGAAAATTTAAAAATCGCTTACAACCCGTGGTGTCACTCCGTCGGCGAAACTGACTATTGGAACCGAATTTTAAAACGCTTTAATTTTGTTGAAGACAAAGAAAATCTGCTCGACATCCGTCCGGCAAATAAAGAATGCAACATCTTTGAGCACGATATCCGTTTTGCCGGCATTTCCATGGATGAAAAAATTTCCATGCTGACGCCTTACATTCAAAAAAATAAATGTGATGCTTATTTTCTGGCAGCCTGCGACAGTGTTTCATGGCTGTTCAACTTGCGTTCAAACTGCCTGCCGGATACGCCGATTCTGCGTGCCTTTGCCTTAATCTCGGCACAAGGAGAAGTCAGCCTGTTTGCCAATGACTTTACAAAATTGCGCGAAGAACTTGCAAATTATAACGGCAAAACTATCGGCATGGCTTATAACAACACGCCGCGCGCCATATTCAGCCTGATGAAAGAACAAAACATCTGGGTTGAAAACGTCGCCAATCCGATTCTCAACTGGAAAGCCGTCAAAAATCCGGTAGAACTGGACAACGTCAGACAAGCTCACCGTCGGGATGCCGTTACCGTCTGCAGTCTTCTGCATTGGCTGGAACAAAACGCGGCAGGAAAGACCGAACTTGACATTGTTGAAAAACTTTACGCTTTCCGCAAGCAGGAGCAGAACTTTTTTTCCAACAGTTTTGAAACCATTGCCGGCTTTGCTGAAAACGGCGCTGTCATTCATTACCAACCGACACCGGAAACCAACCTGACTTTGCAGAACGGCTCTTTGCTGTTGTTAGACAGCGGCGCCCAATATTATGACGGCACCACGGACATCACCCGTACTGTGGCCATAGGCACACCGACTCAGGAAATGAGCAATGACTTCACCACGGTCTTAAAAGCTCATATTGCCTTATCTTCGGCTCTGTTTCCGGAAGGAACTTCCGGTCAGACTCTTGATGTTTTGTCACGCAGCAAACTTTGGCAGCAGGGAAAAGACTACAACCACGGCACCGGACACGGTGTCGGCTTTTTTCTGAATGTGCATGAAGGCCCGCAAAGCATCTCCTCCCGTGGCTCGCAAACTCCGTTGCAATCAGGTATGATTGTATCAATCGAACCTGGATATTACAAAGCCGGACACTATGGTATCCGGATAGAAAATCTGGTTGAAATCCAAAGCGCAGGCACCGAAACGCCGATGCTGAGCTTCCGTCCTTTAACACTGGTTCCTCTTGATAAAAGGCTGATTAATAAATATCTCCTTACCGAACAGGAAACCGCGTGGGTCAACAACTATCACAGCCGTGTCTGGGCAGAAATCTCGCCGCTGATGAATAATCAGGATGTCAAAAACTGGCTAAAAGATGCTTGCACCCCGCTTTAACAAGGGGAAAACATGAAAAAACATTTACCATTACTTTTTGCCGGCATGGCCGTTATCTCTGCCGTGTCTCCGGCTCGGGCAGCTCTGATTTATGAAGGCGCCTACAATCCTGACCAGAATATGCGGGAATATTTCGACGCCGCTTATTACAATTATGCCAAACCGATAATCTTTGTCTTCTTCAACAACGAACCCTGTTATAATTGCGCCGAGGCCGTTGCGCTGATTGAGCAGATTTATAACCAAAATTATAAAAACCGTTACAATTTTTTCATCATCAATTACCAAAACGATCAAGAATACAATTTCATCAGCAGCTACAACCTCTCCCGTCCGCTGGAAGTGGTATTGCAAAATGTTGAGGACGGACAGGCTGTCAGTTTCCGCAAACTGGAAAATCTGCAAAATATGACATCAGATCCGCTAAGTTTTTCTGACTACCTGTCAACAGAAATCAACAGCTTTTTCGGAAATTAAAGTTTTTCGCGGCGGCAAATAAGCTTTTGTTTTTTCTCTTTCATATACTCAAACAGCCGCCGGCTTTTGATATAACGCAGATATCCTTCGTAACTGACCAAAATAATACCGGAAATCACCAGCGGGAAAAGATAATAAATAATCCGGTAAGCCACAAGAGCGCCAAACAACAGCGCCTGATTATGCTCGCCCGGAATAATATACATGAACAACCCCTCAAACACGCCGAGCCCGCCGGGAACCTGACTGTAAACTCCCAGCACCTGCGCAATGATAAACACGCCGATAAACACGTCAAAGGGAATCTGTACAAACGGCGTTAAGGAAAAATACAACACCAGCGATGCCATCAAAATGTCTGCCCCGCCGATAAAAACCTGCGCCAAAGCCATTTTGAAAGACGGAATGTCAAAGGCAATGTCTTTAATCATTATCGGCTTTTTATAAAACAGACTCGCCCCGAAATACAACGCCAGCCCGACAGCCGACACAATCATAATAATCAAAGTCGTCATATGAGAAACCGAACCCTCGCCAAAAGCATGATCCGGTGTCAGAAAATAACCGAGAATAATCAGAAAGAAGCAAGCAACCAGATAAGTAAAGCCGGAAAACGTCACCATTTTGACAATATCAGTGGCATGAAAGCGCCAGCGCGTGTAAAGACGGTAACGGATAGCGCCGCCGGAAACAATGGCATGTCCGGCGTTATTGCTGACCGAAAACCCGATAAATCCGGCAAAAATCCATTTGAGAGGGGAAAGCTTGCGCCCGATATATTTAATCGCCAGATAATCGTAAGAAGAAAGAGCCACATACCCCAGAAAAGAAGCCGCCGCAGCCATAATCAGATTTTTTTTCGGAATGCTGAGCACGGCATTTTCAATATCGGCAAGGTCATATTTTGAAAGCTGATGATAGAGCATATAAGCTGCCACCCCGAAAAAAAACAAACCGGACCAGGAAATAATTTTCTTAATCAGCCTTTTAGCCTTAACCGACATATCTCTCCAACTTCTTTCATAAAAAAATTTTTAAACCAGTGTATAATATATTGCAGAATAAATTAAATTACAATTAAAATACTCAGCCTCTTTATAACACGCTCATCACTTATAAAATACTCCGCCTCCGCAATTTTATCCCCCATTAATCAAATTGACATAACAAATAAAAGAGATAAAATAACTTCTGTTAAATATTTACAGACTAGAAACATGCCTCTCATTAGATACTAAGATGTCACTCTTGTCACAACAAAAAAACCCTTGGAAAGCCAAGGGTTTGAAACTGGTGCCGACAGAGAGACTCGAACTCCCGACCCACTGATTACAAATCAGTAGCTCTACCAACTGAGCTATGTCGGCATTAACTGACGATGTTTATATACTAGAGATTTTATAAAGTCAACAAAAATTATGCAATAAAAACTGCTATTTCCACGAATGCGGATCAAATAAAAAAACAATAACGATCACCGGCCAAATCATCATAAAAATCCAATAAACAACATCCAAAATCCTGAGATTCCGCTTTTCCCCTCACGAATACTCTTTATTTTGCTTTTAGATTAAAAAAACCCGCTTTTATACAAAAGGCGGGCGGATGCTAGAAAACCGTGTATCATCAAACGGCTCGGTTTATTTGACCATAGCCTTATTCACCGACATCCGCCCTTTTCGAGGCAGATTGCCGGCACAATATTTTAAGTCGTGTGCACCCGACTAATGATACAAGGGATTTCTAGGCCCTTGACATTTTTCTTTCTAAGGAAAAATGCCTGCCGTCAGGATAAAAAATTTTTCGCAACAAATCAAGCTGAAAATAAAATTCCGTCTTATTTCTCTTTTTTTATCTCATCAACAATGGCTGAAATCGCATTACTTGCACCGCTTTTCTCTTCCATTTCAATTTGCGCATGCACATGGTCTGCAATATGCTTCAACTTATGCCAAAAACCGTTTTCCCAAGCCACAACCGTTCCCCAAATTGCCATAACCGATACAACAATCGTACAGATAGCTTCCATAATATCCATCTTGTCCTTAAAGCTGAGTTTATCCATATCTGCCTCCGCATTTAATATGTGTCGTAATAAACAGGCTTCAAGCAAAACCATACTAATTACCTAAATAAATCTCATTATCGATTTGTTTACAAATTTGCCCTATTTTAAAGCACAAAGACAAAAACTTTTAACGGGAAAAAACAATGTCAGATAAACCGCAGCCGCACTGTCACCATTGCGAAAAAATCGAAGACATCATGATCAATATGCCGAATGCACAATCTTTTGAAAGGGCATCGGAAACTTTCCAGCTTATCAGCGACCCTGCCCGTCTGCGCATTCTCTGGCTGCTCTGTCATCGTGAAATCTGTGTCAACAACATTGCCTGTGCGGTCAATATGAGCGCTCCTGCCGTTTCCCACCATCTCCGTCTGCTCAAACATGCCGGCCTTTTAACCAGCCGTCGCGACGGCAAAGAAATGCTCTACAGACTGTCTTCCTCACCGGAAGCCGGCTTGGTTCACAAGGCCGTTGACGATATTCTGGACATCACTTGCCCTAACTGAAAATTGCACCTTGACATCGGAACAGAATAGATATACAATTAAATATATGTTTAATTGTTTAATCGAGGTTCTTATGAAAAAAATTTATCAGCTTGAAAATCTGGATTGCGCCAACTGCGCCGCCAAAATTGAAAATGCCGTCAGAAAAATCAATGGAGTTACCAACGCTTCTGTCAGCTTTATGACTCAAAAACTGATGATCGAAACCGATGCCGATATTGACCAAATTATGGAAGAAGTTAAAAAAGTGATTTGCAAAGTTGAACCCGACTGCGAAATTGTTTTATAA
Organism: uncultured Alphaproteobacteria bacterium; assembly: GCA_934271195.1. GTDB lineage: Bacteria > Pseudomonadota > Alphaproteobacteria > RF32 > CAG-239 > MGBC133411. Next base: position 2,678 of record CAKQRB010000074.1, on the reverse strand, counting down.
GGATGTCCGAATGAATAAAAAACTGAAAAAACAACTCAAAAAAATCGTTCTGGCCGCAATTCTGTTTGCCTCAGGCTTTCTGCCTCTACCGGAGTACTGGCAGTTATTTTTGTTCATCGCCGCTTATTTGCTGGTCGGAACGGATATTATATTTCAGGCTCTCCGCAACTTCAGACACGGCCGGATTTTCGACGAGAATTTTCTCATGACGCTGGCTACCTTCGGCGCCTTTGCCCTCGGGGAATATTCCGAAGCCGTTGCCGTTATGCTGTTTTTCCAAATCGGCGAGTTTTTTCAAAACTACGCCGTCAACCAATCGCGCCAATCCATAACCGAACTGATGAACATCAGGCCTGATTACGCCAATGTCCGCCGCGCCAAAGAAATCCTGACTGTCAGTCCGGAAGAAGTCAAAACCGGTGAAACCATTGTCATCCGCCCCGGAGAAAGGATTCCGCTTGACGGCATAGTCACCAAAGGCTCTTCCGCGTTGGACACGGCTGCATTAACAGGTGAATCCCTGCCCCGCGAAGTTGCCGCCGGCGCCGAGGTTTTAAGCGGCTGCGTCAACTTGACCGGTGTCTTGGAAGTCAAAACCACCGCAGAATTCGCCGCCTCGACCGTTTCTCAAATTCTGGAACTGGTTGAGAACGCTTCCTCACAAAAAGCCGGCATTGAAAACTTCATTACCCGTTTTGCCCGCTGCTACACGCCAGTCGTTGTCATCATTGCCGCTTTTCTGGCCGTTGTGCCGCCTTTGCTTTTCGGAAGCATGGACTTTCGCGACTGGGGCTACCGCGCCATAACTTTTTTGGTAATCTCCTGCCCTTGCGCTCTTGTCATCTCAATTCCGCTCAGCTTTTTTGGCGGTCTGGGCGCGGCCTCGCGCTGCGGCATTTTGATCAAAGGCAGCAACTATCTTGAGGCACTGGCCGAAACCGGCACCGTTGTCTTTGATAAAACCGGAACCCTGACCCAAGGACAGTTCAAAGTCATACAAATCAACCCGCAGAACATTTCAAAAACCGAACTCTTGCGACTGGCAGCCCATGCCGAAGCTCATTCCACGCACCCGATTGCAGCCTCTATCCGCGAAGCCTGGGGCCGGCGGCCTGATCAGAGTATTGTTTCTGACGTCAAAGAATTTTCCGGCCACGGCATTAGCGCCCGCATCGGCAAAGACGAAGTTGCCGCCGGAAACTTTGAATTTATTAAAAATCTTGGCATTGCCGCCCGTGAAGACCACACCCTCGGCACGGCAGTTTATTTGGCGGTCAACAAAAAGTTCGCCGGTTCAATTATCATCGCGGATGAAGTCCGTCCTGATACCCAAACCGCCATTGCCGCCTTAAAAGCCGAAGGAGTAAAACAAACGGTAATGCTGACCGGCGACTGCAGCGGCATCGCTGCCGAAATTGCAAAAAAAACCGGCATTGATAAATACTTTGCCAACCTGCTTCCGGCCGGCAAAGTTCAAAAAATTGAAGAACTGATGACCATTCCGAACAACCATGGAAAAGTCGTCTTTGTCGGCGACGGCATTAACGATGCTCCCGTTCTCGCCCGTTCAGACATCGGAATTGCCATGGGCGGCATCGGCTCAGATGCGGCCATTGAAGCGGCGGACATTGTCATCATGACCGACGAACCGTCAAAAATTGCTCCGGCCATCCGCATTGCCCGCAAAACGCTGCGCATTGTCAAAGAAAACATTATCTTTGCCCTCGGCGTCAAATTTCTGGTTTTGGCACTTGGGGCCGCCGGTTATGCCTCAATTTGGGCTGCGGTTTTTGCCGACGTCGGCGTTTCTGTCATTGCTGTTCTGAATGCGGCTCGCGCCCTGCGCCTGCATAAAAGTTGCTGACTTAACCATTCGGAAATATCCCCACACGCAATGGTTCGGCTTGCAAAATACCGCAGAAAGCATAAGATAAAGCAAATTGCTGCTGCTAAGGACTCTGATGAAAATACCATACCGTACTCTCATTGCCAAACTTGGTTTCACTCTGATTGTTATCTCGATTTTGGCCACGACCATCCGCTATTATGCAATGGAAAGTTTCCGCGGCAACAGCCGGAGCTTGCTTGCACCGGCTGGACAAATGCTGGAACCGAACAAACAAAAATTCATCTTCTCGGCAATCAGCGATACCGGAGCACGCAATGCCCCTCTGGAACGGATATTAAAACAAATCCGCCGTTCAAAATCCGAATTTATCCTTTACCTTGGAGATCTGGTACGCTATCGCAATGAGAGCCACTTCCGCTGGATTACCTCCGAACTTTCCGAAAAGCTGAAAAGGCTTCATTTTTACGCCATCCCTGGCAATCATGAAATCCTTAAAGAAAACGGCAAAGCCGACCGCTCTTTATACACTGGAATTTTCGGTTCTTCCTACTATTGGTTCGGCTACGGCAACACATTGTTCATCGGTTTGGACAGCGCCGAAAGCAAAATTGACGACAAACAATTTGAATGGCTGCGCAGCACGTTAAAACACATACGCCCGCTCTATAAACATTGTATCGTTTATACACATGTCCCGCCGCTCAATCCGGCCGCCCCCAGCGTTAAGGTTCTGGACGCCTATTCCCGCGACCGTTTGGCCGAGCTCCTGCCACAGGGAAAAGTCAGCCTTTTGCTGGCCGGACATGTACATAACTTCCAACAAACAGAA
>CAKQRB010000073.1 GCA_934271195.1 uncultured Alphaproteobacteria bacterium | reverse complement strand
CGTTTACGGGTAGCAAGTAATTTTCGCCCTGTCAGACCGTCATGCGCCCTTAAGGCGTTCGCTGGCACTGTTAGGGTTATACCCGCATGTGAAGAACCCCACGTTTTACGTGGGGGTTCCTTTTTTGCATTTTTATCAGTCAAGTTTACGTTTCAAAATTCTTGTGTGCCTTTTTATATATGTCGAATTTTGTTTTGCAAACAGCATTGGTCTTTATCAAACTTTTTGAAAAATTTGTTGTTTTTTTGGTAAAATGAACTTTTGAAAAGGTGTTTGACGGAGGGTTAAAGAGGAGATGCTGTTTGTTTTGAAGATATTAAAAAATATGGTATTCTTCAGGTGTAAAATTTATTTTTTTCCAAAAAAATATTTTTGTCAAAAGTGGTTGCGTTTCGATATTGACTGTGCTATGATGAAAGCAATAATTTGATAACGAGCAGAGAGGCAAAAATGGTTCGAGCAATTAATTTCAAAGGCAGCAGAGAAAATGATTTTAACGGTGAGTACGAGTTTTCTCCGGAAAGTGTAGCTGACAAAATTCCTGCCGGATTAGGTTTTGAGGAGATTGCCGAAGATAAAAAAGTTGATTTTATGAAGGATTTTGCCCGCCTTTATACATTTAAAGATCGTTTTGATTCTTCTTTTGAAGCAGAAAATACACATTTTGAAAAGAAAAAGCTATCTAATGGCGAGGATTTGCTTTATCTGGTGGTTGATCATATGAGGCCTTCCGATTTGTCTATGGCGGTTTCCAACGGTCAACTGGTGTTGAAAAATTCCGAGAATATGACCGAAGACAAATATAGGGATTTAGCCAAATTTTGCTGGATGAACAATATTTCCAATATTTCTTTTCCGGCAAATATAGAAGAGGAATTTAAAAATAAATTTCAACAGGCTTATAACAATGAAGAAAATCATGCTGTTTTAGGGTATGGAAACGGTGAGGAAGATAAAAAAGAGCAAGCCGAAGTTGATGAAGAAGTCAGACGCAATAAAGCTGCGGCGGAGCGAATTGCGGAAGAAGCTGTAAAGCTTCCGCCGGAGCAGCAAGATGAGTTTATCCGCAATGAAACGCAAAAACTGCTGGCTGAAAAAGAGCAGTCGATTCAAGTTGCCAAGGCTGTAAAAGAGGAGAAAAAGAACGGGCCGGATTTGAGTAAAATCGAAAAAAATATGAAGACTTTTATGGAAGTCCGTTCGGCCAAGAAGAAAGATTCATGTTATTTTAAGACACATACCTGGGGCGGCTGGCTGCATTATCGGATTTATGCTTCTCCCGATCAGCGCGCGTCAGATGGCTTGTGGGATGACAAGAGTAAGTCTTTTAAATCTAATTTTGAGATTGATTTGAAGTTTAAAAATGACAATGGTAATCTGCGAGTTAAATATGCTTTGCCGGGGGATAAAGAAATCCCCGGAAAATATGCCGATGAGCTTATCGGTATGATGAAAGCACAAGGATATTTGACGATTGATTTCGGAAACCTGACTGATTCTGATAAAGGAACTTTCAGAAAATCCTGCGGCTTGGCCGGTGTTTTGCCGACCTTTAACCTGGGCGAAAAACATGCGCGCGGTATGTTGGCAGCGGCGGCAGACAATAAGCTGGCTGATTTGTCTGGTTATAAAAAACGGATGGCCAATAAATTGCGCAAGCAGGTGCAAAAAAGCGGAAAGCCGATGGAAGCCCAGGAAAATAAAGGCATACGCGGCGTCATATTGGAATGTGAGGCAGAAAACGGCATTGTTTCAGAAGATATCAAATGGAATGAAGATGATGTGATGAAAGCTCTGAAAATTGCCAGAGACAATTTGTCTGATACCGATTTGCTTGAGTTTAAAAGAGGTCTGTCTGAAGTTTTAATGACCCAGATGAAGGAAGAAGATAATTTTAATAATCAGAATCCTCTGAAAAAACAGGCTGAGAAATTGGCGAATGAAGTTGCTTATAAGCCGTTTGCCGATGCTTTTGACAAGATTCAGGAAGATATTAAGACGATTTCCGAAGGCAGCAAAGACAAACGTGCAAAGGCTGAAGATGTTATCGGCGCCATGGATACTGTCGGCGAGCTTTCTTTATATTTTAATGAATATAAGGACAGGCCTCTGCGTGAATTTGTGGAAGACGGCAGGCTTAATCTGGCTGAGGAACAAAGGGCTTTTGCTCAGGCTTTTCCGATGGATAAATATGCGGGTATAAAGCTTAAGGACCTCAGTAGTGACCAGCTGGTTCAGTTATACGAAATCATGAAGGCCGAGAATGTTCATAAAGCGGCGGAAAGGCTGGAAGAAGATACACGAGGAAAATCCGGCCAGAGCTTTGATACGGCGGTTAAGGATAATGTCAGTACTGCTTCCAGTAAGTTGAAGAATATTGTTAAAACTCTGCGAGATTACGGATATCGTGATGTTTCAGTTGTTGATGTCGGCGCGCCGGCCTATGTTCGTCCGAATGATGCCGGAAAGCAGAAAACGCAGCAAAATAGCTTGATCAAAGCAAGAGGGCGGGGCGGCCGGTAGTGTAATTTGTTGTTAACAAGATTTTAATTGTTTTTGCTGTAAAAATTTTAGAGCGTATTATTCGGTAAAGGAGATAAACTATGGAATTAAAAAATAAAATTTTGGTCGGCGGCGCTTTGTGCGGTGCGTTGGCTTTGAATACCGAGTATGCCAAACAGGCTGATGAAATTTTAAAAAATCCGGAATCTGATTTGGCAAAGCGCGAGTGGGCTGAAGATGCCAAAACACAGACTTCGATTGCCGGAATGGTGATGATTGGCGGTATGGTTATCGGTTTGGGCAAGCTTTTGGCCAAGAAAATGCCGGGTGTTTATGATTTGCCGGCAAATGATGCTCCGATTGCAGAAAAGGAAGTTCCTTTTACGGTGGAAGTTGGAAATGAAGATGGCGAAATGAAGCAGGTTTATGCCAATGCCGCAGCCTTGAAGAATATGCAGAGAGGCCGTTAAGAGGAATTGAATATGGCAGGATATGCTACAGAAAATGCATTTTGTATTGCTGAAGGAGAGGAAGGGGAAATTTATATTTTCCTGACTGCCAAGAAAAATCATCCGAAAATGCCGAAGATTATTTATGATGGCAAGGATCATGCCATATTTTTGCGCAATTCCGAACAAAAGATTATTTTGGATTATATTCATCCCGATGTGCGGGATAAGCTGCGGAAGGCCAAAGCTGTCGTAATTGTAGAAACTTTGCTGGAAAATATCAGAGACAGCTATATGGCAGAGATGCAGATGGTTGAAAATATTCCGATTGACTGGCAAAAAATTGGTCTGAAAAATTGGGAAGAAGCCGCCCTGAAATAATTTTGTAAAATTGTTTGAAAAAGTGCTTGCAAAATTGCCGGTTTTGCTTTATAAATCGGCTTGTTAACCAGTGGTCCTATCGTCTAGCGGCCTAGGACGTCGCCCTCTCACGGCGAAAACACGAGTTCGAGTCTCGTTAGGATCACCAATACAAGCGGCAGGTATAAAAACCTGCCGTTTTTCTTTATTTCCCAAGGCTTTCAGCGAGTTCGAATGTTGTAAATTGCAAAGTTGACTTTTCGGGACTTTTTCCGAACTCGTTTGCGCAAGTTCCTTTGTTTTTCAGTGTATTACACAAGTTCACATCTGGTTAGGTCTTGGGGCTAAAAATTGAGCCATAAAACACCCATACCAGCCGCCAACGGCTACCGTGTAACTTGCTCAGCAATCATAGTATTTTTCTTTGATTAAACTTAATATTTAAGCTTATTTTTTATATCGTTTTAACAATCTGTATACCTGTTGACGACTTAATTTTAATGCTTCACTTAGTTCTTGTTTATTTATCTTGCTTTGTTCATATTGATTTATGTATTCATACTTTGTTTCTATATCTGTTTTCATCGGTGCTTCTCCTCTGAAAACACTCTAATGTAACATTTCTATTTTGCTATGACAATTGTTTAAGCTTAGTCTTGACATTGTGTCGTTTTGTGCTATGTTGTCAATGGAAATTATTCTGAACTATAATTTGAGAAGAGATGTGTTATGGTGAAATCAAATGAAAACGGAGCCTATAAAAGAGGCCAAGAATTGCTCGACCAAGGAATGTATCGGGAGGCAATTGATCAGTTTGATATTGTGATTGAAGAACAGCCGCAGTCCTGGAAAGCTTTGAACAGTAAAGGTTTTGCTTTTCAGAAAATGAGCCGCTATACGGAAGCCGTGGAGTGTTTTGACAAGGCGCTTGAGCTTAATCCGTCTTCAGTCGAGGTTTTGAACAACAAAGGCGTGACTCTCAGTATGCGCGGATTGTACAAAGATGCAATTGATTGCTTTAATCAGGCTGTGGCTATTGACAAGACCTCATTGGAAGCTCTGAACGGCAAGGCAATTGCGTTGCAGCATATGTTTTCTTATAAAGAAGCTTTGGATGTATTGGAACAGGCCATGAAGATTGATCCGAAGCATATTCAGACTCTGCTCAGCGTGGCTGTTACCCTGCAAAAGCTTAAACAATATGACCGCGCGATTTCGTTCTTTAAAAAAGTGTTGGCAAACGACAAGACTAATATTAAGGCATGGAATGGTGTCGGTGTAACTTATCAGCTGATGGGCGACAATAATTCCGCCATTAAATGTTTTACAAAAATTCTCAATATTGATTCTCATGAGATTCAGGCATGGATAAGCATTGGTTTTGTGTATCAGAAAATGATGAAGTTTAATGATGCTTTGAAATGTTATAAAAAGGCTCAGATGATGATTAATAACCGTTATCATCACAAGCTTTATGACGGATTGGCCAGCTGTCTGACTAAGTTGTCAGAGTTCGATCAGGCCATAGAAATTTACAAGCAGATTTTTCAACGTGAAGAGGGCAAGAAAAAATGGGATGCTCAGCGTTCAATCAAATTTGTGAATAAGTTAAAACGCAAGAAAGCTATCGGCGAATTACCGGATATTATTCCGGCGGATGAAAAACCGACAGAAAATGCGGAATAGCAATTAAAAAAGAAAAGCCTTTCAGAATTGGAAGGCTTTTTTTAATAATGGTCACAATACCACAAGAATACGCATGATTTAACAAATAACGAAAAGTTTGGCGGAGATTTTGGGCAGGAAATAGGAAAAGCAAAGGGGATTTTGGCCAAAAGAGGAGAAGAAAGGAAAAAGGAGGAATGGTGAGCGGAGAGTGAAGGAATGAGCGAAAGATGGTGAGAGAGGAGAAATGAGGGAGAAATTCGGAGGAGAAATAAAGAGAATGGCTAGCGGAAAAGGGTAAAAAAGCTTGGATAACGGAAAATAAAGGAGAAAATCTGGTTGAAAATTTGAAAAATATTATTATCTAGATTACAGAAAATCATCTTGGGAGAAATGTTATGGGAACTTTTTTGAAATATGTGTTTTATCTAATTTTGATTATTGTGATTTATCTGATCGGAAAAGGAATTTATGACGGAAACATTACCGAAAAGACGACAGTCGGTCAGGTGGTTGATACAGTTGGAACCGGCGCGGCTCAGATGGCTAAAGACAGCGGCAATGCCATAAAAGAAGAAATTCAGGATTATCAGGCTCAGCCCAAAAAAGATATTAAAATCTAATAACCCCCGTTTAACTTTTCAGAATAGCAGCTTAATATTCAGAGCATGCTGTTTATGTATATTATGTATTGATTACAAAAGAAAAAGACCAGTTTTGAACTGGTCTTTTTTGTTGGCTCCGACTATCTGATTCGAACAGATGACCGATCGGTTAACAGCCGATTGCTCTACCGCTGAGCTAAGTCGGAATAATAAATCGTTGGAGGCCGGTACCGGAATTGAACCGATGTACAAGGATTTGCAGTCCTCTGCATGAGCCACTCTGCCAACCGGCCAATTCGAACTACCTTCAACTCATTCGGTGTCTCTATATATACAGTTTTTTTTGTGCTCGTCAAGAGAAATTTTAATATTTTTTGCACAGGGTTGTGATTTTTTTGAAATATATTTAAAAATCAAGATTCTGAGCGCTGTATATTTTTTTTGTGGCAAATCGGGAATAAATATTGCACAAGTACGCGGTTGTTTTTATGATAAGCGCAATTTGATAAGAAAAGGAGACAGGCGATGAAGATTGTGATTGCTTCTGATCATGGCGGACTGGAGTTGAAAGAACAGATTAAAAATTATTATGCCGGCAGGGGCATTGCTTTGGACGATGTGGGGACATATTCTTCCGACTCCTGCGATTATCCTGATATTGCCGCGGCAGCCTGCAACAAGATTTTGCGGGGAGATGCCGATTGGGGAATTTTAATTTGCGGAACCGGAATCGGAATTTCGATTGCGGCCAACCGTTTTAAGGGAATCCGTGCCGCTTTGCTTTATAGTGAAGACGTTGCCCGTCTGGCTAAAGAACATAACAATGCCAATGTGGTGGTATTTGGCGGCAGAACCATGCGTTATGATGAGGTGATTGCCCGTCTGGAGGCTTTTGAAGGAGCTTCTTTCGGCGGAGAGCGCCATCAGCGCAGAATTGATAAGTTAGATTTGTCGGGAGAAGAGTAAAGATGGATTTTACAAAGGATTTGCAACAAGAAGACAGAGCAGTGTTTGAGGCGATTGAGCTGGAGAAAAAACGCCAGCAGAATCAGATTGAGCTGATTGCTTCGGAAAATATTGTTTCTCCGGCGGTGCTGGAGGCTCAAGGGTCTGTTTTGACCAATAAGTATGCCGAGGGTTATCCGCATAAGCGTTATTATGGTGGTTGCGAGTATGTTGACATTGTGGAAGATTTAGCGATTGAACGCGCTAAAAAGCTGTTTGATGCCAAATTTGCAAATGTTCAACCGCATTCCGGTTCGCAGGCTAATACGGCGGTTTATGCCGCTTTGTTGCAACCCGGCGATGTGATTATGGGAATGTCTTTGGATGCCGGCGGCCATTTGACCCATGGTTCCAAGGTTTCAATTTCAGGCAAATGGCTGAAGGCCGTGCAATATGGCGTTAAAAAGGACACTGGCCTGATTGATTATGACGAAGTGGAACGTCTGGCTCTGGAGAATCGTCCAAAGCTTATTATTGCCGGCGGATCGGCTTATCCGCGGATTATTGATTTTGCTCGGTTTAAGGCTGTGGCAGAAAAAAACGGAGCTTATTTGATGGTCGATATGGCGCATTTTGCCGGACTGGTGGCCGGCGGCGCGCATCCGAATCCGTTAAATTGGGCTGATGTGGTGACGACAACAACGCATAAAACTTTGCGCGGTCCCCGTGGCGGAATGATTCTGACCAATAATGAAGAAATTGCCAAGAAGGTTAATTCTGCCATTTTTCCGGGAACGCAGGGCGGACCGTTGATGCATGTGATTGCCGGAAAGGCTGTTTGTTTCGGCGAGGCTCTGACACCGCAATTTAAGAATTATGCCGTACAGGTGGTGAAAAACGCCAAAGCACTGGGCGAAACCTTGAAAAAACGCGGGTTGGATCTGGTTTCCGGCGGGACAGACACGCATTTGCTTTTGGTTGACCTGCGTCCGAAAAAACTGACAGGAAATGTGGTGGATAAGGCTTTGGAGCGGGCAAATATCACCTGTAACAAAAATGCCATTCCTTTTGACCCGATGCCGCCGAAGGTTACTTCGGGAATCCGTGTCGGCACCCCGGCCGGAACAACCCGCGGTTTTAAGGAAAAAGAATTTGAACAGATAGGCAA
>CAKQRB010000072.1 GCA_934271195.1 uncultured Alphaproteobacteria bacterium | reverse complement strand
CGTTTACGGGTAGCAAGTAATTTTCGCCCTGTCAGACCGTCATGCGCCCTTAAGGCGTTCGCTGGCACTGTTAGGGTTATACCCGCATGTGAAGAACCCCACGTTTTACGTGGGGGTTCCTTTTTTGTTTATGAAATAAAATAGGGCTTGAGTCAAAGGAGGAGAACGAGCTATAGTGATTATGTTATCTTTTTAGCTTTGCGGAGGTGTTATGGCGCAGATAAATGAACCTTTTCCAAAAATGGCAGGAAAAAACCAGAGAAAATTTTTGAGTATTAAGCTGCTTATCAAAGCCGTGACTTATGCTTTTGCCATTCTGGGGATTTTGTTTGTGTTATTGACGGTGGTGGTTATCAGCCTGTTGCGGAAAGAAGCGTCGCCGGCGCAACCCGTACCGGAACAGGCCATATTGTTTGTGAATTTTGACGATGCCGTTTCAGAGGTCAGGGAAGACACGCTTATTTCCGATATTACGGAAGTGCCCGGAATCAGTTATTTTGATTTGTTAAAGGCTCTGGGAACAGCCATAGCAGATCCCCGCATTAAAGCTGTGGTGGCGGAGGTCAGCAACTCTTCTCTCGGACTGGCGCAGATTCAGGAATTGCGTAATGTGATTAAGGCTATTCGGGCAAGCGGTAAGAAGGCTTATATTTATGCTCCGGGGATGGGAGAGTTTGGCGGCGGAACTTCAGAATATTATCTGGCCTCTGCTTTTGACGAGATTTGGATGCAGCCGGATACTGACATCGGGCTGACCGGCATTAGTATAGAAATGCCGTTTGTGAAAGATTTTTTGGATAAAATCGGCGTAACGCCCGAGTTTTATACCCGTTATGAATATAAAAATGCCGTTGCGCCGCTGTTGTCAAACCAGTTTTCCAAGGAACATCTGGAAGAGACTTTAAAGCTCGGAAACTCTTTGTTCGGACGAATTATGGCGGATATCAGCCTTGATCGGAAAATCGGGTTGAAAAATCTGGCGGCATTGGTCAACAATGCGCCGATCCGTTCAAATGACGGAATTGCAGCCGGATTAATCGATTATACCGCTTACCGGCCGGATATGATTCAGGAAATTACTTTCCGTTATAAGAATGCCGAGATTGTCAGCGTCTATGATTATCTGGCGCAACTCAATCCGGAAAGAAAAAATATGTCGGCCGTGGCTTTTTTGGCGATTGAGGGAACGATAGATACCGGAAAAAGTTTGTATAATCCGGTGCGCAATGAGTTTGTCAGCGGTTCGGAAACCATTGCGCAGTATTTGGACAAGATTGCCAACAATCCGCAAGTAAAAGCTTTGGTCTTGCGCGTGAACTCGCCGGGCGGGAGTTATAATGCGGCAAACGAAATCTGGTATGCTTTAAAGAAAATGAAACTGACGCGCAAACTGCCGGTGGTGGTTTCGCAAGGGGATTATGCCGCTTCCGGCGGGTATTTTGTTTCTCTGGCCGGTGACTACATTTATGCCGAGCCGTCGACTGTTACTGGGTCTATCGGAGTTTTGGGTGGCAAGATTGTACTGCAGAAACTGTGGAATAAACTCGGCGTACATTGGGGGCAGGTCAATTTTGGCCGGAACGCCGGTTTGCTGACGACAAGCAGAATGTTTTCTGCCAGTGAGAAAGAAGCCTTTAACCGTTCTTTGGACAATGTTTATCGCGATTTTACCGCTAAAACGGCTCAGGAACGCAAGATTGCGCCTGAGAAGATTGATGCTTTGGCGCGCGGGCGGGTTTGGACCGGAGAAGATGCTGTCCGGTTTAAGCTGGTCGATGGTATCGGCGGTGTGAACGAAGCAATTATGAAAGCTAAAGAGTTGGCTGGTATCGGAGCTGAAGAAAAGTTTGAGGTAATCTATTATCCTGAACCAAAGACATTGGCTGAAAAACTTAATGAGATTTTGAAAAACACTCCGAAGGTGATGATTGAATCTCGCTCAAAACTGGAAAAAGGGCTTATGGAAGAATGGCGTTTGTGGCAGAGATTGAATTTTGATGCGATATTGCCGCCTCTAAAGGTGATTATGTAGATAAAAATGATTGAAATTTGAATCGTTTTTGAATATTCTGACTCCGTTTAATGAAAATGTATTTTTAGGACATGAAGATGACAATCAGTGCCGAAGATGTAAAAAAGGTGGCTTTTTTATCGCGTTTGAGAATTGATGAAGATAAAGTTGCCGCTACGGAACAAGAATTTAACAAAATCCTGAACTGGATTAACGAGCTTAACGAAGTAAATACGGACGGTGTGGAGCCGCTGGCTTCCGTGAACGAGCATTTTATTACCATGCGCAAAGATGAAGTGACTGACGGCAATATTCAGGAAGAAGTTTTGCAGAATGCGCCGCTCAAAGCGTATGGGTATTATGCGGTGCCGAAAGTCGTAGAGTAAAAACTCCGGCAGGGAGTTTTCTAAAGCAATTTGCGGCAGTCTCAGAAAATTCACGTACTAATTTGTACGCTAAAATTTTCTTCGCTTGGCAAATCACTTTATAAATTCTCCCTGACGGAGTTTTTAGAGAATCGGCAGAGAGTTTTCTAAAGCAATTTGCGGCAGTCTCAGAAAATTCACGTACTAATTTGTACGCTAAAATTTTCTTCGCTTGGCAAATTACTTTATAAATTCTCCCTGACGGAGTTTTTAGAGAACCGGCAGAGAGTTTTCTAAAGCAATTTGCTGTTTGATGTGTCTGTCGGACAGGTTCTGCGGTAATTTTATTTTGGTATTAAACAAGAAAGAAAAAAGATGGCTAAGTTAACAGATTTGACAATTTCTCAAGCTTTGGGCGGATTAAAAAAGAAAGAATTTTCCGCAACAGAGCTGAACAGGGCTTATATTGAGGCCATGGAAAGTAACCGCTCTTATAACGCTTATGTGTTGGAAACGCCGGAAAAAGCGTTGGAGCAGGCCAAGGCTTCCGATGAACGTTATCAAAACGGTTCGGCGCTGGCTTTGGACGGTATTCCTCTCGGCGTGAAAGATTTATTTTGCACAAAAGGTATTCGGACAACTGCTTGTTCTCATATTTTGGACGGTTTTGTTCCGCCCTATGAATCTAGCGTTACGTCGAATCTGTTGAATGCCGGCGCAACTTTTCTCGGCAAGCTGAATATGGACGAGTTTGCCATGGGCGGAAGCAATGAGACCAGCTATTACGGGCCGGCGATTAATCCGTGGAAGGCTAAAAATGACAGTCGAGATCTGGTTGCCGGCGGATCTTCCGGCGGTTCGGCGGCGGCCGTGGCTGCTAATATTTGTGCCGGAGCGCTGGGAACGGATACCGGCGGTTCTATTCGTCAGCCTTCGGCTTATTGCGGCGTGACCGGTATCAAACCGACTTATGGTCGTTGCTCCCGTTATGGTATTATTGCTTTTGCCTCTTCTCTTGATCAGGCCGGTCCGCTCGCCAAAGATGTGCGTGACTGCGCTTTGCTGCTTAAGACTATGTCCGGCCATGATGTTAAAGATTCTACGTCGGCTAATATTGCCGTTCCTGATTTTGAGGCTTTTCTTGGTCAGAATGTCAAAGGTCTGAAAATCGGTATTCCACAGGAATACCGCGTTGACGGCATGAGTGCCGATATGGTTAAATATTGGGACAAAGGGATTGAAATGCTGCGTGCGCGCGGGGCCGAAATTATTGACATTTCCCTGCCACATACCAAATATGCGCTGGCAGTTTATTATATTATCGCACCGGCTGAGGCTTCGTCCAATCTGGCGCGTTATGACGGCGTGCGTTACGGTTTGCGTGTAGACGGCGAGCATTTGGACGAGATGTATGTCAATACCCGCAGCGAAGGTTTTGGCAGAGAAGTCAAGCGCCGGATTATGATCGGGACTTATGTCTTGTCGGCCGGATATTATGACGCTTATTATCTGAAAGCCCAGAAAGTACGCCGCCTTATTCGTGACGATTTTCAGAGAGCCTTTGAAAAATGCGACATTATTCTGACACCGACAACACCAACACCAGCTTTTCCGGTCGGAGACAAATCCATGCAGGAAAATCCGTTGACGATGTGGCTGAATGACGTATTTACCGTTTCGGTCAATTTGGCCGGACTTCCGGCGATGAGTTTGCCTGTCGGCTTGAGCGAAAGCGGTCTTCCGCTCGGTTTGCAACTGATCGGACGGGCTTTTGACGAGGGAACGATTTTCAAAGCCGCTTCGGCTTTAGAAAAAGATGCGGCTTTTAAGGGAGTAAAGTAAGATGCCGGCGATGATTATTGAAACCGAAAACAACAAGTGGGAAGTTATCTGCGGTTTGGAAATTCACTGTCAGATTATTTCAGAATCTAAAATGTACAGCGGTTCTTCCACCGAGTTCGGTGCCGAGCCGAATACACATGTGTCTTTTGTCGATGCGGCAATGCCAGGAATGTTGCCGACGCTGAATGAACAATGCGTGCGTCAGGCTGTTAAAACAGGTTTGGGGCTGAATGCCAAAATCAACAAGTATTCTGAATTCTCTCGTAAGAACTATTTTTATGCCGATTTGCCGCAGGGGTATCAGATTACGCAGTTCCAGCATCCGATTGTCGGAGAGGGTTTTGTTGAAGTGGCGTTGGAAGACGGATTTGTTAAAAAAATCGGCATTGAGCGGCTGCATATTGAGCAAGATGCAGGAAAGTCCATTCATGATCTTGATCCCTGTATGAGTTTTATTGATTTGAACCGCGCAGGCGTGGGCTTGATGGAAATTGTGACCAAACCGGATTTTCGTTCTCCGGAAGAAGCCGGTGAATTTTTGAAAAAGCTGCGTTCTATTGTCCGTTACTTAGGTACTTGTGACGGCAATATGGATGAAGGTTCCATGCGCTGTGACGTTAATGTTTCGGTTCGCAAAGTTGGTGAGGACGGTTACCGGACGCGGACGGAAATGAAAAATGTCAACAGTATGCGTTTTGTGATGCAGGCCATTGAGAACGAGGCTAGACGCCATGTTGAGGTTTATGAAGCCGGCGGCACAATTGAGCAGGAAACTCGCCAGTTTGATCCGTCTACCGGAAAGTCAAAAGTGATGCGCAAAAAAGAATTTGCTCATGATTACCGCTATTTTCCAGAACCTGATTTGTTGCCGCTGCAGCTTTCCGACGAGTATATTGACGGAATCAAAAAAAATATGGTTGAACTGCCTGATGCCAAACGTGAACGCTTTGTCCATGATTTAGGCATTACTGAGTATGATGCTCGTATTCTTTGTGAGAATCGTGAGATTGCCGAGTTTTTTGAGACAGCAGCCAAGGGTAGAGATGCCAAAAAGGTGGCCAACTGGATGATGGGCGACTTTTTTGCCATGCTCAACAAAAACGCGCTCAGAATTTCTGAAAGTCCGATTAGCCCCGAAAATCTCGGTATGTTGGTTGATCTGATTGCCAAAGACGTGATTTCGGGAAAAATTGCCAAAGACGTGTTTGAGATTATGGCGGAAACCGGTCAGGCTCCTGATAAGATTGTGGAAGAAAAAGGTCTTAAGCAGGTGACGGATACCGGCGCGATTGAGGCGCTTGTCGATGAAGTTATTGCTTCTTCTCCGGAAAATGTTGCTTCTTATAAGGCTGGAAAAAACAATCTTCTGGGCTGGTTTGTCGGACAGGTTATCAAAAAATCCCAAGGCAAGGCCAATCCGGCGATCGTGAACAAAATGGTTTCGGAAAAGCTGGCGCAATAACAGATAGGAAAAGACATGGAGCTTTTAGACTGGGCCGGCACCTACTGGCCGTATGACGAGGCGGAAGAGGCGGATCGCAAGGCTCTGGTACAACTCTTGGAAATGCGTAAGAAAAATTCGCTTTCTTTATATAAAAGAGAGAATTTGACCGCGCATATTACTGTTTCCTGCTGGATTGTCAATGCGCGGCGCAATCATACACTGCTTGGTTTTCATAATCTGTACAAGCATTGGGGCTGGTTTGGCGGTCATGCCGACGGTGAGACGGATTTGGTCGCCGTGGCGCGAAAAGAAGCCGCGGAAGAGTGCGGCCTGCAGTCTATGAAATTGCTGGCTGACGAGCCAGTTGATTTTTGTATTCTCGGGGTCGGAGCGCATTATAAAAACCAAATGCAGATTCCGGCCCATTTGCATTTGAATTTTACCTACTTGTTTGAGGCTGACGAACATGAGTTTGTCCGCCCCAAGCCTGACGAGAACAGAGCTGTGAGTTGGATTGCTAATGAGCGGCTGTTGGCTGTGGCTAACGAAGAGGCAACGGCGCCAGTTTATAAACGGATTATGGAAAAGATTAAAGAAAGGAAATTGTAATGGACAGTGTCTTTTTACAAGGACTGACGGCGGCAATGGTTGCCGGTCTGATTACCGGTGTCGGCGGTTTTATGATTTTTTTGAAAAAAAACTACACGCAGGAAGAGATTAATTTTATGCTCAATATTGCGGCCGGTGTTATGATTGCTGCCGCTTTCTTTTCTCTTTTGGTGCCAGCAATGGGGCAGATTATCCGATTTGATCCGGATGTGCATGTGGCGGCGTTCTGGTATGTGGAAGCGGTTTTTGCCGGTGTGGCTCTGGTATGGATTTTGAATGCTGTTTTGCCGCATGAGCATAATAATATGGGACATCACGGTCTGAGCGGTTTTAATCTGCGGAAGGCTTGGCTTTTTATTATTGCCATTACGCTGCATAAAATTCCGGAGGGTTTGGCTGTGGGGGTGGCATATAGCGCTGAAGATTTTATGAACCCTGACAGTTTGGTCATTGGGATTTCTCTGCATAATATTCCGGAAGGATTGACGATTGCAATTTCTTTGGTGGCAGCCAGATGTTCCCGTCTGAAAGCGGCTTTGACAGCGGCGGCAGTCGGGCTGATTCAGCCGTTGGGAGCTCTTCTCGGGTTGGTGACAATGGGGCTTAGTGAAAAAATTGTGCCTTTGGGAATGGCCTTGGCCGGAGGAACATTGCTTTTTGTAGTTATAAATGAGATATTGCCAGAGACTTATGGCACGCATAAGACAAACCGTTCTGCTTTTGCATTGTTTTTGGGGTTTATTTTTATGACTTATCTTAATATTGTTTTGAATTAAATCTGTAAAATCCCGCAAGTCAATCGTGACAAGCGGGATTTTTTTTAATTTGGCGAGCTAAATAGTATGAGTATGACAGGTATGATGCTGTTGCGGGACATGATAGTGTTTACCCATTCTGTTTTTTCTGACACTTGTTTTTGAGATGGCGAAGGGCCTATCGTTGCAAAGTTCGGATGCGGAACAACAGGCGAAGAACTAATCGAATCTCCGACAATACAATAATAGTATTTGGGTGAGAGCGGCGTGCCGGCCTGATAATAAGATGAACAAGAACAACAGACAACTCCCAGAACAAGTATCAGCGCAATAAATAATCTTTGTGTTTTCATAAATAATATGTTTTATAATTTGTTTCTATAAAAAATATAGAATTTCTGAATGTTAATTGTCAACATGGATTGTTTTTTGCAAACAGCAAAAGCTGATTTGTGAATAAAAAAATAAAAAAGGTATTGACGGAGCGGAAAAGATATTATACATATAAAACCGAACTTGCGGAGAGTTGGCAGAGTGGTAATGCAGCAGATTGCTAATCTGTCATCCCGATTGGGATGCATAGGTTCGAGTCCTATACTCTCCGCCATTAAAAAACCGTCCATTAAGGGACGGCTTTTTTTTATGCGGAGAGCCGTTTTAAGGAAAATTGTATTTTCCATAAAACGCATAGGACTATTCCTCAGGAACGTAAGCGCGCTGTGGTTGCTTCGCTTCCCTTGCTTGCCAACGTTTTCTGAGACGTTGCAGATAAAAACAGCCATTACTTTGGCTGTTTTTACGTAGCCGTTCTATACCATCCGCCATTAAAAAACCGTCCTTTAAGAGGCGGCTTTTTTTACTCGGAGAGTCGGTTTACGAGAAACGTTGAAGGTAAGAAGTTTTACCTTGTCTGCAGGTTCTTCAAATGCTGCAATTGCAGTGTTGTTGCGGCATTGTCAAAATTGCTGTGCGTAATGCTATTATTGTCCGGTTTGACGCCCTGACCATGCCGTCCGGCCTTTTTTACCAGTCCGTCAATATATCTTCCGTCTTCCTGACCGCCGTTTAACAAGTTTTGAATGGCCTTACTTTCTTCAGAATTCGGGCGGATAAGCCGGTACATGGTGAAGGCATGAGCGTATTGTTTTATACCATTTTCACTATCCGGTGAGATTTTACCTTCCTCTGCCAAAGCGGCAATTTGATTATACAGCTTTTGCACTTTATCTGCGGATTTCAGGTGAATTTGCAATGCCGTATCATAATAGTCTCCGGTAATAACAGTTTCTGCGGCTTTAGCGAAGTCTGCTGTTTTTTTCTGATTTTCCGGTGTCTGCTGTACCGGTGTTATTTTGGTCTCTTTGGCCGGTTTAATTGGGGGCGTATAGGTATAATTGATTTCTTTCATAATATTTTTGCCCAAAAAAACAGAAATGGCAGTTGCTGTTCCCAGAAATATAAAGTCTTTGATTTTTCGCTTCTTTCTGTGTAGGCGATGTTTTAAAAATTCAATTTTATCCTGATATTTGTCTTTTAGGCCTTTGAGTTTCAAAGCTAAAATTTTTATAAAGCCCGCTTTCTTTTGGGTCGGAGCGGTTGTTTTTACCGGCAACGGATTTGTATGTTTTTTTTGAGCTGTTTTAACATGTTGCAGGTTATAGTTATTGACAAGTTTTATATGCTCAGGATTTCTCTTGTTAAATTCTCCGTTGTTTTTTAAGGAAGAAAGGCAGAGCAGGGCATAGCTTTCTGCTTTTTGACGCAGTCTTTTATCGGTCGGATTTTGTTTTAATGTTTCGTTTATGATGTTTAGCTCCGCAGCGCTTAATTTTTTTGCGGCTTTTTTGCTGTTTAAGATGTCCGTAACGATTTTGATGTTTTTTAGATTTTTCAGCTGTTGAATTGTTTGAAGCATCAATGATTTTTTTTGTTCCAAACGGTGTAATGCCTTTTGCAATTGCAAAGAGGTTTTGCGGTTTGAACTTAATTTTAATGTATAAATCAAATCTTCAATATCTTTAAATGCTTCCGGAGCGGTTTCAATTCTGTTGTTCAGGTAGTCATCTATAAGATCGATGCTTTGGTTACAGATCACCTGATTGCAGCTGTCTAAGTAGCTGTTTGATTTTCCAGAATATCTGACAGAAGCCTGACTGGAGATGTACTGTTTGATTTGGTCGCGTGAAATATATGTTTTTACGGGCATTTAAGTCTCCGAAAATTGTAAAAATGTGTGAAAAGATGACTAAATATACCATTTTGTTAAATTTTGTCAATATGTTTTTTGTTTATAAGTATAAAATGATGTTTTAACGCAAAACGTTTTCTTCAGCGTTTTTTTGAGGCAGGCCTGATGGTAGTCTTTCGCCTGATAAAAGGTTTTTGTCGGAACTATTTTCGTAACTATCAAGGCGAAAAAGGTTTTGTGCCTTTTAGTTCGGTGATTTTATTGACGGCAGCCGTTTTAAGATAAAGTCTGTCAGTTCCTGCGGATTTTTCCATTCAACTGAAATTTCCAGCACATTGAAATGAGGCTGCAATATGGTTGGAATTTTCACAAAATCTTTGGCCGTGGTGAATAGTTCGGCATTAAAATAATGGGCTTCGTGGAGAAGATTTTGCAACTCGTCTTCGGTATAGAAATGATGATCGCCGAAGTCAAAGGTTTTTATCAGAGTAAAACCGAGTTCTTTTAACGAGTTGTAAAATTTCTGCGGGCGACCGATGCCGGCGAAAGCAATAATGTTTTGCGGTGGCAGTTTGGGAGGCAGAGCTTTTACCTTTCCGTAAAAAACCGGCAGCTTTTTCAGGCGTTTTGTCAGATTGTGCTTATCTTCACCCAGAATAATAGCCGCTTGTGCCCGTTTTAATCCGGCGGCAAAATTTTCGCGCAGCGGACCGGCTGGAATGTATTTGCCATTGCCGATGCCGGAAGCGCCATCAAAGACTAAAAACGACAAATCTTTATATAATCCGGGGTTTTGAAAACCGTCATCCATTATAATGATGTCAGCGCCGTTTTGTACAGCCAGTTCAGCTCCCTGAGCACGGTTCGGGTTAATGACGGTTTGAGCCTGACGTGCAAGGAGCAACGGTTCGTCACCGGTTTGGCGGACATCGTAACGTGTCGGGTCTGCAAAAATATTGCGGCTTTTGCCGCCGTAACCGCGGGTAACGAAAAAAGGTTTTTTACCGGCCTGCTGCAACATTGCGGCAATGGAAACGGAAACCGGCGTTTTGCCGGTGCCGCCGGCCGTCAGATTGCCGATGCAGATAACCGGACAAACGACTTTGCGGCTTTTTTTGAAGCGGAGGCGCAGTCTGCTGGCTAAAGCATAAATCCATCCCAGCGGGCAGAGCAGGTCTGACAAAAGGTTATCGCTGTTCCAGAAAACAGGGGTCTTCATCTTAAATATATCCTTTGACCTTATCCAAAATCCCGTCCAGAATTTTTGCTTCTCCCTGAGCCCAGTTATAAGCCAGACTACGTTTGGCTTCCAGCAGTTCTTTGTGTTGAAGCAGGCTGCGGATGCTTTCTTCCAGCTCCACATCATTTTGAACCTGAATGATGGCATCGGCTTTTTTTGCACGGTTCATTGCGTCGGTAAAGTTGTGCATATGCGGTCCGACGATCACGGCATTGCGAAAGCGTGACGGCTCCATAAAATTTTGTCCGCCGTGCGGAATCAATGATCCGCCGATGAAAGTTATCGGACTCAGAGTATACCACAGGCCGACTTCTCCGATGGTGTCGGCGATATAAACATCAGTCTTGTCTGAAATTTTTTCGCCGGCCGAGCGAAGTGCTGTTTTCAGGCCAAGTTCATTGAGGACTTTTTGAATCTCCGGTCCACGGTGCGGGTGGCGGGGGGCGGCAATCAGCAATAAGTCAGAAAATTCTTTTTTAAGGTTCTTGTGGATTTGCGCCGCGCGGACCTCTTCATTGTCATGGGTTGAGCAAATGCACCATATCGTTCTGTTTCCTATTTGGGATTTTAACTCTGACAGTTTGGTTTCATCTACCGGCGGGTTGATGCCGGCGTATTTAATGTTGCCGAGGCACATTGAGTCTCTGGCACCGAGAACGCGCAGGCGATAGGCGTCTTCTTCCGACTGGCCGAGGCACAGGGTAAAACAGTCCAGCAGCTCTTTGCAGATGTAGTCAAACTGTTGCCACATTTTGAAAGATTTGTTGGAGATACGGCCGTTAATCAAAATCAGCGGAATGTTATTTTTTTTGATTCCAGACAGCAATGCCGGCCATAATTCCGATTCAAACCACAAGACAAGATCCGGCCGCCAGTATTTGATAAAACGGCGAACAAAACGGGGATGGTCAATTGGAATATATTGATGAAACGCACGTTCAGGCAGCCTTTTGTTCATCAGTTCGGCGGAGGTAACGGTGCCGGTCGTGACCATGATGTTTAAATCCGGGTAGGCCTCAAGCAGACGGGTAATGAGCGGTAACATGGACAGGCTTTCGCCAACGGAAGCGCCATGCATCCAAATCAGCTTGCCTTCCGGCCGCTGCTTTTGCGGCTTGCCGATACGTTCGTTGAAGCGCTTGAGGTCTTCTTTGCCGTTTTTCTTACGTTTGTTGATGTAGCGTTTGATGACCAGCGGATAAAATGCGCGAATCAGAGTGTTGTAAATACCGATAAACATTATTTTTTCTCTGCCAGATGTTTCTTGATTTTGACGTCGTTGCCAGGCAGAACTTGCGGAATTCCCATTGCTCTGTCGGCTTCGTCGTTCAGGTTGTTCATAATTTTTTCGAAGTCAAGACGATATTGTTCCAGTTCTTTTTCGTCCGCTTCTTTGGGAACATAAAAAGGTTCTGAAATCAGATATATGCCCTGATTGAATGGCACCGGAATCATCATTTTATCCCAGGCTTTTTCAATGATTTTGGCTTTTTTAACGCTGTAGACCATGCCAATCAGCGGTTTGCCGGTCTTGTGCGCAAAGTAAACCGGACTCATGCTCATGCGCATACGAGGACCGCGCGGGCCGTCAGGGATAATGGTGACGGAAATTTTGTTGTTGAGTGTGTGCATGATGTTGACTGCGGCGCCTTTGGCATTGTTGCTGGTTGATCCGCCAATGGTTTTGATGCCGCATCGTTCCAGTATGCCGGCAATAATACGGCCGTCATTGTGCAATGAGACCAGAGCCCGCATTTCCGGATGATAGTTTTTTTTGAAAATCATCGGCATCATCAAGGCGCGGCCGTGCCAGCCGACCAAAATAAAATTGCCTTCTTCCATCCAGGTATTCAGGATGTTGTCCAGACCGCGGATTTCCCACCGACTGGTGGCAAAAACAAATTTGACATACAGATAAAGCAGCCGGCTCACGAGCCGGGTGACAAATTTGGATCTGGTAATTTTTTTGAGTGCTTTTTTTAACGGCTTGGATTTAGACATGGAGGGCTCAACCTTTGCTTCCAATCATTTCCGTAACGGAGATGCCGATAGAATCGTTTTCCGTGATGATCACTTCGCCGCGGCCGATTAAGACATCATTGGCATAAATGTCGACATAGTCATTGATTCCGCGGTCAAGTTCAACAACCGCGCCGCGGCCGAGCTTGAGCAGCTGGTGGACGCGCAGGTCGGCGGTTCCGAGCGTGACGGAAAGTTCAACTCTGATTCCGTCGTTGGGGATGATATTCTTATTGCCTGACACCATTGTTTTTTTTATTCTCCGGATATGGATTTTATTACTTAATGCCATTTTATATATTTTTTCTTTTTTATAAAGTCTTTTTATGCGTTTTGCGCATAACTTTGGCTTTTTTATATAAAGTCTGTCTTCTTCTTATAAGTTTGTTCTTAATAAAACGTCGGCTGCGACAGAGGCTTGTGGATTAAAAAGTTTAAGATTGCCTGCAAAACGTATTTGTGCCAAAAAAGTTTTGCAGTATTGTTGCAGATGGCATTATGCCAACTTATATATTGTGGGTAGGTTAAAATTGTAAGGTGTTTATGAAATGGCAGAGACAAAAGAAAAATATCCGGTTCTTCCGTTGCGGGACATTGTGGTTTATCCAAAAATGGTGGTTCCGCTGTTTGTGGGAAGGGACAAGTCTATCAAGGCTTTGCAGGCCGGTGTTGACAAAGATAAAAATGTGGTGCTGCTGACTCAGAAAGACGCAAAAATTGATGACCCGACGGCTGAGGATTTGTTTAAGGTCGGTACGGTCGGTACGGTTTTGCAACTCTTGAAACTTCCTGATGGTACGGTTAAAGTTCTGATTGAGGGGTTGGAGCGGGTTAAGATTGATGCGTTTGCCGATAATCCTGAGTTTATTGAAGTTACGGCAACAATTCTGCCGGAAGTTGAAGAAAAAGACAATCTGGAGCTGGAAGCTCTGGTACGTGCCGTATTGTCACAGTTTGAAGAATATGTGAAACTTTCGCGCAAGACTCCGCCCGAAGCCTTGTCCGCGGTTAATCAGATTGAGGATTACAGCAAGCTTGCCGATACCATTGCTTCGCACCTTTTTCTTAAAATTGAGGAAAAGCAGGCTTTGCTGGAGGGAGAAACCCTGTATGAGCGCTTTGAAAAAATTTTGGGCTTTATGGATTCCGAAATTACAATGCTGGAAGTGGAAAACCGAATTAAGTCCCGCGTTAAACAGCAGATGGAGAAAAGCCAGAAAGAGTATTATCTGAATGAGCAGATGAAGGCGATTCAGAAAGAGCTCGGCGATGATGAAGACGGCAATGAGATTGCCGAATATATGAAAAAGATTGAAAAGACCAAATTGTCTAAAGAGGCTAAGGAAAAAGCTCTGGCTGAAGTGAAAAAGCTGAAGAATATGAGTTCAATGTCTTCCGAGGCAACTGTAGTGCGCAATTATCTTGACTGGCTCTTGGATATTCCGTGGAAAAAACGTTCCAAAGTCAACAAGGATTTGCAAAAAGCGTTGGATATTTTGGAGAAAGATCACTATGGTCTGGACAAGGTCAAAGAAAGAATTGTGGAGTATTTGGCCGTGCAGTCGCGAGCTGACAAAGTGAAAGGCCCGATTTTGTGTTTGGTCGGTCCTCCCGGCGTGGGCAAGACTTCTCTCGGCAAATCTATTGCGCGGGCGACGGGCCGTAGTTTTGTGCGCGCCTCGCTCGGCGGTATGCGCGATGAGGCGGAAATCCGCGGACATCGCCGGACTTATATTGGTTCTATGCCGGGAAAAATTATTAAAGGAATGAAAAAAGCTGCGACTTCTAATCCGTTGTTCCTGCTTGACGAAATAGATAAGTTAGGCAATGACTGGCGCGGCGATCCGAGTTCGGCGCTGCTGGAGGTGTTGGATCCGGAGCAGAATGCGGCCTTTAACGACCATTATCTGGAAGTGGATTATGACCTTTCCGATGTGATGTTTGTGACAACGGCAAATTCTCTGGATATGCCGCGGCCGCTGTTGGATCGTATGGAAATTATCAGGCTTTCGGGGTATACCGAAGATGAGAAAATTGAAATATCCAAACGTCATCTGATACCGAAGATTTTTGAGGAAAACGCCGTCAAGCCGCATGAATTGGTTATTACGGACGAGGCTATCCGTGATATTGTCCGTTATTATACCAGAGAAGCCGGCGTGCGTAATTTGGAACGAGAATTGTCCAAGATTGCACGCAAAGCCGTAAAAAATATTTTGCTGGAGAAAAATGACCATATTGAGGTTAATGCCAAAAATTTGGAGAAGTATCTCGGCGTTATCAAATATCGTTACGGCGAGGCGGAGTCCGAAGATCATATCGGTGTTACAACCGGTCTGGCATGGACGGAAGTCGGCGGTGACATTCTCTTTATTGAGGCGGTGGATATGCCGGGAACAGGAAAAATC
>CAKQRB010000071.1 GCA_934271195.1 uncultured Alphaproteobacteria bacterium | reverse complement strand
CTTTTTTCGCAAAACCTCCGTGTAGTATACATTTTTTTATATTCATTTTTGTCTCCTTAAAATGCCGCACCAAATAGGCACCTCCATAACAGTTTGATGAACATGGGCGTGACCAATTCTTCCCCCTTCACCAAGCTCTTCTCCATGATCAGATAGAACAATAACAAGTGTTTCTAATTTATTTTGGGGTAATTTATTTACAAGAATAGATAGTTGTTGGTCTATCCATTCTAAAGATTTTTTTGTTGATTTAAAATAATATTTCGTTCCTCAGGAGATAAGATAATAGGATGTTGTTTGTCAATGTTTTTAATGAAATCTAAAGAATATATTTTAGAAATCAATTTTATATAATTTTCGTCAATATCTTGAGAAATAGGACAATTATAAGGAATATGAGTTTCTGGACAATTTATAAATAAAAAGAATGGCTGATTCTGATGAATATTCTGGAGGATTGTTTCTATATTCTGATTAATTAAAGGACTTTCTTCGGCCGAACGAATTAAAGAATTTTCTTTAGACGTTTTAGAAAAATGTATAAAATTATTAAATAACGATGGTAATATATTATTTTTATTCTTTTTAAAAAAGGATACTCCGCCGACTCCTACAACACTATAATTTTGTTTTTGGTAATAATCAATAATGTTTATTCCATCAAAGGTGATAGCAACCTTTTTATTGCGAACTTTAGCATTAACAGAGCGCCATATTTGATCTATACCATCCAAGTATTGGTCACCGTCAATTAAATTAGGCAAAATCCCTGAAAAATAAGAAATATGAGAGGGTAAAGTATAAGAGCTTGGAGCCTCTCCTTTTTTTATTTTTGATAAAGAGGAAAGAAAAGGAAGATGAGAATTGATGGCTGTGTCATAACGGCAACTATCAATGGTAACAAATAAAACATTATGTTTATTGTTCTTTAGCATTTTTATACCTTAAGTAAATTTTGTCTTGTAAAAAATACAATTATAATATATCCCATAATTATAATATATTCTACAAAAAAATAATGTAATACGATGAATAACCGCCTGTTACACCCGTTAACGCACAAACCTTATGTCAGTCGCAATCCCGTAACCGGATTGCCGGTGGCTTCCTGCCTTGAGGAATTTTATCCTTTGGCGGCAGGGAGCATTCGTTTGCTGCACCGTACAACCGCCAACCATATTTCTTCTATCGCCGAAAACGGCCTGATATATAATTCTTCGGCATTAAAAGGCAAATCCGCCCATCTGGATTTGAGGTACAATAATGCCCGCTGTATTGTCCACGACGTAACGGAAGATGGGTTTTGGCAAGTGCTGTCAGAAGATAAATTCAGATGCGGCTCTACGGCAAACGCCGATATATTGGTTGTGTTGGATGTGCCGACAGAAGAATTTTATCAGTATCATCTAAATCCGCAAAAGGCTTATCAAAAATCGGTCGGAGCCGTAATGGGCGGCGTGATTTCTAACCGCTATCTGACCGGTGTTGTTAAAATGCCGAACAAGGGAAAAAATTCTCCGCAATATAGCGAGGAAGACATTGCAAAAGTCAGAAAGCTTGTCGCCTCTCGCCTGCCGTTAAGTATTGAACCGGAAAAAAACTGGCGCTGTTGTCTGCAAAAATATAATTTTCAAAATCGGGGAAAGGCTGAGCCGGTTAAAACCCCCGTCCGCGAACGGGAATTCTAAAAACCGCCGACAGAAGTCGGAACATAATTGCCGAAAGCATCATACCCATAATTAATCCGTTCGTTGCCGACAGAAGAGGGAGCATAATCGCCTTTGGCATTATAACCGTAATCGATTCTGTCGTTGCCTACTGCAGTCGGTACATAATTGCCTTTGGCATTATAACCATAATCAATCCTGTCATTGCCTACTGCAGTCGGTACATAATCGCCTTTGGCATTATAACCGTACTCAATCCTGTCGTTGCCTACCGCAGTCGGTACATAATCGCCACGGGCATTATAACCGTACTCTATCCTTTCGCCGTCAATGGACACCGGTACCCATTCTCCGCGGGCATTATAACCATATTGAATATTTCCGGCGCGGACTGTGGCCGTACTCAGGGCAAAAAGGAGAATAAAACAACAAAAGCGAAGCATGACTAACCTCCACGAAAACGTAATAACGATTATTATAGATTGCACAAATAATTTGTCAACCTGAGGTTTAAGAAAAGATTAGAGTGTTTTTTTAATTATGATCATTAGTTTTTTCTGGGCATCATTCATAAGGGCGTTTGTCTTGCCTTTAACGTCAAAGGCCATGTTTCCTATATTGCTAAAACTTCCAAGACTTTGCTGTCCCTGAGCGAACCTTCACCGATAACGGCGCAAAAACTTTGTGCTTTGACCGTGTCGCAGAGCAAATTAACCGATTGATAAAATTTTTGATTCGCTGTTTAGTCAGACGGATGCCTGATTTTATATAAATCATAAAAATAACAGCCTCTGCGGAAAGTTTTTAAATATTGCAGGCTGGATATTGCTTGTATGTCAATTGGCACGGCAGGAGGGGGATTAAGCTTCATGGAATGTGTTGACGAGCTGTTGGCAATAATTGCATAATCTTCTTGTGCCGGTTTAAGGGCTGCAATAAATTCTTTATTTTGATCATAATCTGTAATTTTAACGGAATTGACATTTCTGAAATCATTGACCAGATTAATAATGCTGAAAATTTTCCAGCCGTTGAAAATGATTTTTTTTCCTTTCATCTCTGCCAGCAGTGCCGCATCCTGTTCGGTTGTTCTGAAAGCATAAGTGCTGCGGTGATAAAAATCGGTCAAGAATACATTGCACAAGGTTAAAGCCGCTAGAACGTAAAAAACAGCTCTGACAGAAAGACCGGCAGCCAGCAAAAATGACCATGCGCCATATATAATAAGAATACATAACGTTGGTAAGAGCGGCATAAAATATCTGTCGTCAAAATCAGCCATATCCGGACTGATAAAAGCAATCAGCACAATATACGGAACAGTGTACAAAAACAAACAGATGAGGAAAGCATTATTTGTTTGAACAGGATTTTGTCGCAGCTTTACAAAAGAGATAGCAAGGATGAGACCTATAACTAGCCAAAAACCTGAAAAATTGCTACTGAATGGCAGGATTTTGGTTATGACCAGATTTGCGATTCTTGTTAAGGACGGTTCAAAATATAACAAGTAATATCCCCAGTCCTTATCGGCCGTTTCTTCTCCGCGATAAGAATGCAACAAAACGTCGACCGCCGGAGAAAAGAACAAAAAGAAAGCGGTAACGCTTGCCAGCATCAATGTGGCATAGAGCGCCGCCAATGCGATTCTTTTTCTTTTTAAAAGAATAATGCAGGTAAATGCAGCAATAAAAAATACGGCAATCAATAAATAATAATGCGTTAAACAGCATAAAAAAGACAGCAAAAAAACAAGGACAGCCTGTCTGACATTCAAAAAGTCATTTTTCAAAAAGCGAAAATGTTCAAATATCAACCAGGTCATAAGCATGGCTTGTAACATATAAGACCTTATAAAAATAGCCATATTCAGATTAGCCAAAGAAAAACCGAAAAGTATTACGCACAGATAACAAAGATTTTTATCCTCAAAAACAAAACGGGATATTTTATATAAAAAGAAAATTAAAAAGACAAAAGAAACAATATTAATCGGAAAACCAACCCACTTACTGAATGTTTCAGGAAAAAATGACGAGACGGTATGCAGAACGAAATAATAAAACGGAGGATGAACGCCATCCGTCAGGTTAGATACAATCTGCCCGTATTCAAAGCCATGCCCTGATTTTACTGTTACATAATCATTGAAAAATGCAGCGGGAAATGTCTGACCGTACAAATGATGCTGGCGGTCTTCCATAAAAGAATCAATGCCGTCTGCCAGATAAGGCCCTTGCCGGCTGTTAGCATGGGCGAATGAAAATATTTCATCTCCGTGAAAATCTGTTTTTTGATAAAAATAAAGCGTTATCAGGCATAAGTTCAAAAAAACAATCAAAACAAGTTTATAATCGATTTTACGTCCGAACTTCATAGTTTCTTGCCTTTTTGGTTAAAGATATAATTTTTTCCAAGATAATAATTTGCAAGAATAACAATCCCTAAAACAAAATATTTGGAATACAGATCCGAGCACCCGAACAATTCAACCAGCAAAATGACGGACAAATAATCAAAAATCCCGCTTCCGCCGCGACAGATAAAAAACTTTAACATCTCGGAGGCAGCCTCTTGTGGAGTATGGCAAAAACTGCGGTACACATAAAATTTATTAATAAAATAAGCATAGATTTTGGCAGAGATGATTGCCGCCAGATTAGCCCAGTAATAACGCATGCCGAATAAAAGCAAAGCCGTATAAAGTGCAACATTTAATACGGTAATACTAAGTCCGGCCAAAATATAACGGCCGAACTCCGAATTCAGGATATGCAGTATTTTTTTTAACATCATTTTTCTATAAGAGCTATGGTCCATACAATACAGTCAAAAACAGTAACTTTTTTATTGGGAAAAATACGCTTTATAAATTTTTTAAATCCGCAAAAAGTATAATGATTAATATGATCTGGCGGATTTCCGAAGTGTTGGATGTTTTTGCCCGAAAGCAGGTTGCCTAAGCAGAAATAAGGTTCTTTCGGAACAGAAACCAAAACATAACGACGGGCAATTCGGACAAGTTCTTTGAGGGCAGTTTCCGGCAGCTTCAGATGTTCCAGAACCTCGGTCGAACATACCAGTTCAAAGGAGTTGTCTTCGGCATCAATGCTATATATGTCTCCCGTTGAAAAACAAATCCTGTCTGACTGATGCTTTCGAGCATAAGCAATCGCCTGCGGGCTGGCGTCTATAGCATGAATTTTTGCGCCGCTGATATGCAAAGCCAGCAGATTGGAAATAAAACCCTCTCCGCAGCCGGCGTCAAAAATTGCCGGTTGTTGCAGGTTAAGAGAATTTATAATGTCCAGCAGCTTATGGTTAAAGTATCTGAGCATAAGTTTTTTAAGCGGATTTGCCGTCGTATGCTTTTTCAAATTGCCATCGTTATAGGTCATGGACTTCTTCTTCGTTAATAATCTGTCGGATAAAAACGCTTTTGTCAGGTTTTGCCGCGTTGTCGACAATCAGATTGGCAATAAGCCCGAGAGAAAAGGACTGAAAACCGATAAGAAGGAATAAAACGCCCAAAATCAGTAGCGGCCGGTGTCCGATTGCCTGTCCGGAAAACCATAATGCCGATAAATAAGAACAGATAATAAAACCGACGGCAAATAATGCTAATCCGATTTTTCCGAAAAAGTACATGGGTCTGTCATAAAATTTGAGCAAAAAAACGGCAGATAACGCGTCAAACATTCCGCGCAAATATCGTTCTGTGCCGAATTTTGATTTTCCTGACAACCTTTTGTGATGCGTAACCGGAATTTCCCCGATTTTAAATCCGTTTCTCAATGCCAAAAGCGGAATATAACGATGAAATTCTCCGTAAACATAAAGAGATTTGACGACTTCCCGACGATAAGCTTTAAAACCGCAGTTAAAATCATGGAGCGGAATACCGGAGATTTTTGCCGTAATAAAATTAAATATTTTTGACATTACCCTTTTTTCGAGCGGATCATGTCTGCTGATTTTCCAACCGGAAACAAGATCATATCCTTCGTCGATTTTGTTGATAAAGTTGACAATATCATCGGGATCATCTTGCAAATCGGCATCAAGAGTAATGATAACGTCTCCTCTAGAGTATTGAAACCCTGTTTGCAAAGCGATTGATTTTCCGAAATTCTGACGGAGAGATATTAATTTGGTATGAGTGTCTTTTTTGACGATTGCTCTAATTTTTTCTTCGGTTGCATCTGTTGACCCGTCATTAACAAAACAAATTTCATACTGGAAAATCAGGGATTTTTTCTGCAAAGTTACCATATTTCTTCTAAGCTTTTGATATAACGGAACAATATTGCCTTCTTCATTATATACGGAAATAATTACAGATAAACATTTATGCATTCCAAACACCTCGTCCTAACCGCTTGATTATTATATTTTATAATGATTTTGAGGCGAATATAAGTTTTTTTTTCAATTTATCATCATAAAAACGGAAACAACAGTTGTCCTGATTCATGGTTTCAGGTTTCTTCCGACGGGCCGAAAGTATGATTCGTTAAACAATACGGGCGAATTTATCATAATATTGCCCCTTATAAAAGGACTATATTTGCTTATTTATATAAATTTAAGAGGGTTTTTGATGATTTAACTTGATTCTAATCAATATGCCTTATAAAGTAAATTCGAGCACTTCGTTGCTTAGGGCGTCGAAAACCCTTTTATAGACTTAGTCGTGTGCACACGACTTTAAATTGTGCCGACTTCTGATTCTACTTGGACGGATGTCGGTGAATAAGGCTCAGCCAAATAAGCCGAGCCGTTTAAGTCTATACGGTTTTCGAACATCCGCCCGCCTTTCTTTATGAATGGTGGGTTTTGTTTAACTAGTTAACAAGGATGTTTAATCGTATGAAAAAAACTTTATTAATGACAACAGCGTTGGTGGCACTGACTTGCAGCCATAATGCTTATGCGCAAATTTCTGATGATATAAATATTAATCAGGATACTGTAATTACGGCTGAAAATCAGCAAAACTATCTAACAACGGGAAATATATTCATTTCCAACGGCAATGTTAGTGCTTCTAATACCGAAGGTCTGTCGCAGCTGCATGACGGATCCGGTCAAAAAGAAATTTCTATAACCGGTGGTTCCATAACCTTATCAAACGGTGCTGGTATTTATGCCGATGGAAAGGATGGACAATATAATACGACCGCTGCAACAATGAATATCACAGGCGGCGATATTACGGTTAAAGACGGCGGAGAAATTACCTTAACCGGCAATACCGATATGAATATCGGCGGTAATGCAAAAATTACAATGGATTATACAGGTGTACCTCTTGAAGAGGAAAAAGATATACATGACGGCGGTATTTTGCATGAAGGCAAAACCGGAGATATTAATATTTCCGGAGGTGTCATTAATTTGACCGGAGAAGTTGCAAAAATCGAACGAGGCGGTTTTGATAGCTCCTGGATATATAACAAAGATGGCTCCAGCATGATGAGTGAAGAGGAATTCTACAATAAAGTCGGAAAATATCCGGATGAAGCTTCACTGGACGATTTTAAGACTGCCGGAATAAATACGGATGAAATTGATATGGAACCTTACCATATTTCAACCGGCGATATTAATATTTCCGGTGGTGAGATTAATCTGAAAGACAGTGCCCGTATTTCTACAACTTATAAAAATGAAGGAGACATCAATATTACCGGCGGAACAATTAATGCTACTAATGCTGAAATCAGTAATAACGGTTTAGGAAGTCTTAATATTGCAAACGGAACAGTCAACGCTGTCAGAAGTGAACTCCACGGCAAGGGTATTGAAGTTTCTGGCGGAAACATTACCCTGAACGGAACGGATTTTACCAATGATGATTTGGCCAAGAGTTTCAAATTGACAGACGGAACAATCGTGATGAACGGAAATCACAGCGTTATCGGTACCAATCATGGCGATGGCAATGATGTAACAACCGGCAAGTTTGAAATGACCGGCGGCAAGATAAGCGTTAATGGTTCTGGTAATTATATTGAGGGCGGAGATATTTCCGTCAGCGGCGGAACGATAGATATTGCCCAAGGAGCAACATTGCAGAGCGTTGCAACGCTGGATGAGAATGATAATCCGGCAGATATTGCAACGCTGAAACTTTACGGTAATGATACCAGAATTAATTTGGGTGGCAAGTTGGTTGCCAATATTAACGGTGATGACCGAGGCAAAATTCATTTTCAAAATTCCGGAGCTCAGATTGATGGTGATGTTGAAGCTACCAGCCTGATTTTTGAAGACAGCCACTCTTTAAATAATGCAATCAGCGGCGATATTGGCGGCTTGGATATTTTGGCCATTAATAAAGGAACGTTGACTTTTAATAAAGAACCGACAGATACGATTACGACAGTTCAGGTCGGCAATGGTGCGACTTTGGATATTGGCGATAAAACATTGCATTCAACCGGTGATAAAGCAGATGGTGAAGGTGTCATTTTTGCCGATAATTCAACTTTGGCCTTTACCGTAACCGATAAAGATACTTATGGCAAAATCAAAGCCAATTATATCAAAATCAGCGAAAACGGCACAAATTTGAATATGACCTTAAACGGTGCCGCCTTGGCCAAAGGTAAAACAACAACCTTAAAATTATTTAATGGTGAAGATTCCGATACGGTAGAAATCGAAGGTAAGTTTGCCAACCTGAGCCAAAATTCCCGTTATGAATTTATCGACAATGGCGACGGAACTTTTGATGTTACTTCTGTCGGTTCTGCCACGGATGCCGTTGTTGATGCCGGTGGTTCTGCCAATAATGCCGGAACAGCCGAGGCATGGGACAGCGTCAGTGCTTCAACCAGTTCTCCGGTTGCTGCCGCAGTTACAGAAAAACTGGCACAGCTTTCCAACAGCACAAATGCCGCCGAGCAGAAAGCTTATATTGACGCTTTGACCGCAGTTGCTCCGGACGCCGCTCCGGCGGTTCAGCAAACATCAGCCGAAACAGCTAATCAGGTCTTTGGCGCGGTTGGCAATCGTTTAAGCGGCGGTTCAATCTCAACCGGCGGCGAAGGTATGGCTTCCGGTGATAATGTTTTTGAACGCGCGGCAATGTGGGTTCAGGGCTTGTTCAACAAATCCAAACTGGACGATACTTCCAAAGCCAAAGGTTTTGACGCAGATACAAACGGTATTGCCTTCGGTGCCGAGAAGTTTGTAACCGATGATACTAAGGTCGGTATTGGTTACGCTTATACTAATACTGATATTGACGGTTTCATGCGTTCAACTGATGTTGATACGCACACCGCCCTCTTGTATGGCGAATACAAACCGTCTAACTGGTATGTCAACGGTATTGCGACCTATGGCTGGTCAGATTATTCTGAAAAGAAAAATGTCGCCGGCGTGAAGGTGAAGGCTGATTACGATGTTGAAACCTTTGGTTTGCAGGCAATGACCGGTTATGATATGAATATCAATGGCTTTGGCTTAACGCCGGAAGCCGGTTTGCGTTATGTTCATATCAAACAGGACGCTTATAAAGATTCTGCCGACCAAAAAGTCTCCGGCAATGACAGCGATATCTTGACCGGTGTCATCGGAGCCAAAGTCAGCAAGAGTTTTGAGCTGTCTAACGGTATGAACATCAAGCCGGAAGCCAGAATTGCTGCGACTTACGACCTGTTTAACGATGACGTTAATTCGGTTGTAACCTTGGCTAATGGTTCTGCTTATGCGGTTAAAGGCGAAGCCTTAGATCGTTTCGGAATGGAATTTGGCGCAGGCGTAACTGCGGAAGTCAACGACAATGTCGAACTTTCGCTTGGTTATGAAGGTAAATTCCGTCAGGATTACCAAGACCACACCGGATTGATTAACGCTAAGTATAAATTTTAAGCGTTAAACCGCCAAAACAAAACAGCCCCGGATATCTTTTATTCGGGGCTGTTTTTTGTGATGATTTTTTTGTATTAATTGACATACGACGTAAAAGATTATCTACTTAATGCATATTAACTTAATAACGAGGCATATTTTGAGGCATGCAAATAAATTTGATTCTGAGGAAGAAAAATTCTTATCAGATATAGGAACTAAAGTTAAAAATTTTCGGGTTTATAAAAATATTAAATTGACAACTTTAGCTCAGAAGGCAGGCGTTGATTATCGGACATTAAAAGCCATTGAAACAGGAAAAGTAAATCCTACAATTTTAGTTTTGAATAAGATTGCTAAAGCTTTAGAAACCAATGTAACAATTTTGACCGATGTAAATTATAATACTAATACCATAGACACTAGAAAATCTTTAATTGATTTAGTTTATAGCCTAAATCAAAAACAATTTAAGATTCTGAATAATGCTGTATCTTTGCTCTGCGAACATCCGTATCAATTTTGGAAGAGGATAAGGGATGTAGTGATGAAAGATTATGAAGAACGAATTAATGAAATTGAGCTGTGGGAGTTTTATTCAAAGAAAAATAAACAATAATTTTTTCCGCCTACATTAAAATGACTATAATTTTTAATACCTGCATTTTAATGTAGGTATTTTTTTTGTGTGTAAATATTTTGTAACATATTGATTTGCAACAAAATATTTTCTTTGTTTTTGCCTTTGAATGCGAAAAAACAAATTTTGGTAAAGAGCCCCCGTAATTAACATCAACGGAGAGCTTTGTCTTGAATTACCAAGCATTAAATGACGAGATTTTGAAGTGTTGTCCTGACTTGACGGCGGATGAAGCTGTCGATGCAGGCAAAAGTCTTGTTGCTCTGTTGAAGATATTACAAGAGGCCGCTCAGGAAAATCCTGAGCTTAATAGAGAATTGAATGTTTTCATGGAAGGAGATTTTATCAATGAAGACAAGTAATAAAAACGTCTGTGATACCTGCGTTTTGCTGGTTGACTACACGGACATCACAATAACAGAGCTTGGGCGTTTTAAGCCTAATCCGCAAATCCTCTGGGATATGCAAGGGGCGGAGGTTGTGACCTGCTATAACTTCGCAACGCGTGAAGAGCAGCAACAGCATTACTACCCTAGGCTGTCATTAAGCAGCGTACTGCGGCACGGTGGTTTCAGCGTTAAGTTGAAAATTGAGTTTTCCGCACCAAAGCTGCTGCATTATCCGCCCAACAATCTGGAAGAAGTTTGCGACGCCGACTTTGAAGATGTCATCAGCATTTTGTCATTACGGCTTCACGAGATGGGTGTTGAGGTTTCGCCGCAAGTGTTGCGGTCGGCACAAGTTGTAAGGATTGACTATGGTAAGAATGTCTTGGTTAAAGTCGCCCCCTGTGTGATTTTACAATACTTGAACAAAGCCGACATTAGCCGCCGGCTCGATTGTACCAAGGTGTCATACCGAAATGAAGGGCATTCACTGCATTTCTTAGCCCGGCACCGGAATGTCATTATTTACGACAAACTCAGGGATATTCAAAAAGCCCGGTATTGTAAAAGTCGGGCTGTCAGTTCCGAAAATGCTCAGGCGATTGATTGGGCAGCCTTAGGTTCAAGCCAATACTTACGGTTTGAAATTCAGTTAGGCAATTCTGAGAATATCCGTCAAGCCATCAGCAAAGCGGGGCTTCTAGTTCCGGAGCTGACATTCCAAAATCTTTTCAGCAGTCAAATTTGCCGAGCTGTCACGCTGATTTATTGGAATGAAATTTTGACGGCAGTCAGATATCAGCAGTTAAGCGAAGAAAATTCGGCAGATTTATTCAAGCGTCTGCTGGATGCCAAATATAAGTTTCTAAAAGCCCTGCAGCTTGTCGGTTTGGTAACGATACTGAAGACGATGGGCAAACGAGAACTGCGGCTACATGCGGGGAACTCTTTTTCACCTGCTATTTACGAACTGTTTCGGTTGATTAACCAACTCGAACCGCAAAACAATTGGCTGCAGTCGGATTTAGACGGCATAACCGTAGCTATTAATGAAAATCAAATCATAACTTTAACAAAAGGAAATAAAGATGAACTTTGCTAGAGATGCAATAATTATGTGTCGAATTTCTTCTGTAAAGCAGAATATCGGTAACTCTCTCTCTGAACAGGAAGCTATCTGTAAAGAGTATTGTCGAAGTAAGAATTTTGAAGTCATACAAAATAAGCAAGCAATTGAAAGCGCCTTTACTAAAAGACGTCCGAAATTTAATGAGATATTGAATTTAATCCAGCAAGTAAAAGTGGCGCCAGTAGCTTTGGTTCTGTCGGAATCTAATCGTCTGGCACGAAGCTTTAACCATATAAGTGTATTGGACGATTTAGTGAAAACGGGCAAGATAGAAATTCATTTTGTTAAAGAAGGCATGATAATTACTCCGTTTTCTACGGCGGATGATGTATATAATTACCGGATGCTTATAGCAGAAGCCGAACATTTCTCTGCAGAATTATCAAACATGACAAAAAAGGCAATGCAAACGATGCGTGAGAATGGATTTTACCCAGGCAAGGCACCGATAGGATATAAAAATTGCCGTCCAAGTTGGTGCCCTTGGATTCTGCCGGATGAACAGGCTGACAAAGTTAAGTTTCTATTTGATACCTATTTACAGTCAGAAATCAGTATCAAAAAGTTGCTTGAATTTGCTCAATCATTGCCCCTTTATACAACTACAGGTACTTTAATCAGCCGAAGAACACTGATCCATATGCTGCGCAATTCTTTCTATTGTGGACATATGAAAAGCGGTGGAAAATTATACCGACATGGTTATGCGCTGTTGGTGAATGAAGATGTTTTTGCTGAGGTGCAAAAAAAATTAGACAGGGAACTTGGTAGAGTTGCCAACAAGGAAATGGAGGTGCAGGTCGCAGCATAAAGCAAATTAGGCCAGCGAAGGCTGGATAAGAAATCCGGCCTTCCTTGACCTGTCAGAATGATGAATCTTAAAATAAAGCATAATTTTAATATAGAAAGGTAAGAAGATGGGAAGAAAAGTAGTAAAAGTTGTGAATGATAAAAATATAAAGCATGCCGTTTTATGGATACGTGTATCAAGCAGGGAGCAGAAAGAAGGTTATTCGCTTGATGCTCAGGAAGACCGGGTAAAGAATTATTGTATTCGGCAAGGGTTGACAATTATTAAGCAGTTTACCGTTGTTGAAAGTTCGACCAGAGGTGAACGAAAAGAATTTTATAATATGATAAATTTTATAAAAAAATATAAAAATCCGGTTGCTTTGGTTTGTGACAAAGTTGATAGGTTGCAAAGAAGCTTCAAGGAATATGATGTTTTGAATAAGCTGATTGAAAAAGAAAAAATTGCAATTCATTTTCAAACAGAACAAGCCGTTATGGCGAAAAATGCCAAAGCTCATGATAAGATGATGTGGAACTTTCGGATTACAGTTGCGCAGTCGCAAACAGACACGATGAGTGATAATGTAATACGCAGCTTTGAAAAAATGCGTAAAGAGGGAAAATGGCCACATCACGCACCAGTCGGATATAAAAATGTAAGGGATGCCAATGGTAACAGTGATATTGTGTTGGATGAGGACAACCATTTCATCATTACGCGGTTGTTTAAGGAATTTTCGATTGGCACCTATAATCTTGAGCAAATAACGCGGAAAGCCGCAGATTTCGGGCTTAAGATGAAGACCAGTAAGAAGCTTCATAAACAGACTATCCGCGGAATATTAAGCAATCGTTTTTATGTCGGGGAAATGTATAGCGGCGGGCAATATTATCCGCATTGTTATCCGCGGCTGACGGACAGCTATACGTTTGAACGGTGTCAGGAAATTTTGGAAGGCAAGGCAAATCATAAGGTGCAGAAGCATGAATATGTATTTAAAGGACTGGTTTGTTGTAAAAACTGCGGTGGTGTTGTTTCAACCGACATCAATGTACATTCGGCGAAAAAGAAGGGCGGAGAAAAAATCGTTTATAAATACCTTTTTTGTCCGCAATGCGGCGGCTATCGGACGAGAGAGGAAAATGGGGTTGAAAAAGTGAGAGAGGCATTAAAAACGCTTAAAAACATGCCTAAAAGCGTTGTCGAGAAATTGGTTGCTTGTTTGGATGAAGAAATTTACAAAGACCATAAAATGGAAATAGAAGCCAAAAAGGCATTGGACAGGCAGATTGCCGGTTTTGCCGAAAAGGAAAGCAGGTTGATAGACCTGTTTACGGGAGGCAGTATTACACAGGATTTATATACCAAAAAACTAACCGAGTACAGACAGGATAAGAAAAAACTGGAAGAACGGTTAACCGACTATAGTCATCTGACTAAGCAAGGTCTGATAACGCTCAAATACTTGGCTGGTTTGCTTTTGATGTCAGACCAGATATGGAATTTTCTGAACAACGACAAAAAACAGCAGGTTTTAAAATTACTTTGTTCGGAAATTTTATTAGACGGTAAAAATGTAGATATTTCAATAAGAAAGCCTATTTTAGCACTGGCTAAAATAGGCTCTTGTCAAGTTTGGCTGGAGACTGCGTGCAGTTTCCGAGATGAAATATTGGATTTTTTAACTTATGTGTGTCAAGAACCCGAGGTTGATTTGCTTATTTTTTTTATCTGGAAACTAAGTTTTAAGAAATTTTGTTCTAATGTTATACAGAAGGTTAATTATAGGTGTCCCATGATAGAAGAATATAAAATTGCTATTGATAAATATATTGAAACAATAAAAAGCATTCCTATAGATGTAGCTCATGAACACACATATAGGACACCTTTGGAAAATTTAATAAATAGCATTAAGTTTCCTACGTTGAATATTACTCCGATACATGAAGGGAAAGATAATAAACTTGATATAGACGGTACACCTGATTTCTTTATATATAAAGATGAAAATACACTTTTTAAAACTTTAATTGGCTTCATTGAGTGTAAAAAGATAATGTTTAATATTGATACCATAATAAACTCCGCACAGATAGCAAAATATTCTAAAACATCTGAAAATATTATAATTACAAATTATAGAGAGTTTATATTGCTTCAAAAAGGAACTATACAGAACAGAGTAAAAATACTTCTAGATG
Organism: uncultured Alphaproteobacteria bacterium; assembly: GCA_934271195.1. Classification (GTDB taxonomy): domain Bacteria; phylum Pseudomonadota; class Alphaproteobacteria; order RF32; family CAG-239; genus MGBC133411. The sequence continues at coordinate 36,809 of CAKQRB010000071.1, read as the reverse complement.
ACTTATCGGTTAATAGTGATAGCAATGCATACCAAAACCTTATTAATTTATTTTTGGAGTTCTATGGGTATGAATACCAATATATAAAAACTAAAAAATCTTTAATTACTGCATTATCAACACAAAGTTTTTATTATTCCGTGGCATTGAGAGAATATATTGATAATAAAGATAATGAAAGCGAAATGTTCTATTATAAGTTCAGATCATTATTTGAAGATTTTCAGAAATCAATTCAATATCACTATGAACTTGCTGACTTTTGCGATATATATGCACAAAGCTTAGTTTATGGTCTACTATTATCAAGATTAGATACCAAAGAAACTTTAGATGAAACAAAACGGAATTATCTCGATGGAATACCTGATACATATCAACTTTTATATGAATTTCTAGAAAGTGCATATTCCAATAAATTTTTACCGCCTGAAATAAAAGTGGCACTAACAAATATTGGTAAAAACCTAAATCTAATAAATATTGAAAGTATTCAAAAAGAATTTGATAAAGATTCAAATGGAAAAAGTAATATAGCTGTTTATTTATACGAAGATTTTCTTAAACAATATGATAAGTTGAGAAAAACAGAAAAGCGTAAAGAAGGAGGGGTATATTACACTCCTAAAGAAGCAACGGATTTTATAGTAAGAGGTGTTAATGATATAATTCAAGAATCCTTTGGTTTATCAGAAGGTTTTTTTGCCCCTAATGTTAAAGTATTAGATTTTGCTTGTGGTACAGGAACTTTTATTGATTCTATTTTTGATTTGGGGATAGAAAAAGATTTAGACGATTTGGATAAAATTAAGATAAAAGATAAAATTATAAATGATTTTTATGGATTTGAGATATTATTTACCCCTTATATCATTTCACATACGATTTTGACAAAGCATTTAAAGGATAAAGGAATAAAGTTATTCCAAGGTGAACGATTAGGAATATACTTAACAAATACTCTTGATATTTCTCAGCATTCTATTAGCGGATATTTGCCAAACCTAAAAAAAGAGCATGAAAAAGCTACTAAAATTAAAAACGAAGAAGATATCTTAGCAATAGTTGGAAATCCCCCATATTTCAATGGCAAGAGCCAATCAAAAAAAGGGGTAATAGACAGAGAATTATATGAATATAAAAGAGGGCTTAATGAGAGGAAAATCAATTTAGATGACTTATATATCAAATTTATTCGTTTCGCAGAATGGAAAATTGAAAAATCTGGTTATGGAATTGTGGGAATAATAACAAATAATAGTTGGTTGGACGGAATTACTCATCGTCAGATGAGAAAGCATTTGTATGAAACATTTGATGATATTTATATAGTTAATCTTCATGGTAATCATCGTAAAGGAGATAATGATAAAAATATTTTTGATATAAAAGTTGGTGTAAATATTGCATTTTTTATAAAAAAGAAAGAAATTAATCCTAAAAAAAAGGTATTTTACTATTCAACACTTGAAAATAGTTTATTGTCAAAAGTTGAAAAATTAGATTTTTTAAAAAATACATTATTGAAAAATATTCAATTTACCGAATTAAATCCTGAAACAACAGAAAATTATTGGTTTATAGATAAAGATTTATCACAAATAGAAAACTATAATAATTTTCAAAAAATTACAACAATATTCAAAGAATATAATAGCGGTATACAAACAGGACGAGATTCTTTTTGTATGCATTATCATAAGAATGAATTAGACAATCTAGTAAATGTTCTAAAAAATAACGATAACAATTATATTGAACAGAGATATAATATTAAAGATGGACGAGATTGGAAAATTGATTATGCAAGGGAAGATGTGATTAATAATTACAATCCACAACTAATAACTTATCGTCCTTTTGATAATTGGTGGACATCATTGAGTAATATTTCTAGTGGTTTTTTGCAATGCCCTCGATATAGTATTATGAAGCACTTTGATAATAAAAAGAATGTAGGATTAACTATAGGTAGACAAGCACAAGTTCTAAAAAACGGGAAATGGGATTTAGCTTTTGTCACAAAACATGCTATTGATTTAAATTTATATTACAGAGGCGGGGAACTGTTATTTCCATTATATCTATACACAGATAATTCAGAATTATTTGAAAACAATAACAAGCAACCTAATTACACGGATCAATTTATTAAAGAATATTTAAATAAACTTTCGTTTAAACCGACACCTGAAGAAGTGTTAGCCTATGTTTACGCTGTGTTACATTCGTCTGTTTATAGAACAAAGTATATAGAATTTCTTAAAACGGATTTTCCTGCAATTCCAATGACACACAACCAAGAAATTTTTGAAAAATATGCTAAAGAAGGACAAAAACTTATAGACATTCATTTAATGAATAAGATTGTAGATGACAAATCTATAAAAGTATATCTTGATGGGACTGTTTCAAATTTTGTTATAAAAAAGACTATTGCTCCTTCTGCAACAGATTCAACGTTATCTTTAATAACAGCAGACAATAAAACCATAAAATTTGAAGGTGTAACTCCAGAAATATATAATTTTGAAATTGGTTCATATCAACCAATAGATAAATGGCTTAAATACCGTATTAAAGATAATGTTGTGCTGAGTGTTGTTGAAGATGTGACACACATCAAAAACATGGTTCTAGCAATAAAAGAAACTATTAAGATAATGGAACAAATTTCATCTTACGGTGAAGATTATTTAAAATAAAGAGAGGATAAGCGATATTAATTTCCTAACACCTTGATTGTGTTAGTTTCTTGATGAAAATAGTCCGAAGATGATTCATATTTAAGCCTATAATGATATAAATCTTCGAACTCGGTTAAGCTATTGATCTATAAAGAAAAAATCGCCATTTCTGACGATTTTTGAACTGTGGCTGGGATGGCTGGATTCGAACCAACGAATGCCGATACCAAAAACCGGTGCCTTACCACTTGGCGACATCCCAAAAAGATTGCCGATCTTATTCTCATACACGGCCAGCAACCCGATAACACTAAATAATGCAGGCAAGCGTTATTCAGAAATATATCAGCCCTATAAATACGTTAAATTTTTTCTGATTGCAAGTCTTTTTTCACAATAAATGCAATTTTATTTGTTTTTTTTCGTAGGAATGATTTTCTTTTTTTCTTCCTTGGCTTTCAAAACTTCCAAATCGCGCTCTTTGGCCATCTTGTCCAAAACGGTTTTAATAACCTTGTCCAAATCTTTTCCCTCGCGATAATCTGCTGGCAGAGCAAAATTAACACGTCCATCCCGCAACAGGGCAATAGCTTTTTTCTTGCTCTTGCTTTTCGGAGGATAAACGGCAATAGCAATCCCGTTGCGTTCTTTTGTCAGTTTCATTGATGGAATCTCAGTCATTCCGTCACCAAAATAAATCATTCTCCGAAACGGAATAGGGCGCTCTTCGTCTGGCATATATTCGTTAACCGCCTTGTCTTCAAGCTTGCCTAGCCCTTTGTTGATTTTGGAAAGATACTGCGTTTTTGTAGAGTAGTTTACTACGCGAGCCGGCCAGACCGGATGCCCGTCTTTATCAAAAGCAAAGGAGCAGCCGAAAATATTTTTAAAGTATTTTTGAATTTTCGAACCGGCAATAATTTCTTCATAACCGGCAGAAATAATATAATGCTCAACTTCCAGATCAAGCGTGCGGCCATATTCGTTAATCCGTTCGAACCATTCTTCAACACCGTCAAAATATTCAATATTTTTTCCTGTTTGGCAAAAATTCTCTTTGGTCAGGCTGATGCCTTTTTCCCGAGCCATTTTTACAAAATAGTACATCGAGCCGGTAACCTGATCGGCACAGTTATCGACAGACCATTGGTTGGCATGCCGCCAAAATGTTTTAGGCGTCATTCCGAACTCCGGAATCAGCGCAAAATTTTGCATGTCGGTTGTGCTCAGGGTGCCGTCAAAGTCATAAATCAATGCTACTTTAGTTTTTGCCATAATTTTTAACTATCTCCACTTGCTTTAAATCTAAAAACATTATACAAATAATAAGTTAAAATTTAATTATGAGTTAAAGAGGAAAATAAAATGGTAGCAAAAACGATGGACCAACTGGTCTCACTTTGTAAACGTCGCGGCTTTATCTTTCAGAATGCAGATATTTATGGCGGTATGCAGGGTGTGTATGATTACGGTCCTCTGGGGGTTGAGTTGAAAAACAACCTCAAACAGGCCTGGTGGCGTTCAATGGTTTATGAACGTGATGACATCGAAGGACTGGACGCTGCTATTTTGACCAATCGTAAAGTTTTGAAATACTCCGGACATGAAGATACATTTTCCGATCCTATGGTGGACTGCAAAAAATGTAAAGGCCGTTTCCGCGCGGATCATATTGACGGTAAATGCCCGAACTGCGGATCAACAGATTTAACAGAACCCCGCCCGTTTAACCTGATGTTTAAAACCATGACCGGACCGGTTGAAAGTGCGGACAATCTTGCTTACTTGCGGCCGGAAACAGCTCAGGCCATTTTTACACAGTTCAAAAACGTGGTCGATTCAACATCACGTAAATTGCCGTTTGGTATTGCTCAAATCGGAAAATCTTTCCGCAATGAGATTACGCCGCGCAACTTTATTTTCCGTGTGCGGGAGTTTGAGCAGGCGGAACTGGAGTTCTTTGTCATGCCGGGAGAAGATGAAAAATGGCATGAAATATGGAAAGAAGCCCGCATTAAATGGTGGGAAGAACAGGGACTCAAACGTGAAAACCTGAATATTTATACTACCCCGAAAGATGATCTGGCTCACTATGCCAAAGCTTGTTATGATATTGAATATCAGTTCCCGCATGGTATGGAAGAACTGGAAGGTATTGCCAATCGTCGGGATTATGATCTGGGCAATCATACCAAAGGTCAGGAAGAATTCAAACTTGAGGCACATGTCCATGAAAACAAGGAGTCAACAACCAAATTGTGTATTCGGGATGATGACAGCAATTCATGGATCATTCCGTATGTTATTGAGCCGTCAATGGGCGTGGACAGAGGTGTTCTGGCCTTGCTTACCGAAGCTTATGAGGAGGAAGACTTAGGTGAAGGAAACTCCCGCATTGTCTTAAAACTCAAAAAGCATCTGGCGCCGATAAAGGTTGCCATTATCCCGCTGAAAAAGAATAATGAGCAGATTATGGCCAAATGCCATGAAATCAAGCAGAATTTGTTAAAGCTTGGAATAGGTCGCGTTGCTCTGGAAAATACCGGAAACATCGGTAAAGCATACCGCCGTCATGATGAGGTCGGTACGCCTCTGTGCATTACAGTTGATTTTGAGACGATTGAACAGCAGCCGGAAAGCGTAACTATCCGCGACCGCGATACCATGGAACAGCATCGCGTTAATGTCGCAGATTTGCCTGGTTACCTGCGGGATTATTTTGCAAGATAATAACCGGTAATGAAACAAAAAGCGGAGGGGTAACCATCCGCTTTTTGTTTCTATTCGTTCTGTCAGAGCTTTTTTACTGGATTCCTCGTTATATTCAGAATGAGATACTATTCCTTCTGGAACTTTCTTCCCTATATATGCCGGCATAGCAATGCGGTGTTCAGGGCACAGTGCCTGCAACTGAAGCCTTACCCGCCTGCTGTAGTCTCCCAGCCATCACAAGGCCTAGAAGAAGACGGCGGCACGTAATGAAACGACCGTGTCATAATCAGACTTTGGGTTGAGGGCCGGTTTGATGTAGAACTGCACGTCCGGTGTGATTGTCGCCCATTTTGAGATTCCCCATGCCCAGTAGGCTTCCAGTACTGTTTCATTTGGACGGGCGGAAGCATCTCCGGCACCGGTCTTGTCAATTTTATTATAAGCTGCGGCAAATCCGATCTGATCCAGCGGGTTGCGATCAAGTGGATCATTGTAAACCGTACCGAGAACAAGTGAAAGTTCTGCAAAAGCCGTGCTGCCGGAAACGCCGTTCAAACGGGAGAAAACAGCCCATTTCTCGCCGATGTTTTGCGAGGCGTTTAATGACCAGCCGTTTGTTGTCTGCGGCTGCTTTTTTACGGCCGGCTGATTATAAACCATAACGGAATATTGCCCGCTGCCCAGACCTTTGATAGTCGGTGTATAAGACAAAGAGGCAAAGGTCGTGTAATATTCTTCATTCAAATGATTTACCCGCACGCTGATACCGTCTATGTTCGTGGCATCTTGAGCGCCGAAAGTAAAAGACCATTCATCGTCTGGCGCAATCTGAGCAAATATGCCGACACCGGAAGTAGAATAAGTCGATGTGGCATTTTGCGACAAAGAATAGTTGATGAAGTTGACCTGCTGGTTGGAGTCGTAAGCGGTGCCGTCAAAGTTGTACAAAGGAAACTGACCGGCGCCAAGTGTCAGCCAGTTCCATTTTCCGCCAAGTTGGTAAGAATAATAGAATTCGTCAAAAGCGTTTGAAGATGAGGTATAGTCGTTGATGGAGGAGGCGACACCAATATTGTTTCCGATTCTTTCGGCGCTTGAACCGCCGTAGCGGGCAATGTTATAAGCAAAATTCAGTGTCCCTGTGCCATATTCGTTTTGAAAAGTTTTCCAGGTAAAAGACGGATATATTATCGTCTGATAGGCTGTTTTTTTGCCGTTCGGCGCACCGCGCTGAGCCATGTAAGATATATCAACCGAGTAATCAAAGCCATAGTCTTTGTTGAGACGGTTCTTAAAATCGGTATACTCCTGACCTAAATCCGTAAAGTCATGATTCCGGCGGATGTTGCCTGCTGCCGCACGTTGCTTAGCGGATTTCGGACGATGAACATTGGTTGCGGCAGAAGTTCCCGTTTCGGATGAAACGTCGGCCACGCTGGCTTGAACATTTGCTGCTGAAAAAAACAGGGCGCAGGAAAAAACGGACGTCAAATAACCGATTTTATGTGTAAACATTTTTCTAATCCTTATCTGAAAAGTTAAATTTGAAAAGTATATATAAACAAAAAACGATAATTAAAGCCCAAGAAGAAAAATATTGACAAAAACGGCTCTTGCGCTATACTTGCCGAACTTACGAGAATTATTAACAAAATTATTAACTAAAAACAATGTATCATGAAAGAATTTATTTTATGTGCTGAAACAGCAACCAGTGTTAAAGGAAAGATGTTAGATTTTATTGCCGGCATTGGTGTTCCCAAAGCAAAAATTGTCTGTCCGCCGCGTTTGGTTTATTTTTATCATAATAAGGAACGTAAAAACGTCTGGGTAATGACTTTGAAAGATAAAGAACGCCGGTCATACCATGTTTTTCTTTATATTGACAGCGGGGTAATGACAATTGAGGTCGGATGCTTCAGGTTTACGCCGATTCCCGTCGGAACGACTCTTCCGAACGGAATATGCGGACTGCGGTACAATGAAAACGGAGAACTGGAATACGTCTTGTATTGTCGTCGCGAAAAGCGCTCTTCCGTCAAGTCTGAAAATGATTATTACGGTATGGAAGCAGACAGCGAGGAATATAAAGACAAAGTCGCCGAAACGGTCTGATTCTTTCAAAAAACAAAAAGCCTCTGAATGAACCGTTCCTAAAAATCGGACAGTAAAAAAAGTTCTGGGTGATATCAAAAGGAGTTAAGCAAATGGCATCGGCGCTCTGCCGGTGTCATTTTTTATGATGGTACATGTTATAAACCTGTTGCCAAGAGCGGATATTGCTGCGATAATACAGGAAACTATTGTAGTGACTATTCAAATTGTATAACTAATAGTAGTTATCCTAATTGTAGTGATATGTTGGCAAGTTGCAGAGTTTCCGGCGGTTCTCCGCGCTGGCATGCTTGCGGCTGCGTCAACTGCAAATACGACGACAACGCCGCCTGGTTCACTTGTGAGTAATCGTCTCGGCTTTTATTAGCAATTTATAAATTTAACAATTCGAAGGCTGTGTATAAGTGATGAAAGGTGTCGTTAGACAGCTTTCCATGCCAACAAATGTGCCCGAATCAAAGGTTTGTATTCAAAATGGTCGGGGCAGCGGGATTCGAACCCACGACATCTTGCTCCCAAAGCAAGCGCTCTACCAGGCTGAGCCATACCCCGATTCAATCAAACACCAACACCATAACCAAATAATTTTATTTGGCAAGTATTTTTTTACAAAAAAGAACTTCACGTTTTACATGAACTTTCCTTTAAAAATCGGACAATAAAAAAGTTCCGAAGGATACCTATACAATAAAAAGCCTTTGTTAACTGTTAACCAAGGCTTTTTTTCTTACAAGTTATCACGGTTTTTTGTTGAAAACGGCATATATTGTCCGACTCCGCCGAAATATTTTTCAAAAAATCCCGGTTCCTGTCCGAGCGTCAGGGTTGCATCGTTGCTGACGGCAACTTCCGCGCCTTTTTTCTTGTCTAAGCGGTCAATATCGGCAACCTGATCATATTTGTCAAATTTAATGGTTAAGACATCGCGTGAAATTTCGGTTGGCTTAAAAAACGCTACCTGTTTGATTTCGGAAGACATATAAATCCATGTGTTTTTATCCAGTGAAACCACGGAAGACGGGGCTCCGAGCAGGCTTAAGACCTCTTCTTTGCTTTGTCCCGGCTTGAGCTGGGAGATTCGGTCATTTGTGGGCATATTACCGTTATGCGATATAAACACATCGCTGGAGCAGGAGCACAACACTGCCGCGGTTAATATGCTGAAAAGTATTTTGTTTATTGACATCTGAAAATCCTTGACGTTAATATCACAACAGTTTTTCCATATATAACATAAGGAAACTATTTATGCAAAATCTTTTTTCTTATCCAATAGAAGTAGACGGATTGTCCGCTTCGGTAAAAAAATACCGGATAGAAGCCTCTTCTAAAGATTTAGTCTATCTGACGGAGGTTTTAAAGGTTCCGGCGGTAAAATCCTGTTCTGCGGAGATTTTTCTGAAGCACAACCACCGCGAACATTCGCTGAATGTCAATGGGACGGTAAAGGCTGAACTGGAACTGACCAGCGTTATCAGTCTGGAAAACTTTGACAAGCTTTACGAGGGTGAATTTTCTTTGCATTATGACACCAAGGCAACATACAAAGACATTCGTGATATGGAGCCGGAGTTTGATGATGACGTGCCTGATGTTGTTGAAGACGGCAAAATAGATTTGGGCGATATTGTGATTGAGCAGATTGCCCTGATGATTGACGATTATCCGCGCAAAGAGGGCGAGGTCTTTTCTTTTGAATCCGAGTTTGATGCGGAAACGACCGAAGCGATGAATCCGTTTAATATTCTAAAAAAATTAAAGAAATAACAATTTTGTGCTTGCAAAATGCAAAAATATTGGCTAAAAGGATTTCAAGAATTTCTAAACCTCATTAATTTAGTTGCATTTAAAGACTAAAAGGTTTATTAATGGCTTTGAAAAAAGTGTAAATAACAATTAATTAGAGTATAAGAAAATGGCTACACCTAAAAAGAAAACTACTCCTTCCCGCCGCAATATGCGTCGTTCCCACGATGCTTTGAAGGCAAACTCCTATCAGGAATGCCCGAACTGCGGAGAATTGAAAAGACCGCATAACGTATGCGCTTCTTGCGGATACTATGATGGTAAAGAAGTTGTTGCAAAGAAAGCTACAGCTGAATAAATTATAAATTTTATATATGGAGCAGATATTGTCTGATACGAATAATCTGGTCATATCAATTGATGCAATGGGGGGAGATAATTCCCCCAGAGTCGTAATTGAGGGGCTTGCTCTGGCCGTAAAAAAAAATCCTGATGCCAAATTTTTGTTGTTTGGCGATAAGGATAAAATCTCAGCCCATTTGAAAAATTATCCGTCATTGCAGGAAGTTTGCGAGATCCGCCATTCTGACGAAGTCGTAAGCAATGAAGACAAGCCTTCACAGGTTATTCGCAACCGCAATACCAGTATGCACATGGCAATAGATGCTGTTAAAAACGGCGAAGCTCAGGCTGTCGTATCTGCCGGCAATACCGGTGCGTTAATGGCAATCTCCAAGCTTGTGCTCCGTACAATCCAAAAAATTCATCGTCCGGCAATTGTCAGTATTATGCCCCACCAGTTTGGCAAATATGTTATGCTTGATTTAGGGGCAAATACAGAGTGTGACGCCTTGAATCTGGCTGAATTCGCCTTGATGGGCGACATTTTGGCTCGTCATGCCCTCGGACTGACCCGTCCCCGCGTCGCGCTGCTGAATATCGGCGCCGAAGAAATGAAGGGCAAAGAAGAGATTCGTCAGGCCGCACATCTGATAAAAACCTCGCGTTTGGATATTGATTTTATTGGTTACATTGAGCCGCATGAGATTCCTAACGGCGTGGCAGACGTTATTGTGGCGGACGGTTTTACCGGCAATATTGCGCTCAAGTCCATTGAAGGAACGGCTCGTTTGGTTTTGCGCCTGATGAAAAATTCGGTCAAACAGTCTTGGCTGGCAAAACTGGGAATGCCTTTTATGCTTGGCGCAATGCTCAAACTCAAAAAGACCATGGATCCGCGGTTGTATAACGGAGCCATGTTTGTCGGCTTAAACGGATTGTCGGTCAAAAGTCACGGCGGAACAGATGCCTTAGGCTATTCCGTAGCTGTCGGCAATGCCATTTCTCTGGTGCGCCAGAATTTTGTGGCAACTATCAGGACAGAACTTGAAAAAGTTGATTTGGACGAACTTTCACAGGAAATTATCTATGACGCTTATTAGATCTGAAATTATCGGCCACGGACATTATCTTCCGGCCAAAGTTTTAACCAATGATGACCTTTCCAAAATGGTAGAAACCAATGATGAATGGATTAGTACGCGTACCGGCATCAAACAACGTCATATCGTAACAGATGAACTGACGTCGGATATGGCTGTTGCTGCTGCCCGCAAGGCAATCGATTCTGCCGGAATTTCTGTTGACGATATTGGTCTGGTTGTTGTGGCTACTGTGACGCCGGACAATACCACGCCTGCCGTGTCAGCTAAAATTGGAGGAAAACTGGGGGTTAAATCCGGTACGCCGACTTTTGACATTTCAGCGGCTTGTTCTGGTTTTGTTTACGCTCTGACAATGGCGGACAATATGATTCGTCTGGGACAGGTCAAATGCGCCGTCGTTATCGGTGCAGAAAGCCTTTCTAAAATTGTAGACTGGACAGACAGAAACACCTGCGTTTTGTTCGGTGATGGTGCCGGTGCCGTTGTTCTGCGCGCTTGCGAAGGCAAAGGCGACAAAACTGATACCGGTATTCTGGCAACCCGTATTTATTCTGATGGCAGTCATTATGACAGCCTTAAGTCTACCGGCGGCGTTTCTTCCACACAAGCAGCCGGCTTTATCTACATGGACGGCAAAGAAGTTTTCAAATATGCCATCAATTCTTTGAGCCAGGCCGCGGAAGATGTTATGACCGATGCCGGTGTAAAAGCAGAAGATATTGATTTATTGATTCCGCATCAGGCTAATATTCGTATTATCAACGGTGTCGGGCAAAAACTCAGCCTGCCGGAAGAAAAAGTTGTTGTTACCGTCAATAATCATGGTAATACCTCGGCAGCTTCTATTCCTCTGGCAATTTCAGAGAGTTTTGAATGCGGCAAAATCAAAAAAGGCGATTTGGTCGTTTTGACAGCCATGGGTGCCGGATTTACTTGGGGCGGCGCGTTAATCAGATTTTAAAAATAGTTTTTTCTGTTTATTAATTTACTGATTCGGCTTGTCATCTGGAATAAATTACGCTAAATATTTCATGCAAAAGAAAAGATATAGTATAAAGAATAAAATTAAAGGAAATTGAGATGAAAACAATTACTCGTGCAGATGTTGCTGAGACTATTTATGAAGAAATCGGTCTTTCCAGAAAAGACTCTAATGAAATTTTGGATATGGTTTTAGATGAAATCGTACAAGAGCTGGCTCGCGGCAATGACGTAAAATTGTCTTCTTTCGGTACATTTTCTTTGCGTGACAAAAAAGCGCGCTCCGGCCGTAATCCCAAAACCGGTGTCGAGGCCGTTATAAGCTCTCGGCGCGTTATTTCTTTCAAGCCTTCTCAAACGATGAGAAAAATTATAAACGCCTGATTTTTTAAGGAAAACAAATGGTTGCCAACAAAAGTAAATCAGCTTTCAGAACAATTGCAGAAGTTGCGGAAGAGCTTGGTGTGGCAACTCATGTCCTGCGCTTTTGGGAAACCAAATTTACGCAAATTAAACCGATGAAAAGAAGCGGCGGTCGCCGTTATTATCGTCCGGATGATGTGGAGCTGGTCAGAACGATCAAAGAGTATCTTTATGACAAGCGCTATACGATTGAAGGCGTGCAAAAACTTTTTAAGGAAAAAGGCGCCAAAAAACTGGTTGGTGAAGAAATTCAAAAAGACTTTTTTGAAGAAGTTGATACAACGGCCATTGATGATAATTGCCGCGCCCTTGTCAGCGGTCTTGTTGCGGAGCTGAAAGAAATCAGAACTGAAATGCAAAAAACAATAGAGATAGCTGCATAATAATCATTAAAAAAACATCGTATTAATTATTATACGATGTTTTTTTTATATAAATTTTTCCCATTCCGCCAGTTTGTCTTCAAACTTGAGCATTGCATTGGCCGGACTGGTTGATGGTAGGGAATGATATTTCATCAGCGCCAGCAGCTCGGGATGAAATTTCTTAAAAAACTGAAAAGACTTCTGCCCGTTAAACAGCAATTTTTGAACATTCGGATATTTCTTCAGCAATGTTTCAAAGTCATTGGAAATTTCTGATTTTATGTTGCTGTCCAGACTGCCGCTTCGCTCGCAATATTGCAGATTGTCCCACAAGCCGATACCATGTGCCAACAGACAGGACTTTTTCTCCTCATAATCTGAAAATGAGGCTCCGTTATTAAACAGCCTGGCCATAATCAGCCAAAAGGCATTGCGGGGATGAGCATAATATTCTCCAGCTTCCAGAGAAGCAACGCCGGGCATTGTACCGATAATCATTGTTTTGGTGTTCTTGTCAAGCAGCGGTGCGAAACTATGCGGCATATAAAATCTCCTGCACAATATTATTTTTTTACATTTTCAGTTGTTGTTCATACTATAATCAATTATAATAGTCAAGTTGAAGACAGAAACACTATATAAAAAAGCGGATTATCGCAAGGTTGTCTTTTGGGAAAAAGATGAAATAGAACAAGCCGTCAAACAGCTTAAGAAATAAGGTATTCAGTATTTGAGGGCGATACCGGAAATAACGGTATAGCCCTTGTTATTATCATTGGAGTTGCGGGTCAGGCCCTTGGAGTTGATAAAACCGTTGATCAGAAATAGGTCAAAATAACGGTTAAGGGCAAAACGATTCTCTTGTACGAGTAAGTCGTTGCGATGACGCGTATTTTCTGCTTCTGTATGCAGATAAGCCAGATTTGTTTTGAAGCGCCCGAAGTCGTAACCAATGCCAAAATCCCACGCCTGTCCTTCACGGTAATTGTCAAAAAATGCCGGCAGATAAGGTGAAAGAGCTTGAGTGGAAATCGGATTGCGTTTGCCATCGATATAAGATTTTTTGTAAGAGGCGGAAATATTAAATCCGCCTGAAACCCAGCGTACGCCGGCAGCCCATTCTTTATCCGTACGGTTAAACATACCATAAGCGCCGGAAGTATAAAGCGTGCCGGCCGGCAACTTCCATTTATTGAGTATGGCGGCGGTATAACCGTCTTCTGTTGTTTGATAATGGACATAGCGGCTGACCATACCACGGCGATTGGCATTGTCCGGCGTGTAACTGAAACCGAATTGGGTATTGGCAATTTCCGGCGTAAAATAGCTGAACTTTAATGCGCGCCCGTCATCTAAAATATGGGTAGATTTCTGCGTGGCAAATTTAACGCTTTTAAAACTGTTTTTCCAGTTGGCGCTAGAGAGAAAATAAGTCAGGTTGCTGTCTTGAATGCCAACCCATGAAATCTTGTCCGCGCCTTGATGCAGCAAATAGGCGGCATTATAACTGTATCCGGTGGTGAGGCGGCCGTAATCGCGATTCTCAGCTGACAGATACGGATAAAAGCGCCAGTCGCCTTCCGAATAGTTTTTGTCGTGCTGGCGATAAACAATGGTATAATCGGCATGGACGCCCAATTGGCTGCCGACTGAAGTCAAATAAGCGCCTTCAACCCGTCCGTCTGCTCGAAAAACGGCACGGTTAGACAGATTTCTGAGATTGTTCCTGTCCCGCATTTCCATAATGCCATAATATTGTCCGGCCGTTCCGGATTGCGAAAATACCCATTCGTCTGCCCAAACCTCCAAAGGCAGAACAAAAATCATTTCGGAAAACAATGCAAAATTTAAGATTCCGTGTTTTAGTTTAGTCGCATATTGAATAGTACAGTCTTTCAAAAAGTATTCAAACCGGAAATATATTGGCAAAATAGAAAACTTGTCAAGCTTCTTTAGAAAAGAAATCAGAGTATATACTTGCGGTCTTACATTTGGTGCATTGACAATGTCGTATAGGAAAATTTTGAAAGGGAAAATAGTGGCTAGAACTGGGGTTTAAGCGGGTATAAAAAAAGCGGACACTTTTCTGTATCCGTTTTTTATTTTTTTCATTGGTCGGGATGACTGGATTTGAACCAGCGGCCCCTTGCACCCCATGCAAATGCGCTACCAGGCTGCGCTACATCCCGAAAATAAATAATTATAAAATACTCTATACGGCTTTGGCAAAAAAAAAGCAAGCATTATTTTTAGTTATAAAAAAATCTTTTTTTTATATGAAATATTGCGCATATAAATAAAGAATGTTACACTAAAAAATAATTAAGTCCGTTAATTTACAAGGAAAATTGTCTATGCCATTCTTTATATCGGTTGGCCGTCATGAAGCCTGTGAACGCTATAATGCCAAATATCCGATTACGCCGTCTGGAATAGCAGATGCCTGGTTGAGCGGACCGATTCTCGAAAAACAATCTGCGCCGGTAGACGTAATATATACCTCACCGCTGCCCCGCGCCAAAGCAACGGCAGTTACGCGCGGTATGTCAATCGGCTGCAACAACATTATCGTCAAAAATGCTTTGCATGAAGATTCTGCTCCGCCGGAAGTCTGGAATTTTGTCAGAGAAATTGTTTCTCAGGCCGGAGAGCAGGGATATAAGCACCTTCATCTTGTCACCCACCAGCCGGTTGTTTCAATCCTTGGCGGTGCTTTCTCGTCATCGACAGGAAGCATTTGTCTCCATAAAGGGGAAAGCTGGAAAAATATTATGGATAAAAAAGCCGAAATCTCAACGCTTGGTTCCGTAGCCGAACAGCTCTATGCCCTACAGTTTGAAAACCCTGAAGCTTACGATCTTTTGTCCGCGCGCTATGCTGAATTGACTGCTTTGGCGCAAGAATATAACGGGTCTTTTGAAAACTTGTTATCGGCTTATGCGGCTTATGAGGGACAAAAAACGGTCATACAAAGGTTTTCCGGCCGGTCACGTTAATATTGTTCTGATAACTCCGTCATAAATTTATCTACATGATTTCTATTTTATTTGACATCAGACACTAAAGTTATAAATTATCACTACAAGTTAAATTATTTATAATCTTATTATATATGAAAATACAAATAGCGCTTGAGGACATAGTCGGTTTGCCGGAATTGTTGTCAGAAGATGACAGCGGCAAAGCTTATAAGAAAAGGGTTTTTTCCATCATTATTCGCGAACAGACTTTGTCTCTTGGCGAAAGTCGTGTAAATAATGCCCTTAATATCGGTAACAGTTTTAATCCGATACTAGGAAACTGCCGTTTGGATAAAGAACCGTTGATAAACTGGAAACATCTGATAAAGTCTCTAATTTGCTGTGACTACCATAATCCGGTGATTGAACAGAAGATTCAGAAAGTACTTGGCCAGATGGAAAAGGTTGAAAGGCTCAATGTGCTGATATCCGGTCTTGGATATTTCAGGATTCAGGACTGGCGGCGTCGCTTGGTATTACAGCGCAAAAAGCGGAAAATACTGCAACAGAACGTGGATTTTAATGTTTTTGTAGCCATGGCCATCATGGTTTATGAGCAAAAAAATCTGGGAACAGGAGCGGAGTTTTTGCAGGAACTGTGTATGTCTTATGCTTAAATAGATATCCCCCAGTAAACTGGGGGTTCTATAGCAGCAACAAACCTAACGGTTTGACTACGCTCGTTGGCGTGGAGCGGTGTTGTTCCAACACCTTGGCATTCAACCCCCCTTAAAATGGGGGTAGTCTGTAAGGCATTAAAACAAAAAAACCCTGACTAAACAGTCAGGGTTTTTGTGATTCGAACGTAATACTACCTGCGTCAACAGATAGATGTAGTCATTCCGGTTCAGCCGTTAGGCCTGCGCAGCCTTTGGGCTGGACAAACGAAGTTCGGAACAGTTAATCCCGCTTGCGTAAGCTAGAGAAAATTATTTAGTCATTAATTGCTTTTTGAATATTCTTGCACAGCGAAACAAGATTGTCATGGGCACAGTGCTTTGCCATATAATGTCCTTCGGGCGTTGCGGCTTCACGAAAATACTCAATAATAAATAGTCTGGCAGAATACGTCAGCCCCAAAGAATTGTGCTTTCCGCTTTCTATCAGACTCAATAAGTCATTTTTTGTAATTTTTTCAATATCACAAACTTCTTCCAAGGCTTCCCATTCTTTATGACACAAACGGATGCTTGTTCTTCTGTCGTTGATCATTACAACTTTATTAATAAGTTTAGTCATCTTCTCTTTCGTACCATTATCGTTTTTATTATAATACTTTCACAATACACAAGTAAAAAGAAAAATACAATTTAAAAAAGAAAAAAACAGATAATTAAAAGTTAAGTTGTATAAGATGTAGTTGCTATCTTTAATCATATCGCCAATTCGTTGAACTTAAAAATTTTATTTAAACAAATCTCAACTTTAAAACATATAAAGATGCAAGTATAGTACTTATGCTTTTATAAAATTGCAATCATAAAATAGTATGTTTTTTAAAATTCAGACATTCATACTGTTTTTTCAAATAAAACAAGTATTAAAAACCTAAAGCAATTAATAATTTAAAACAGCCTGCTTTCTTTGCAGGCTGTCTATGGTTATTTAGAAGTTTTTGATTTTTTGACACTGATTTTCTTCACTTTCTGCTGTTCAATGTTTGATTTCGGAAGGACAATCCGAAGCAGTCCGTCATTATACTCAGCGTCTGCCTTGTTATAATCCAAATCCCAGGGCAGAGGGATCGTTCGTTTGACCATACCGTATGAAATCTCGGAAAAATAGTGGTCTTTGTCCTGAGAAGAATTTTCGTCTTTCTTTTCGGCGCTGATTGTCAGATATCCGTCAGAAGAAATCTGCAGGTCAATGTCTTTTTCGGCCACGCCGGGGATTTCGGCCGTTACGGTGACGTTAGACTTGTTTTCGGCAACTTCGATTTTGGGTTCCGGACTAACGCTGTCGTTAAATCTCGGAAAATCGACCATATGCCACAAGTGCGACATCAAATGACGCAAGTCGCTGCCGCCCGACGCGGAATGAATCGGCACATCATAATCAGGTGTTTTATTGTTGGTTGTCAGTGAACTTTTCATTTTTCCTCCGTTTAAAATGATTAAAAAATGTATTAGTGGTTTAGCAATAATCTATCTAACGTCAAAACAAACTTTTTCAAGTTATAGAAAAAGGCTAGTGCCATTTTGAAGAAATAATCTCTTCCAGCTTTTTCTTAGCCAGCTCCAGCTGCTCAAGATTACTGACCTTTTTGCCGGTACGGTTCATATAAAATAACAGACGATGCAGCGCCAGACTTGGATTGTTGTTGGCGCTTCTCATCAGAGTTTTGACAATCACTCCGGCCGGCTGGGCAAAGGTTCCGACCGGCGGATGATAATGGGTGCGGATTTCTTTGGATTTGTGTTCGTTTTTTTCCATATTTCTTCTCCGTTGTTGTTATAGAACGGATATAAGGGCAAATTCTGCCAAGACAATAAAATTTTTTATCTATAGCCGCAGCAGGATAAAAGAGACGATTTTTGCCTCTTCAGGGTAGATAATCAAAAATTAATAATTATATAAGCGCCCGCAGCCGCAGAAATTTTGGAGAGATGAACAGGATATGAAAACCATGGAAAATCATATTATCAGATATCAAAACGGAGAAGATGTCCTGCAGCATATGACATATCCTCTGGTCAATACGATGATTATCGCCAATCACCTGAAAAAACGCCATCTCCGGATATATCCGGATTCTTATGGCAGCCGGCTGGAACTGCATTTTTCCGAAATCAAAAAGCTGACGATATGTGAAAACTGCAGCCTGACTGTTGATTTGCGTGACAATCCGTATATTAAGGAAGTTGTGATAAAAGACGGCTTTTCCGGCAGCGTCAATTTGTCACGCAGCAGTATCAGGAAAATATCGGTCGGCACCAACTGCCGCTGTAACCTGACCTTGAAAAACAGCCTGAACTGCGTTGAGTTCAGTGCCGGAGATGTTTTTAGCGGCCATATCCGCATCAAAGATTCCTGCTTTCATAAATTAAGCGTCGGCTATTATTGCTATGCCGACATCTGGCTGACCAAAATCCGCGGCCGTAAAAAAATAAATATCGGAGATTCTTTTCGCGGAATGCTGAAAATGAGCGGACTGTCTGTTCCTCGGCTGAATATCGGCCATGACTGCCGCGGCAGTATTATTCAGCAAAGCCAGAATGAGAAAGAACATACAAAATATCTGCAAATCAAAGACGATTTTGCCGGAACGCTGGATTTGAGCAATGACGGGCAGACCGAGAAAATAGAGGTCGGCAGCTTTGCTTCCGGAACTTTTAACTTGTTAAACTGCCGCGGCCTGAAGTTCATAAAATTTGAAGACTCGTTCAGCGGTGTGGCGGATTTAAGCAAGTCTGACGTCGAATATGTCAGAGCCGGCAACGGCTGCCGCGGCAGAATAGTCGTGCTCAATTGCCCGCGTCTGACATTGTTGGAACTGCCGCTCAATAAAAAAGGCGATGTCACGGCAGAAAGGAACCCGCTGCGAATTGAACTTGTAGGCGGACACCTTTCTTACCGCTTTCATGAAAGAGGGCTTCCGCGCAGCTATTTTACGCCGTTTTACGTTGTTTGGTTTCGACAACTTGGCCGCAGTCTGCGCCGCCTTTAAAAAACTGAAATGTCAAGCAAAAAATCTGCATAAATTGCAGAAAAAAGTACATTTTCGGGCTTCCTGACTATTTAAATAATGTTACGGTTATGTTACAATAAGAATATAAGAACAGATATTATTAAGAGGAGGCTCAGTCATGAAGGAGATGCATTTTAAGACCATTGGCCATAGATTAGTGGAAAATGTTTCCAAAGCCAAAGATAAAAAAGAATTATTATTGGCATTAAAAGATGCCTGCTGCAAAACGGCCACGTCGGAAAAAGTTGAAAAAGAACTCGGAAGAATGGATTTCCCAAGCGGAAAAGAAGTGGCAAAACTCAAAGCGACAATGGCGCGGGTTCGCATTAACAACGTTGAAGCAAAATTTCAAAAAACTTTGGCCGCTGCCCAAAAGCCGGAACAGGTCAAAAAACTCCTTCATAAATATCTGCAAAGCGAAAAAATGTTTTCCAAAGCGCAGGATTATGTCATAATCGGCATGGATGCCTATCTTGAAAAAGGTTTTGGTACGGCAGATGACTTTAAGAAAGACATCAAAAAAACGTTTGCTCCGGAAATGACAATGGAACAATATCGCCAACATCAAGAAATTTATGCTTAAACCCGTGTGTGACAGACAGTTCCGCAGTCTATTCGATGTGGGGCTGCTCTTTCGCAAAAGTTTTCTTCTGGTGCTTTTGCATGCTGACCAGAGCAATGCCGCCGATAACAAGAATGCCGCCGTAAACCTCGGCAGTATTAATCTGCTCGCCCAGCATGTAATAAGCCTCTATGCCGCTGAAAATCGGCAGCAGATAATAGATAATGCCGGTTTTGACATTGCCGATTTTGTTCAGAGCAGTGTTCCATGCCAGATAAGAAAGTATTGAGTTAAACAGTCCGAGATAAATCATAACCTCAATTTCTTCCATATTCAAACTTAACAACTGTGTTTCTGAAACCGTAACCGCCAGAACCGGCGCAATAATCGCCACGCCGACAATGGCTGTTGCCGCCAGCATGACCGTCTGCGATATTTGTGCCGGACGCTTGCTTTGCAAAAGCGAATAGACCGCGAAGCAAAAAGTGTTGACTAACATCCAAAAATCGCCGCTGACAAAATTAAACTGCGCTATCTGCGTGAGGTCGCCGTTGAGAATAATGACAATCACGCCAAAAACGGCAATAGCCAGTCCGGCAATTTGCTTGCCTGAAATCGGGGTCTTAAAAAAAATGCGGGAGAGAATAACCAAAAAAATCGGCCCCGTCACGTCCAGCAGCCCCATATCAACGGCCGAGGCCGTCTGTCCGGCGTAATAAATCAACGTATTGTCCAAAACAATCCCTGTCAGAGCCAGCCAAAGAACCAGCGGCCAGTTTTTTAGCAGCAGGCTGAAGCTTTCTCTCAGGCCTTTCCGTGCGGCAATTCCCAGAATAACGGCTGCCACTACCCATCGCCCGAACGCAATTTCCCACGGTTTAAGGGTTTCGGCAAAGTAGCTGGCAATGATAATGTTAAAGCTCCAAAAAAAGGTTGCGGTAAGCGCATAAAAATATCCGGAATTAATCATCTTATTCTCCTGTTTTTTTTGCAGAAGATATAAGCGGTTAATTCCGGAATTAAAGAGCTAAGACAATTGGGCGGCAATTTTTCGGGCTTGGCTGATAATTTCGGTCTCGCCGTCAATTTTTTTGTTGAGCATCAAAATCCGTCCGTTGCATAAAACAGTGTCAATGACTGAGCTGTCGGCAGAATAAACCATGTTTGAAATCAGATTGTAATTCGGAATCAACAGCGTATTGTTCAGGTCAACCAAAATACAGTCGGCAAGCTTTCCTTCGGCAATAACGCCGGCATCAATCCCCAATGCTTCGGCACCGTTGCGCGTTGCCGCCTGAAAGACTTGTTCTGCCGCAGCTGCGGTCGGATCTCCCGATTGCAGCTTTGCCGACAAGGCTGCCAGTTTCATCTCGTCAAGCATGCTGACATTGTTGTTTGAGGCGCTGCCGTCCGTGCCGAGCGTAATAAAGGCGCCTTTGTCCCATAATTTTTTGAACATGAAGGCACCGGAACAAAGTTTGAGGTTGGAAGCCGGATTGGTGCAGAGCTTAACGCCGTGCTTCAGGATAATGTCAATATCAATATCGCTGAGATGAACGGCATGTGCCAAAATTGTGCGCGGAGAAAGGGCGCCGAGCTTTTCCAGATACTCAATTGGTGAACAGCCGTGCGCGGCAATGCAGTCTTCGACTTCTTTTCGCGTTTCGCAAGCGTGAATATGCAAAAACATATTGTTTTCTTCGGCCGTCTGAACGGCAAAACGGATAAGCTCTTCCGAAACCGTATAAACGGCATGCACGGCCATCACTTTGCTGATACGCTCGGGACAGGGATTCTCAAGCGCCAGAAATTTGGCGGTATCGGCTTTTTTGGCTTCGGTTTTTTCTTGCTCGAAAAAGTCCATTTGCACAAAAGAAACGGCTGCTCTCAGTCCCATATCGCAAACCGCCTGCATAATGGCCTTTTGCTCAAAATACATATCGGAAAAAGCAACCGTGCCGGATCGGATCATCTCCAGCATGGCAAGTTTTGTGCCCCAATAAATAATCTCGTCGTCAAACTTGGCTTCACGCGGCCAGATATCTTCCGACAGCCAGTGAAAAAGCTCCTTGTCATCGCCCAAACCGCGCAAAAGGCTCATCGCCGCATGCGTGTGCAAATTATAAAATGCCGGCAGAATGGCTTTGTCCGAGCCGTCAATGACCGTATCGGCAGATTCGGCAGATAGCGAAAGCGCCGGCGCAATTTTGGCAAAACGGCCTTTGTTAATCAAAATATCAACGTTTTTGTTTTCATGCAGAACGTTTTGAATTAAAATAGTCATGATAAATCCGATAAAAGAAAGAGGTTATTTTTGCTGTTGTTCCTGCATCATCTTTAAAAATTTGCCCATTTGTCCGGTAGCCTTGTTGACAAACTCGTTATATTCTTCCTTAGATATTTTACCGTCTTTGTCGGTGTCAAGCTGAGAAAAAGATTCGGCAGACTTCTTTCGAGTTTCTTCAATCATATAATCAATATATTCTTCTTGTGAAATGTTGCCGTCTTTGTTCTTGTCCAGCTTGTTGAACTCTTCGTCGCTGATCTCCTGAAGTTTGGCCTGCAACTGCGCAAAGTCAAGCTGTTGCGACGTCACTTTGGTTGAAACGTCGGCATGAGCCAAAGCCGGAACCATTGCCAAACCGCAGAGCAGGGTATATTTAATTTTATTCATATTCTTCTTCTCCCCAAAAAACGTTATATTCAACACGAAAATAAATCCAAAAGATTAATATTTGCTTACCCTTATATTATGCGTGAAGAATAGAAATTCAACTTGCAAAAAAGAAAGATTCGTTTATGATAAGCCTTGCAGTCCGGAGACTGGCTGTGGTGTCTAGAAAACATCTTACAAACAAAATATTCCGCTCTGGCGGAGTGTCCCGATATAAGCGCATTTGTGTGACGAATACGGACGACTGTGTTTGTACAGTTTTCTAGCTCCGCCACCTTAGTTTTTAAGGTGGTTTTGTTTTAACAAAACTAAGGAGCTAAAAAATGTTATCAAGAAAATATAGAAAAGAATGGTATAAAACCTTCCGGAGTTATTGTAATAAAGAATTAAACCGGATAATGACGGAACAGGGCCTGACTAGCGCCGAACTCGCCGATCATATAGATTTTCTGGAAGGCCGTCTGGAACGTTTAAGAAGAAATACGGGCAGCTTGCGAATGGATGAATACGTCCATTTGTTCTCGTTCTTCGACAAGGTTTTTGAAATAAAACTTATCGATGCCCAAAATTCTCCTTGGCAGTAAGAAAAAAGCACAAACTTTGTCCTACTTCCCGCCATAGCAACGCGGTCTCTGGAGCACTGTGCTGACAAATCGACCGCAGCCGACGTTCGGCCGCGGGTCTCATGACACCGTATAAAACGTGCGCCACCCGCCGTGCGGGTCATCCTGAGCCCATTTTTATTGTCATCCTGAGCGAAGCGAAGGATCCAGTCAAACAAATTAGCTTTATTAATCAACTGGATTCTTCACTCCGTTCAGAATGACAGTACGTCTTCTTCAAAGCACTCTCTCAATCACATCCCCACCGTAGCAACGCGGTCCTCTGGGCACGGCGTCGGCAGCTGATCGCTCAGGCCGCCGCCTGTGGCACGGTATTTGCATTAGAGAAAGCAAAGTAAAAAAAATTATCCGCGATTGGGGAGAATAATATGGATAATACAAAATACATTGCGTTGTCGCGCCAAATGGGGTTGTGGAAGCAAATGGATATTGTTTCCAATAACATGGCAAACATGAACACCGCCGGTTATAAACAAGACGACGCCGTATTCAGCTCATATATCGTAAAAACCGAAGGAGCCAAGGGCTTTGGACAGGTTCCTTTGTACTTTACGCAGGATTTCGGAACATTTAAGGACTTTCAGGAAGGCGCTTTTCAGGAAACCGGCAATGCTCTGGACGTGGCGTTGCAGGGTAATGCTTTTTTTGCCATAGAAACGCCGAATGGCGAAATGTATACCAAAAAAGGCCAGTTCGCTCTTGATGCCAACGGCATGATTGTCACCAAAGACGGCGATGCCTTGTTGTCAGAAAATAACGAGCCGTTTTTTATCGCGCCGGGCGAAAAAGAAATTGTCATCAGCGAAACCGGCGAAGTTTCAACCGAAACCGGCGTTATCGGCCGCTTAAAACTGGTAACTTTCGGCAATGAGCAGAAGCTTTTGAAAATGGGCGGCACAAAATTTGCAAATACCGAAGGCAACATGATGACAATCGGCGGCGGCAACACGCGGGTCATGCAGGGGAAAATCGAGCAGTCCAATGTTCAGCCGATTGTTGAAATGAGCAAAATGATAAAACTGCAGCGTTCTTACGAATATGTCCAGCAGATGATTGATGAAGAGCACGAGCGCCTTTCCAATACCATCAGCACCTATTCGCAGCTTGCATAAACAATTTTACGGGGGAATAAAATTATGAGAACATTAAATATCGGCGCAACCGGAATGTTGGCACAACAAACAAATGTTGATGTCATTGCCAACAACCTCGCCAATATGAACACCACCGCCTATACCAAACGGCGGGCAGAATTTACCGACCTTTTGTATCAAAACGTGATTCGCCCGGGGTCAGCCTCCACGGCCTCGCAGACGATCGTTCCGTCCGGTATCCAGCTCGGTCTGGGCGTCAGAACTGCTGCGGTCTACCGCATTACCGACGGCGACGGCCTGACCAATACCGGTAATGAGCTTGATTTGGCCATTCGCGGCCGCGGCTATTTTCAGATTGAACTTCCAAACGGTCAAGGCACGGCTTATACCCGTGACGGTGCTTTTCAGCGCAATGGCGATGGTGTTATCGTAACACATGACGGTTATACCGTCCAGCCGGAAATCACCATTCCGGAAGATGCCGTTGAAGTCTATGTTAATAACTCCGGCGAAGTCTGGGTCAAACAAGACGGTGAAACCGACGAGGTCAACGTCGGACAGCTGGAACTGGCAACTTTTCCGAACGAGGCCGGTCTGGAAGCCATGGGTAACAACCTGTTTACCGAAACCGAAGCCTCCGGCGCGCCGATTATTGACAATCCCGATACCGAAGGCTTTGGCTCTATCCTGCAAGGGTATTTATCAACGTCCAATGTCAATCCTGTGGCCGAAATTACCGAGCTGATTTCTGCCCAGCGTGCTTATGAGATGAACTCAAAAGTTATTTCGACGGCTGATCAGATGTTAAGCACAATCAATCAGCTGAAATAAGGGGTAGGCAAAATGAAAAAATTGCTGCTGGTTTTAACGTTTATTCTGACGGTCGTTAATCCGTTTTCTGCTTTCGGACAGACTTATATCTCGGAAGAAGACATTGCTGCCGCGCTTAAAAAGGAATATGTCGAGCGTTTTGGAGAGGGCGATGAAATCGAGCTGGAATTTTACGGCGGTCAGACAAATTTTAGTCTGGAAGAAGCCGGAGAAGTTAAAATCATGGTGGCAAATGCCCGTTTTGACGAGCTGCAAAACAAGTTTTCCGCCGACGTGGAAGTTTTTGCCGGCGGCAAACCGATGGCAAAAGGAACTTATCAGGGAAAATATTATATTTTGACCGAAGTATTTGTGCCGGCGCAAAACATCAATAAGGGCGAAGTTATTACGGCCGATAAGCTGAAAAGCGTTAAAGCCCGCTCCAACCGCGTCAAACCGCAACATCTGGTCGACAAGGACAAACTGATAAATATGGAAGCCAAAAGAAACCTGCGCGAAGGCAAAATGATAAGCGACAAGGACGTGGGCAAAATTGTCCTGATAAAAAAAGGCAGTATTGTAAATTTGATTTATCAGACCCCGTATATGCAGATAACCGCCAAGGCTGAGGCTTTGGAAGACGGCTGCCGCGGCGACCGGATTGAAATCCGCAATATCAAAAGCAAAAAAGACTTATACGGCGAGGTTGTTGACGCCGAAACGGTTCGGATTGAGCAGCAGTAAGAAGAGGGACAGAAAATGAATAAATTTAACGGAATCAAACTTTGTGCAGGTATGTTGCTGATGGCAACATCGCTTTCCGGCTGCGGAATCTGGAACCGCCTGACCTCAATCGGCGAACTTCCCCCGATTAGTCCGATTGAAAACCCGACCGAAGCCAAAGGTTATGAACCGGTCAGTATGCCGATGCCTCAGCAGGTTCAGACGCAGCCGATGGCTAATTCTTTGTGGAAACCAGGGTCGTCAGGCTTTTTCAAAGACCAGCGCGCTTCTAAGGTCGGAGATATCATTACAGTCAAAATTTCGGCCAAGGACAATGCCTTAATGGAAAATGAAACCGAACAAAATCGTGATGGCAATAAAGATTCTGTCGGCATAAAGGCCTTTGCCGGATATGAATCTTATGCCAAAGATTATCTGCCCGATGCCGTTGATCCGACCAATCTGATTGACATTACGTCCAATCGAGAAATTTCCGGCGATGGTAAAATTGACCGTCAGGAAAAAATCAATATGACTCTGGCCGCCATTGTCACGCAGGTTTTGCCGAACGGCAATCTGGTGATTGAAGGCAGTCAGGAGATTCGGGTCAATTACGAGCTTCGCCAGATGACCGTCCGCGGCATTATCCGCCGGGCCGATATTCAGTCTGACAACACTATCGAGTCGAGCAAAATTGCCGAAATGCGCGTTTCTTACGGCGGCAAAGGGGTTATCTCTGACGTTCAGCAGCCGCGTTACGGCCGCCAGTTGATAGATATCTTGTCACCATTTTAATCACAGTTTCCCTTATTATTATGTTTTGTGGTGCTAAAAAATCTCCCCATTTTTTACCCGCACAGGGGCTGTCGGTCCGGAATAGATCCCCAACTTTGTCGGAACCGCGCAGCCCCATCTCCAAACGGGTTCGTTTGACTTCCCCAATTTGAGCGAACCCGCTTGTTCTTAAATAAGAGGTGAATAGCTTTAAATTTATGGTTTAAAAGTAAAACAGGCTAGATTATATCAGAAGAGAAGAATTTTTTTTAAAGGATGCAAAATGAAAAAAAATATAAATGAAGTGAAACATGTGGAAAATGAAGCCGAGATTTTTTTGAGACATGCTCTGGCAATTTCAAACGCATTCGGCAGCAATGACGAAGTTGCAATTCTGACCGCATTGGATAATAACTTAAAATTATGGGTAGAGATAGAAACTTCTCTCAAAGACGTAAAGAATTTGCTTCCTGAAGACATCAAAGAAAACCTGCTCAAATTGTCAAAATTTGTTGAGCGGCTGACCTTGTCAAAAGGTCTTCACATGGCCGCGCCGGATTATAACTGCCTGATTAACATCAATATGCAGATTTCTGAGGGCTTGCTTGAGGCTGTCAGAAACCATCTGGCCAAGGAAGAGGCTTTCTCTTTGTTAAAATGCGCGCTGGACATTTCTACAGCCCGCGATAATGAAGACAAAAACAGTCTGGTAGCAGCGCTTGACAATAATATGAAGCTTTGGGTCTATATTAAAACGCTGGCCAATTCCGAAGAAAATAAAATGCCGAAAGAAACCAAAAACAATCTGATTAAACTGGCAGATTACGTTTCGGCCAAAACTTTGGAAGTCGGACAGGATATTGATAACTTGAACCAAAAGGCCATCGACAGCATGATTATGACCAATCTGCAAATTTCCGAAGGTCTGATGAACAAAAAAAGCGCTTAATTAAAAAGTGACTTTAAGAAAAAGCGGAGGTGATCCTCCGCTTTTTTTGTGACAATGTGATACTTAAGAAAAGCACAAACAGAGTCTGTTTTTTATAGCGCAAGCATGTCTTGCTCCGATTTATTGCAAATCAAGTTCTTCTTTCTCTTGAATTCATTCTAAGCCTTATTATCTATAACGCAGACAAATTTCATAAGGGCTTAAAACCATGAACAAACAAGAAAAAAAGATATATGCGGAAATTTTGCTGATTTTTGCCATTATTGCCGTTGTAATATATTTTTATTATCATAAGAGAACGCCGCGGCAAATGGCAGTCAAAAGCGGCAAACTGTCGGAGATCACCTTAAACGTAATGCCAGCGCAGGCAGAAAAAGTTACGGTTGACAATTCGTATATCGGCTACGTCACTCCCATAAACTCCGTGGCGGTCACACCTTATATTAATGGTTTTCTTGAAGACATTATGGTTACAGGCGGACAACTTGCTGAGCAGGGCGATACGCTGGTTGTTATCCGGCAAGACGAGTATAAGGCCAATCTCAAGATGGCCGAGGCTAAACTCCTGCAGGCTCAGGCTGATTACGCCAATGCCGCTGTTTATTATAAAAGAATGCGCGATGCCGGTGTTAAAATCATCTCAAAAACCGAGCTTGATAATGCCAAAGCCCAATATTTGTCTGCGCAGGCCGCCGTTGCCGAAGCCAAAGCCAGCGTGGCTCTGACCAAAGTTAATTATGACTATACAGTGATTCAGGCTCCAATTTCCGGCATTGTCGGCGATGTCAGCCTGAGTCGCGGCGATTATGTTTCACCGTCTTCGCCGCCTTTGTTTACGATTATCCAGTATGATCCGATTCGCGTTGTATTTTCTTTGACGGATAAAGAATATCTGAATGAAATCACTCGCAATCCGCAGCAGCCCTTTACCAATGAGAAAATCTCGCTCCGGTTGGCTAACGGCAAAATTTATGAAGCCGCCGGACAATACAAATATATGGGTAATGAATTGGACAAGTCGACAAGCTCAATTTCGGTTTACGCCGATTTTCCAAACCCCGGCCGCGAACTTGTAGCCAATGCTTATGTTGATGTTTTGGTTGAAAAAACTTACGGCGACGTCGTGCGCGTCCGCCAAAGTTACGTCACGCTCGAGAACAAAGGCGCCTATGTCTATACAATACAAAACGGCAGGTTGAACAGAAAGCCGGTAGAGATTGTAACCGTTTCTGGCAATGACTACCTGCTTAAAAATACCTTTGCCGCCGGAGAATATATTGTGGTTGATAAAGTCGGACACATTGCCAAAGGTCAAAAGATAAAAACCCGTTTGATGGGAGCAGAAGATGGGGAGAAAAAATAATGTTTTCCGAATATTTTATTGACCGTCCCCGCTTTGCCGCCGTCATCTCCATTATTATGGTGCTGGTCGGCGTGCTGGCAATTTTGGTTTTGCCGGTTTCTCAGTATCCGCAGATTACGCCGCCGCAGATTGTCGTCAGCACGACTTATCCGGGCGCCAATGCCAAAGTTCTGGTTGATACCGTCGCAATCCCGATAGAAAATGAGCTGAACGGCGTTGAAAATATGCTTTATATGTCTTCCACCTCTGATGACAACGGTTCTTATCAGTTGACAATTACTTTTGACATCGGCACTGATCCGGATATCGCGCAGGTGCAGGTTGAAAACCGCCTGCAACAGGTCAATTCTCAGCTTCCTGCCTTGGTAGTTCAAGAAGGTATCAGCGTTAAAACCCGTTCGACCAACCTGCTGGCCATGCTGATTCTGCGCTCGCCTAATCGCACGTATAATGACTTGTTTCTGAGCAACTTTGCCTATGAGAATATTCAAAACCCGCTGAGCCGAGTCAAAGGTATCGGCGATGTTCAGATTTACGGTCCGCAATACAGTATGCGCATTTGGCTGAATACGGAAAAAATTTCTTCTCTCGGACTGGACAGCACCGATGTCGTTAAAGCCATTGAAAGCCAGAACGTTCAGGCCTCAATCGGAGAAATTGGTGCCGCTCCGAGTCGCCATGATACGGCGGTCGTAATGTCGCTCACCGCCAAAGGCCTGTTGAACAGCGTGGAAGATTTTGAGAATATCGTCATCACTACTTCGGCTGACGGCGGAATTATCAGATTAAAAGACATTTCCCGCATTGAGTTGGGCGCAGACACTTACAGCATGAATGCCCATTTTGACAATGCTCCGGCGGTGGTTATCGGTCTGAGCCAAACGCCGAATTCTAATTCTCTGAATATTATGAAAGATATCCAAAAAGAAATCGCCGGTCTCCAAAAAACTTTTCCGGTCGATATGGAATTTGCTGTAGCTTACGATTCAACCGACTTTGTCCGTGCCTCAATTGAAAGTATCCTTGAAACGCTGCTCATAACCTTCTCGCTGGTTGTGCTGGTTACTTATATTTTTCTGCAACGCGCCAAAACCACGCTGATTCCGCTTATTACCATTCCTGTATCATTGGTTGCAACCTTCGCTGTCATCTTTGCGCTTGGTTTTGATATTAATATTTTAACGCTGTTCGCCATGATTCTGGCCATCGGACTGGTCGTGGACGATGCGATTATTGTGGTCGAACGTGTCCAATACCTGATTCTTAATGAAAAAATGGATGCCAAAAGCGCTTCCGTCAAAGCCATGCAACAGATTTCAAGTGCGATTGTCGCCACAACCTTTGTACTGTTGTCCATCTTTATTCCCGTCGGATTGATGGCGGGTATTACCGGCAAGATTTATCAGCAGTTTGCTGTTACAATTGCCACATCTGTCGCTTTTTCGGCCTTTAATGCCTTAACGCTGAGTCCGGCACTGTGCTCGATTTTTCTCAAAGGCGATGACGGTACGACGAACAATCCGTTCTTTGTCTGGTTTAATGAGCTGATAACTTTTTTCCGTGACAAATATGTTGCCGTTGTTGGTTATTTCTCAACTTATTTGAAATTGACGGCCTTTGTCGTGCTGGCAACAATTGCTGTCGTGATGCTGACTTTTGCCGGCACGGCCACGTCTTTTATTCCGGAAGAAGATCAGGGCATTATCTTTACCAATGTCCAGCTCCGCAATACAGCCACCATCAATCAGACTAATGAACTTCTGGACAAACTCGGACAAGAGGTTTTGCAAGAGGAGGGGGTTGAATATTTTATTTCGGTTGCCGGCTATTCAATGCTTGGCGGCGGAGGAGAAAACGTCGCGCTGGGCGTTATCGGCCTGAAGCCGTGGAAAGGGCGCGCTGTCAAAAATCTGTCAATGGAAAACATAACCAACCGCCTGACCGCCAAATACGGACAAAATGCCGATGCCGAAATCAACTTCTTTGCCCCGCCGTCTATTCCGGGGATTGGCAATGCTAACGGTCTTAGCTTTGAAATGCTGGCCATTCGCAACAGCCTGACGCCGGCAGAACTGTTTGATAAAATGGAAGCCTTTCTTGAACAGTTAAATCAAAAACCGGAAATGTCTTATGCTTTTTCAACCTTTACTGCAGATACGCCGCACGTCTTTTTGGATATTGACCGCACCAAACTTGAAGCCTGCAATGTTCCCGTGTCCAACCTGTTTATGGCTCTGCAAAATAATCTGGGCTCCCGTTATATTAATAATATTACGCTGAACGGACAGGTTAACAAGGTCATTGTTCAGGCTGATTTCCAATATCGTCAGAACCTTTATAATGTAGAAAACATGTATGTTCGTTCCAAAACCGGAGACCTTGTTCGAATTAAGAGCTTTGCGACGGTAAGTACCGAAATCTCGCCAAATATAGTTTATCGCTATAATCAGTATACTTCCGCTTCGATCACCGCACAGTCTGCCCCTGGTGTCAGTACCGGTACAGCCATTGATACCATTCGTAGTCTTGCCTCTCAGACACTGGGGCAGGATTATGGCATTGCCTGGACGGGGCTGAGCCTGCAGGAAGTCGAGGCCGCGGGGCTGGCTCAG
Source organism: uncultured Alphaproteobacteria bacterium (assembly GCA_934271195.1). GTDB lineage: Bacteria > Pseudomonadota > Alphaproteobacteria > RF32 > CAG-239 > MGBC133411. The sequence goes on along the minus strand of CAKQRB010000071.1, from coordinate 5,443 downwards.
GTGCTGATTGCTCTGGCGCTGGTATTTTGTTATCTGTTTTTGGTAGCTTTGTATGAAAGCTGGATGCTGGCTTTTTCAGTAATGTTCTCAACTGTGTTCGGCATTCTTGGCGCTCTGGCCGGATTGCATCTGATGGGGCTTTCTCTAAGTATTTATGCTCAACTCGGATTGATTATGCTGATTGGTTTGTCCGCCAAAAATGCCATTTTGATTGTGGAATTTACCAAAGCCCGTCGTGATGACGGTGCATCTATTCTTGAGGCTGCCCAAAAGGGAGCGGAAGAGCGCTTTCGTGCCGTGTTGATGACGGCCTTGACGTTTATTTTGGGCGTTTTTCCGATGGTTGTGGCCACCGGTGCCGGCGCATCCAGTCAGGTTGCCATCGGAACTTCGGTTTTTTTCGGAATGCTTGTGGCCACACTGGTCGGTATTATCTTTATTCCGGCGCTGTTTGCCGTTTTTGAAAGTATTAAAGAATGGGCGGGCGGCGGTCAGGAAAAAGCCGAAGTGATTATGGAAAACAAGGCGCGCGGCAACAAACTCGGCATCAAACTTGATGATACGCCGAAACAGGAGGGCGCAAAATGAAAAAAGAAATAAGTTTTGGATTAATGGCTTTTTTGCTGGCCTCTTGTACGGTAGGACCGAACTATCAGCGTCCGCAGATTTATCGTGATGAAGAAATCTCCAAAAATCTCGGCTTGAATCCGACGCAAAGAACAGCTGTTGCCAAAGACTGGTACAAACAGTTTAATGATCCGGTCTTAAACGAGCTTGTCGCCCTGAGCCTCAAAGACAGTCCCAATGTCAAAGTTGCCGTTCAAAAGCTGCATCAGGCCAGAAACGAATTTGATATCAATGTTTTCAACTTTTTTCCGATGATAGACGTTGACGGCAGTTATCACTATAACAAACCGAGCCGAAAAATCGGCTATACCATTGACACTGATTATTACCAGACCGGCCTAGATGCCGGCTGGGAACTCGATATCTGGGGCGGAGGACGCCGCCTGAATGAAAGCCAACAGGCTTTAATGAAAGCCGCGGCAGCTGATTTGAACAATGTCTATGTTAGTTTGGCGGCAGAAACCGCGGCGGATTATATTACCTTACGCAGCTTGCAGGTTCAGTTGAAAATCGCCGAACAAAATCTGGAATTGCAGCAAAAAATTTATGATATTGTCAAGCGCAAAAATGAAGTCGGACTGGAAGATAATGTTGCGCTGAATCAGGCTAAATATGCCATTGAAAGCACAAGAACACTGATTCCCGATTTGCAGCAGAACATTTCCGAGGCTCGCAATGCGCTGGCGATTCTGACCGGCCGTCTGCCGGGACAGCTGGACGAGCTTCTGGTTGACCATAATAAAAATCTGGTGCGCCGCCGGTTTGATTTTGAATTGGAAAAAATTTATGAACAGCCGGCTTCCGTTATCCGTAATCGTCCGGACGTGCAGGTTGCCGAGCAGCAGCTGATTGCTCAAAATGCTTTGGTCGGGCATGAAATCTCAAAATTGTTCCCAAATGTCAGTCTGAGCGGTTTTCTGGGATTTCAGGCATTGGAAGTTTCAGGTTTAGTCGGTCACAAAACCTTCATGTACACCTATTCGCCGGCTGTAACCTTGCCGCTTTTGCACTGGGGACAACTGCAAAATCAGGTGAAATTGCAAAAAAATGTTACGCTGGAATATTTTTACCGTTATCAGAACAGTATTTTGAGCGCTGCAGAAGAGGTTAAAAATGCCATGACTTCTATCGGCAATGAATACCAAAAGAACATTTCGGCCTATGAAGCCGCTTCATCTCAGAAAAAAGCCACAATGCTGATTTTGAAAAAATACAAGCACGGTCTGATTGAGTTTAATGATGTCCTGGGCGCCGAACAAAATTTATTAAGTGCGCAAAACAATCTGGCAGCCAGCAACGGCAAGATTTATCAGACGATTATTGCTTATTATAAGGCCATTGGCGGAGGATATGCTCATAATGCGCCGGAATTTTGCGCGCTTTATAAGTCATCGTTGTTAAACGGTACGCCCTGCAAAGCTCTCTGAGGCTTGTAAATATAGATGTTGGTGATTTCCGGAATATTGGTTGTCCTGTGTTCATAACCGCGTTTTTCCATACAACGGCGGTATTTGCGCGGGCTGATATTTTCGTCATTTCGTAAGGAATTGACAATCAGCGGCTGCGCATTCCAGTAAGGCACATAGGTTGCCCAAATGCCGCGGTCAGAGTGCCAGTCTGCCCGAATATTGAGCTTTGCTTCTTCCGAGTAAAAATAATTGCTGAAGTCCGGCATCAAAACCCAGTCTTCCGCCGCGCGCAAACATTCCGAATGGTCGCTTGAAAACTTTTGAATGCCGGTGTTTTTCCGTTGCCAGTGATAAATCACCTGCCCCTGTGGATCATCACCATACAAATTCCCGCAAGCGCTTAATCCCAAAATTACCGCCATCAGGACAGCTGTTGCTTTCTTGTTCATTTCTTTTTCCTAAAAGTCTAGATTCGCATAATGCTTTGCCGGCAAAATCCCCTTGATGCTGTCTTTCAAAATATCTTTAAACGCCGGACGCGATTTGATTTTTGAATACCATAGTTTAGCATTGCGATAACCTTCCCACGGCACATCGCCGAGATAATCCAAAATGGAAAGCTGGGCGCTGGCGCTGATATCGGCATAAGAAAACATTTCTCCGCTGATGTAACTCCGTCTTTCACAAAGCCAGTCCAGATATTCCATATGAAAATTAAGATTATTTATACCGGTTTTCAAACGGCGGGAATCCGGCGCCAGCCCTTGGCTAAAACGCTTGTGGACTTTTTCAATCACCACATTTTTATAAACATCGTTATAAAACTTGCAGTCAAACCATTCGCACAGGCGGCGAACCTCAGCGCGCTGCTCTGCCGTATCCGGCAACAGGCGCACTTCTTTGTCCGCATCTTCCAAAAACTCTGAAATAGCATAATTGCCTGCAATCACTTTTCCGTCATTGATAAAAATCGGCAGCTCGCCGGACGGATTCAGCTTAAAAACGTCGGGAGACATATTCCACGGTTCTTCTTCTTTTAAAACAAAAAGCATTTTCTTTTCGCTCATGGCAATCCTGATTTTGCGCGAAGCCGCAGAAAACGGATGATGTATTAAAAGAACCATATTGCTCCTCCGAAAATTAACTCAACTCATTCTGAACATAAATTTTAATCATTAGAATAAAAAGGTCAAGTCCGGAAAGTGATTTATAATTATTTTGTGTACATCGGCGGCGTTACACTGTTGTTCAGAACTTCAAATTCGTGAATCACGTTTAGCAGGTGCTTTTTGAATTTTTCCTGAACTTCTTTTTTCTCCAGATATTTTCCAAGCCGGCCGATTAAGAAAGTACGATTTTTAGAAACCTTGGAAACGCCGATAAAAAGCGGAATATCCCAGATGATCTGCTTGGAAAATGCCACATAATTGCGCAGTCCGAGCTTGGAGGCTTCAATCAGGCCGGTGTAGTATCCGGTAAAGACATAGTCGATTTCTTTGGTAAAAAGCTTTTTGAACAACTCGTTCGGATCACGGATTTTAATAACGTCATAATCTTTCATCTGCTCGTTGACATAATCGCTCAGAACTTCTTTTTCCAAAATTGCGCCTTTAAGCTTTTTCACGTCTTCCAACGATTTAATTTCGCCGCGGCGGGAGGGTAGGGTCATCAGTGTAATCGGATTGGATATCGGCGCCGGCAAAACATAATCAAGACCGGCAAAAAGTTTGGTGTCATGATACATTCCGAGCAAAATGTCAATGTCTCCGCTGCGCACGTTACGAATAATGCCGTTATAATCAGTCAGATAATCCATGTAGGTGACAACCGCGTTGTTTTCTTCGGCAAATTCTTCAAGCAGCTCCTTGAAGAGATAATGCCGGCGGATAAACTTCTCTTCATTGTCCTGATTAAATTCGGTAGAAACATAACCAAAGGGCGGATAATCATAAAAACCGGCAGCCGTCAGTTGGCGTTCGGCTCTGGTATCGCTGAAATCAACCAAAGCAGCGGCATTCCCTGCTGAAAACAAAACCAGAAGCGCTGCTATAATGATTTTTTTGGGATTGTTCATATTTATTCCTTTAAAAAATGAAGAAAATTGTATATATCATATCTTAAACGTTACACAATTATAGTTAAAAAATATTTTATAGGCCAGGTGAAAAATGAATGAATCCGATCAATATTCCAGCAATGAAATGCAATCATTGTCACAATCGGAGTTAGAAAGCAGAGCCCTCATTAATACGGCGTCCAAACTTAATTATATCAGAGAACATTGGGAAGAAGGAAAAGTTGGGTTGGATGAAGCTCTGGATAAAAACCGTAAATTATGGGCGATTATTGCTTCAGCCATGCAGGAGGCTGATTGTCCGCAGCCGGCTGATGTCCGCCAGAATATTTTGAATCTGTCTGTCTTTATTTTTAAGCGTACGATTGATATTTTGACAGACCCTAAACCGGAAAGCCTGCGCGTGCTGATTGACATTAATATGAATCTGGCAAAAGGTCTGAATCATAAAGGCGTTGATTAATTGGTTATTAAATAAAAAAGTTTTACCATCCCCGCTTTCTGGGGAACAGTAAAAAAATGGGGGAGTATGTAAGACATCAATCCCCCCATTTTTTTTATCACTCATACACAACCTTTAAATTGTTAAATTGATAAATTGCTAATAAAAGTCGAAAGAACAACTACTTGCACGACCACTTGGAGGCGGCGTAGCCGCCGCCGTAGACGTAGTAGCCGTCGACGACGACGTTGCAATCCTGGAAGACCGGGGTACCGCCTGAGGCTCGACAACTTGCCCACATATCTTGACAATCATGAAGTCCCCAATATTCTCGGCAATATTGGTAACAACGTCTGCCATAATAACTTTGACAATGAGAATCATAAGCACTTGAGGTTCCATCCATTTTACATTTAGAAACATGACCGCAGCATAATCCGCTCGTGGCAACAGGATTATAACACGTCCCTTTGTTACACTTCTGTCCGCTCGAGCACTTGGATGAACCGCAGGACGGATAATATTTGACCCCGCCGCGCGTACAAGGCGTTCCATTCGTATTCTTACACTGAGAGGTACAGCTGGCCTCCGTTACCGTGTAGCTACAGGTCGATACGCAAGAACCGGAAGAACACTGCTCATCAGCGCCGCATTTACTGCTGCCGCAGGCCTCGTAATAGACCGTACCGCTCTTCGTACAGGCCTTGTCGCCCACGTTTTTACACTGCGAGTCGCAGGTTGCTTTCGTGACTGTGTAGGTACACGGTTCCGCGCAAAAATATTTGCTCGTATCAAACGGACAGGCTACCCCGTTCCCCGAACATTCCGAACTGCTGTATTTATACCCCAGACTGGCACATTTCAACACCGGAGTACAGGCGCCGTACGCCG
>CAKQRB010000070.1 GCA_934271195.1 uncultured Alphaproteobacteria bacterium | reverse complement strand
AGCCTCATTAGCAGCTAGTCCGAGATACTTCGCGATAACAATTGCCAACCAGAATAAAAATAAAATTCCGCCGATGGCTATCATGACGACAGATAGTAATTTTATGTTTGCGCTGTGGGAAAAATACTGGTTCAGCAAATCTTCAAAGCTGTTTAATTTAAGAGAGATAAAATGGGTTACATTGTCTAAAGAAAATGTATTTATTATCTGTTTTAGCATTTTTTATTTTACACCATTTACAAAATAAATTTTAGCTATTACTATCTGACACATAACACCTTATATTAATAACGACAAAAAAACAACAAAATAAGTTAAAATGGGATATTTTAGTCAAAAGAAAAAACGCCGCCGTGAAAATATGTTTATTGCTGTTTCCTTGATAATCTTGGGAATAATTGCAGTATTAAACTCTTTTGACAGTATCGGAAATTTATCTTTTTTTATCAAAAATTATTTCTTTCAGCTTTATCTATTTAACATTTTTATCCTGTTTTTTGCGCTTTATTGCCGCAAAGTTCTTTTTGCGATTCTGTCGTTGGTTTTGCTGCTGTTTGGTTATGCTTATATATCTTCCGCATCCAATATTTTCATTAATACCAAAGTTGATGCCGCGGATAAAACTTTTCTTCTTAATTATTCTGAGCAGCAAAAGCAGACTGCCGCCGACATATTAACGAAAATTCCTGATATGCAGGCAGAAAGCTATGGCAAGGTCAAACTCAGCCCGCGCTATTCAGCCAGTTATATGGCATACCGCTCGGAAAATTCCAAATTAACTCTGGTTCGGGTTGACTTTTCCGGAATGAAGATTTCCGAACAAAAAGGCATTTTTGATAATCTGGCCGAGTTTGTGTCGCTCCGTGACGAACCTTTGGTTATATACGGCAACTTTGGCACGCCGGCTTGGTCGCCGTATTTTAAGGAGTTTTTGCATAAAACCTCGTTGGAGATAAAAAACCGGATTATTTTGAGCAACCTGCACGGATTTTTTACACTGTTCAATGCGCCGGTTATTAATGTCGTTGCCTATAGTAATATCGGAATTTCAGAGATTTCCGGTAGCTCCGCAACAGAAAAACAGCCGGAAACAATCACTTTTGACATTCAATATCTGAGCAATCCTCAAAAATAACGGCTTTTTTGCTTTTGCGGCTGCCAGCCTCCGGCCTTTTGTAACATGACAAAAGTAGCGGAAAGAAAAAACAATTCTATGAAGAAACCAAAACCAGAAAATAAAAAAAAGAAAAATGACGGCAAAAGGGAATGAAAGAAAGAGAGTGAAAAGACACGGCTAAGGAGATAAGTGAAAGGAAAAAGGGAGAAAAAGGAATCCGCTGAATACGCGCCGCCCGCACAGGTCAGGCAATATGAGATATAGCCGCCGGCATGTCTTTATCCGCAAGCTCTTTGCGCTCTTCGCCGAGTTGAATGTCCTCAATCCGCTGAATCCTTTTTGCAATCTTGCCGGATGAAACTTTAATCCCGTCAATATCTTCGTTAGCCTGTTTAAAATGCCGGCTCAAACTCTCGATTCTCCCGTCCAGTCGACCAATATCTTCAGTCAGTGTTCCTACTTCTTTTTGAATAACGCCGGCCATCTCTCGCATTTTGGCATCTTTCAAAATTGCCCGAACCGTGTTAAGAGTCGCCATTAAGGTCGTGGGGGATACAATCCATACTTTGGCGCGATAAGAGGTTTCGACCACCTCCGGAAAATTGGCGTGCAGTTCAGCATAAATCGCTTCGCTCGGCAAAAACATCAATGCAGATTCCGCCGTTTCTCCGGGAAGAATATATTTTTCAGAAATGTCTTTAATATGTTTCATGACCGAGGCTTTAAAAAAACGCTCAGCTTCCAGTTTTTCTCTGTCGTTTGCAGCCGTTCGCAAAGCGTGATAACTTTCCAGCGGAAATTTTGAATCTATCACAATGGTCCCCGGCGGATTCGGCAAATTTAAAACACAATCGGCTCTTTTCTGGTTGCTCAGAACAACTTGAAAAGCATAAGCTGACGGCGGCAAAATTGATGTGACCAGATCATTAAGCTGAATTTCGCCAAAGGCACCGCGTGCCTGTTTGTTTGAAAGGACCTCCTGTAAAGAAACAACCTGTTCGGAAAGTGCCGAAATTTTTTGTTGCGCCACGTCAATCTTTGTCAGCCTTTCCCGCAAATCCGTAAGGGTTTGGTTGGTCTGAACGGTTGTTTTCTGCAAGCCTTCGCCAACGTTTTTGGTCACTTGCAAAAGCTTCTCGTCCATCATCTTTAAAACGGACAAACGTTGCTCGGCAATCGCTTCCGAAATCTTGTTCTGTTGCTGCTGATTCGTTTCGGCCATCTGGGAAAGTCTTCCGGCCAATTCGGCCTGTCCGCGATAAAAGGCATCGGTCATGGATTGCAGTTTTTTATCATCTTTACGCAAAAATAATACCAAAAGATTGATGATAACCAAAATTCCGGCAGCAATAGCCAGAATAAGTTGCAAATCTATAACCATATTGCCCTTTCCTATTTTTTATAATCGGTATTGCGACCCATTTTCAAAAATTTTTCTGTACGCAAGCGTTTAAGGTCTTCTCCGCTGAGTGGCATCAATTCCTTAAGATGTTTCAGCAAAGCGTCTCCGACCCGCTCAATCGTCAGCTGCGGGTCACGGTGGGCGCCGCCGGTCGGTTCAGGAATAATCTCGTCAATAACGCCAAGTTTTTTCAAATCCTGTGCTGTAAGTTTGAGGGCTTCGGTCGCTTCTTTAACCTTATCTGCTGATCGCCACAAAATAGAAGCGCAGCCTTCCGGTGAAATAACGGAATAAATGGAATGTTCAAGCATTAAAACGCGATTGGCCGCCGCAATCGCAATCGCGCCGCCGGAACCGCCCATACCGATAACGATGGAAACCAGCGGAACTTTGATCTGCAAACATTTTTCAATTGAAGCGGCAATAGCTTGTGCTTGGCCGCGCGCTTCGGCTTCCACGCCCGGAAAAGCGCCGTCGGTGTCGACAAAAGTCAAAACCGGCATATTAAACTTGTTTGCCAAATCCATCAAGCGTTGCGCTTTGCGGTATCCTTCCGGCTTGGCCATGCCGAAGTTATATTTGACGCGGCTTTCCAGATCATGCCCTTTTTCCTGACCGAGTACAACAACGGAAATCCCTTTAAAACGGCCGATTCCCCCGATCATTGCCTCGTCATCGGCGAACGCGCGGTCGCCGCAGAGCGGTGTAAAATCTTCTATCAGTGCATGAATATAATCAAGGCAATGCGGTCTTTGCGGATGTCTTGAAACCTGAAGTTTCTGCCACGGTGTCAGGTTAGCGTAGGAAGCTTTCATCTGTTTCTCCAATTTCTGTTGCAATCGGGAAATTTCGGGAGCAATATCCACGTCTTCGCCTTCGGCCAGATGGCGGAGTGCTTCCATTTTGTCTTCAATCTCGACAATGTTTTTTTCAAAATCTAAAACCAGAGTATTTTCTGTATTCATTCTATTCTCTTTGATTGTTTCAAACTGATGATTTGATAACACAATTTTTTTTATATTTCGACTCTTATTTTGCTTTATTGTGTAAATATTGCATACTTTTTCGTTGAAATCTAGCCAATTTGTAATAGTATAAAACCAGTTTATTACAACACAAGGGGATTAGACTTGCTGGCATTGTCATTTTTCATCTTAATATTTTCTTCTTTGCTCTGGATTATTTATGCCGTCATGCACGTGATGGAAACCGTTGGCGCTGCCGGATTCCGATTCGCCGGAATAGCAGATGTTTCGATTTATGCCGCTTATGTCCTCCTTCCGGTATTTGCCATATGGATTATCTTTGCAATCATCAACCAGTTTTTACATGACTACCGCTTCAACCGCAATCTGAACAAGCTTTTTATACAGATGAAAAAAAATCAGGACTACTCGGATTTGATCGCCCGTATCATGCTGGAAAGCGAGCAGCAAATTCGCGACGGTTTTATCGTCCAGCAGTTTGACTTGTTTGTTTCGGATATGAATGAACTGATTTCTGAAATAATCCAACGCAGTTCCTTGGCTTCGCCGGAGCAAATCGACCGCCTGTGGAGCAAGGTCAGAAACGGCGGAAAGTGGTCTTTCGGCAAAGTGATCATCGAAGTCAACCAAAGCCAGCCGACTTTTCAGATGCGCATGTTTGAAAAAGCAGGACATGATATGGTGCTTGCCGGAACCATAATGGAATTCTGTGCCCGTTACCAAAATATTGTTGAATTGTTTGAAAAACACGATAACGAGAAGATTTTTTTGAATATTATCGAAACCGGCGTTTTAGGAAAAGTCTTCTCAATTTTTGCGCCGGTCTCCGATGAACTCAAGCGCAAGCGAGAAGCTTCACAGGTTTACGCCGCTCTGGGCGAAAACCGTTTTGAGCAAATGCCTCCAGAGCAAGCCGCCCCCGTTGCGGAAACTTTCCGTGCTTCCGTATCTAAAGACAATATCAGGCCGGAACGTCAGGTGTTTGCCGCGCCGGCTGTGCCGGAGGTGATGACAGAATCTGCCGCGCCGGAAGATGAAGAAAAAGAAGAACCGCACCGTCCGATTTTGTCCGGCAAATTCTCGCTTGGAAAAAAACTTACGCTTTTTGGCAAGAAGAAAAATCGTGAGGATGAAGAATATATAGATTATCGCCGTCCGGAAGAAAACGGTCGCGATCCGTTCTCCATGGCTCTGGAACGCAGCTTCGGCGATGATGCGCAGGAAACTCCGCCAGCAGAACCGTCTTTTGAAATTTCGGCGCCGCAGCCGGAAACGCCCGCTGTTTTTGCTCAGGAACATGCAGAGGAAAAAGTTGTGGTGGAGGACGATGTTATCCCGATTCTGAGCAATACGCAGCGCACGCTGGAAAGCCTCCGCCGCGAGTGGGAGCAAATGAGCTATTCCGCGGTTCGTACAGAAGAGCCGCATCGGACGGAACCATCGTTAAAAGCGTCTGCCGCCGGAGAAGATACTTTCAGTTCACCTTTCCGGGGCTGGGTAGATGAAGAAAATTATAAATAAATTCTTTCTGCTCTTGTGTATAGTTGCTTTTGCTCCGTCCGCTGCAGCTAAAACCAGAGTTTTGCCTTATTTTTCACTGTATGACGAGCCGAAATACATATCGGGGTTCGCAAGTTTTGATTATGCTGATCCTAAGGCGCCGAAAGGCGGCCGGATTGTGCTTCCGGCGTATGGCAGCTTTGACAACTTCAATCCCTATATCTTTAAGGGCATAGCATCTCCTGAAACGGCGGCTTTAACTTTGGATACCTTGGGCTTTTCGCCGGCAGACGATATCTCTACGGCCTATCCTTTGATAGCTGAAAAGTTTGAGATCTCCGATGATAACAGCTTTATCGGCTTTATTCTGGATAAGCGGGCAAAGTTTCATGACGGTAGCCCGATTCTTGCCGATGACGTCATTTTCAGTTTTAATGCTTTGATTGAAAAAGGTTCGCCGATATATAAGGTTTATTATGGAGATGTTGCGCGCGTGGAAAAAGTCAGTGACCGTCATGTGCGTTTTCATTTCCGCACCGGATCGCAAAACAAAGAACTGCCGCTGATTTTGACCCAGATTGCGGTTTTTTCTCAAAAAGACTGGCAGGGCAAAGACTTTTCCGCGCCGGTCACTACGCCGCCGCTCGGCAGCGGTCCGTATCGGGTAGACAGCTTTTCTTTCGGTAAATATACGGTTTTGAAAAGAAATAAGGACTATTGGGCGCAAAATATTCCAAGTCGCTCCGGATTTTTTAACTTTGACGAAATCCGCTATGACTATTATCAGGATACCACTGTCACGCTGCAGGCCTTGTTTGCCGGCAATATTGACCTGCGAGAAGAATACATTGCCAAAATCTGGGTAACCGGTTATGATAATGATCTGATAAAATCCGGAAAAATCATAAAAGAAGATATGGCGCATAATAAGGCGGCCAATCTTCAGAGCTTTGCCTTCAATCTCCGTCGCCCGCTTTTTCAGGACAAAAAAGTCCGACGGGCAGTTGCGCTGGCTTTTGATTTTGATTGGGCTAACGAAAAACTTTTTTATAACCAGTACCGCCGGATTGAAGGCTTTTTTCCCAACAGCGGGTTGGAAGCGTCGGATAGGCCGCAGGGCAGGGAGCTTCGGCTCTTGCAAAAATACAAAAAGTTATTGCCGCCGGAGGTATTTGGCGCTCTGCCCAAAAATCCGGCGTATGGCAGCTACACGCAGGTGCGACAGAACTTACGAGAAGCTGTTGCTTTGCTCAAAGAAGCCGGCTATGACTTTGTTGACGGCAAAATGACAAATCTTCAAACCGGCCGCCCGCTGGAGTTTGAAATCCTGAGCAACACGGCCAACGGCTCGGCCTTTACCCGTGTGATGCTGCCGTTTCTGCACAATCTGCAAAAAATCGGAATCAAAGCGGTTTTTCGTAATATAGAAACCAACATTTTCAAAAATCGTCTGGATAAGTTTGACTACGACGTAGCAATTATTTCTTACCCCGGCAGTTCTTCTCCCGGCAATGAGCTGAAAGAAATCTGGGGTTCGGGTTCGGCCGGCATAAACGGCAGTTTTAATATTATCGGCGTACAAAATCCTGCAGTAGATGCTCTGATTGAAGAAGTGGTTAAAGCCCAGAACAAAAGCGACTACATTGCGGCGGTCAATGCGCTGGATCGGGTGCTCCGTCACGAATATTATCTGATACCGCATTGGTACTCGCCGTATCAGCGCATTGCCTATTGGAACAAGTTTGCGCACAAATCAGCCAAAGAGCCGATAGGTCTGCAGTTTCTGACCTGGTGGGACAAAGCTACAGAGGATAAAAAATGAAAAACTATATCATCAAGCGCCTGCTGCTTATTCCGCTGACTTTGCTGGGGATTCTGGCGCTCAATTTTATTATTGTTCAATTCGCCCCCGGCGGGCCGGTAGAACATACGCTGGCCAAATACCGCGGATTTAACGTTGACGGCAAATCGCAGTTTTCATCGACGGCACAAATGAACATGTCCAATGCCGGAAGCCAGTATCAGGGCGCGCAGGGCGTGCCGGAAGAGCTGGTCAAAGAGCTGGAAAAGCAATTTGGCTTTGACAAGCCGGCGCATATCCGATTTTTGAAAATGGTCAAAGACTATCTGCTGTTTGACTTCGGCAAAAGCTTTTATCAGGACAAGAGCGTCATAAAACTGATTGGCGAACGAATGCCGGTATCTGTTTCTCTGGGCTTGTGGTCAACATTGATTATTTATCTGATTGCTATTCCGCTGGGCGTCAAAAAAGCAGTCCGCGATGGCTCGCCTTTTGACATTTGGACATCTTTTGCTGTTGTCGTCGGTTCGGCGGTTCCGGTATTTTTGTTTGCCGTTTTTCTGATTGTCTTTTTTGCCGGCGGTACGTATTTTCAATGGTTTCCGCTGAGGGGCATAACTTCGGATAACTGGGAGCAGTTAGGATTTTTTGCAAAAATTGCAGACTATTTCTGGCATATCACGCTGCCGGTGCTGGCCATGGTGATTGGCGGCTTTGCCAGTCTGACCATGCTGACCAAAAATTCTTTTCTTGACGAGATTAACAAACCCTATGTCCTGACGGCGCGAGCCAAAGGCCTGAGCGAAAGTCAAGTCTTGTACCGCCATGTGTTCAGAAACGCCATGCTGATTGTGATTGCCGGATTTCCGGCCATGCTGATAAAAATGCTGTTCAGCGGTGCATTGCTGATTGAGGTTGTCTTCTCGCTCAACGGTCTTGGACTTCTGGGCTATGAGGCGATTATGAGCCGCGACTATCCGGTTATCTTCGGCACGTTATACATTTTTGCCTTGTTGGGGCTGGTGCTAAAGTTGATTTCGGATATCACCTATTCTTTGGTTGATCCGCGCATTAATTTTGAGCGCCGCAGTTAACCATAAATTTACGCTCCGCCGCGTATAATAAAGGGAAAAACACAAATACAAAAGGCAGACAGAATATGGTAAAAATCAATGATGTCAAATTCTCTGACATTTACATCACACCGGATCGGATTGCGTTTATTCCGGACGGACAGACCAAAAATGGCCTGACAATTTTGGATGCCGAAGACTTTGATATTTTTTACAAACAGCTGGAAGAAAAATGGGACGGCCATAACCCGTCTTATTCTCTGCTTTATGAAAACATTTTTTATCGCGTGGAAAGAACGGAAAGCCTGTACGGCACCCAATATTGCGCGCGTAAAATGCCGAAGAAAATCCCTCCTTTTGGGAGCTTGGGTTTTCCGCACGAATTAACCAAGTTCCTGCTGTCATTGTCAAACGCTTCCGGTCTTATTCTGTGGTCAGGTCCGACCGGCGCCGGCAAAACCACGGCCATTTCTTCTCTGTTGAAAGAGTTTTTGGCAATTGAAGGCGGCTTTGCTTATACCATTGAAGACCCGACCGAAATGCCTCTGGACGGGATTTACAAATCCACCAAAGGCGGCTTGGGCTTGTGCAAGCAGACACAGCCGCAGAATGATGACTGGGGGGCTTCGTTAAAATCGGCATTGCGTTCAAAACCAAACTATATTCTGGTAGGAGAGATCAGAACGCCCGATACCGCCAGCGAGGTCTTGCGCGCCGCCACTTCCGGCCACTTGGTGCTTTCGACCATTCACGCCAATAACATTACCGATGCGATTTATTCCGTTGTCAAATACGCGGCCTCTACGTCAATGAGCGAAGAGCTGGCCTATGACTTGTTCTCCCGTGGCATTATCGGCGTATTGCATCAGGGATTAATGGGCACGAGCGTAAAAAAACCGGTGGCGACCTACCTCTTTGCCAACCCGAACTCTTCGCACGGTGATCAGGTACGCGGTATTATCAAAAGCGGCAAATTAAACCTCGGTACGTCAATTGAAACCCAAATGACTCGCCTTGCCCGCGGTATGAGCCTGTTTCAGGAGTATTAAACTAATAAAACATCCAGATGATGGCGTTGGTAGGGTCGTTTTCTGCCTCGCAGAGCGTGCTTGCCAGCTCCTCTGACATCGGCAGGGCAGACTTCTCATATTTTGTTTCTGCCGTCTGCGGAATGTCTGTTTCAATCGGCTTAATGTCCACGCCGGCAATACCGGAGAGCTGAAACGGTGTAGACAGCAAAGAAACACAGCCTTTTTTGCTCAGGCCGTTATAAATAATTGCAAAAGCGCCGTTGTCCACATTCAGGTACTTTGTCGGCGCAATAAAAACCAATCCGCCGTAAGAATTTGTCACATTGCCGTCTTTGTCAAGCATATTTGCCGGAATCAATGCCGTTTCGCGCAGAGAATCAATATCCATGCCGGAATAGTCCGGTGTCGCGGCATAAGCCGTGTGAATATTGTTGTTTAAGGTCTGCAGGTTTTCAATGGCTTTTGACAGCTTAAATTTTTCGGCAGAACTGCTGATTGAAGAAGAAACCATAAGATAAATTACCAGCGCCAAAACCGGAAGCCCGACCAGTTCGGCAATCAATCTGTGCTTTTTGTCAGCAAAATAACCTTTCTTTCTCATAATCTTCCTCATTTTGTTTGCTGCTAATGTCGTTTATTATCTTGAATTATATAATATAAAGGTAACTTTCAAGTTAAGAACAAACGAATATTTTTAGCTTTTAATACCCTTAAAGTATAAAATATATTTAACAGTTTAAAAAAACTTTATTTTCTGCTTTCCTTTTTTTCTCTTTGTAATTCTCGTGCTGTCTTTTTTGTCATTGCGGACTCTTTTATTTTTATGTCATTGCCGAGCTTGGCCCGGGGATGACTGTAAAAAACAGCAAGGGGATGACAAAAGAAGAAAGCCCACGAATGACAAAAGCTAAAAAGGCGCCTGAAAATTATGGAAAAAAAGAGAGAGAAAACAAAGAATAATAAGTGAAACATAAAACAACAAAAGCGCTTTGGTCTTCTGCCAAAGCGCCTTTGCTTGATGTGCCATTATACCTTAGTAATAATACCAGGTAATTGAGTTGACGGCTGTCTTTGCCGAACAAGAGGTTGAAGCATTTGCCAGAGAAACCGGCATTTTATCTGTAGTATAAGTAGGGGAGGCAGCAGTCGAAGCAGTAGGCTCGGTACTATTTGCTGTATTTGATACGGTAATTCCTATCAAACCCGCAGAACCCCAGTCAGCAGTAGCCAAACTCATGCAGGCTTCACGGTCAAGTCCGTTGTAAACAACCGCAAATCCAGTACCGTCAATGCTGTTATTTTGAACGGCACCAACCAAAACGCTACCGCCAAAAGCGTTAACAAGAGCCTTAGCTGCCGTTTTTGAATCCGGGCCAAACATATCACGGGAGGCCAAACCATAAGAACGTGCAACAACTGTTCCCAATCCGTCATAAGTCGCCATAGACGCATAGGTCGTACGGATATTGGCCACCATCATAGACATCTGATCCATCGCCTTGGACAATTTAAATTTTGCCATCGCTTTTGAATATCCCGAAATACCGCCTACAGACAGCACGCCGATAATCGCCAGCACACCGAGCATCTCGACCATTGAACGGCCGCTCTGCTCACTATTCATAAACTTTTTCATGACACATCTCCTCAAAATACGTTCTGTTTATAATTTTATCTTAGCAAAATTATTATTTTTATTCAATTTTAACTTTAGTCATAAAAAAATATATAACTTTACCAAGGCGCTATTACTTTCGTCATATAATGGTTATATAACTTATTCGTTAATAAAGCCTAAATATTCCGGCTTTATTCATACCCGAAGATTAAAATATTCTCTTTTCCGCAGCTGTCTTTTGCCTCGGAAGGACTGACCGGCAACGGGTTTGTGCCGCCCCAGCCAAAAGTTTTTTCATGTTTTTCTGATAAAATAACAATATTATTCAGTCCGAGCTGGTCTTTTTCATTGCTGTTATAAGTGGCAATACCGATACATTCGCTTTTGTTCAGTCCCTTATATACAATATTAAAACGTCTTGCTCCCGGCATCAACGGTGTGCCGTCTGCGCCGTTGCCGACCAAAACCGGCAAATTAAGAGCGTTTATCAACTCATTTCCGACAATCATGTCTGTCGGCGCTGCTTTCAACGTAAGAACTTCTGTCGTATTCAGTCCGCGGTAATCGCTCCGAATCTGAAATTTTTGACGAATGGAAGCGGCCAGCTGCGGCACTTGTCGGGCAGCTTTAACAATTTTTGAATTAGTCTTAAAGGTCATCATAATCAGCCCGATAAGACCGGTGACAATCAGAATTGATAAAACCCACCGCTGTGGTGATACTTTTTTGATTTTTTCTGATAAACTTGCCATTTTTCCTTCCTTTTTTGTTATCCTCTTTTCTTTTTCTCCGTCATCCTGAGCGAAGCGAAGGATCCAGTCAAACAAATTAGCCTTATTAATCAACTGGATTCTTCGTTGCACTCAGAATGACAGTGCTTCTTCTTCAAAGCACATCCTCTATCATATCCCCGCCGGAGCATCGCGGTCTCTGGAGCAGTGAGCGGACAACCAGCCGTACGCCGCCGTGCGGGTTAACCGCGTCCCATGTTGCTGGTAATCTGGTCTTGCATTTCAAACGTGCCCATAACTGCCCAGGCGATAACGCCGCCGATAGACAGCAACGCCACCATGTTTAAGATTGAAGCCTTTTGTTCAATCAAGTACACACTTTCATCCAGCCAGTCATTAGCCAGTTTTTCCAGAGCTTCTTCAAAGTTATCCAATTCGGAATAAATTTTAAGGTCGCCGATAATCTCAACATCGGGAAAATCCAAATTCGTCTTGGCCAGAGCCTGTCCGAGGTTTTCACCGGCGTTAATATAAATCAGCGTTTTGTCAATGCGTTCTTTCAGATAACGGCTGGAATCCCGCCGCAGCGCCCTGAGTGCGGTCGAAACCGGCGTTCCGCCTTTTACCAGAGCCGAAAGCGCCAAAAGCCAGCTGATACCGGTAAAGACTTTATACAAAGACCACGGCGGCAATTTGTCAAAAAACGCCCGTATCGGACCGGTCCAAATTCCGATAGTACTGTAAATCACAATCATAATAATCGGCAAAGCCGAAAATGCAATAATCCAGTAGTCTTTAATCCAGTAAGAAACGTCAACCAAATCTCTGGCCAGACCTGTCCAGACCACATCAGGCGCGGCGTCAATCATCGGCGGCACCATATAAGCGCCGATGGCATAAATAATCAAAACCGCCATCATAAACAAAAAGCTCGGATAAGTAACGGCGCCGATAATCGGACGTATCATCTTGGCAGAACCTTCGGTCACACGGATAAGGTTTAATAACGCCATTTCCAAGTCGGAAACGTCACCGACCGAAAGCATCAGCCTTTCGCGGTCGGGTGCCCAGCCTTTCAGCGCGTCGGAAAACGGAATACCGTTTTGCAGTTTTTTAGACCACTCGACAATGGCAATGGCAAAAGGCTCGCCGGCGTTTTTTCCGCCGTTGGAAATGCCGTCATGCAGACGATCAAGCGCATCCATCAAAGAAAAGCGGTTGCGCATCAGTGAGGCGATTTTACGATAAAGTTTCAGCCGCGCGCCGTTGGACATGTTCACGATCAGCCTTGCATACTGTATCTCAACAGCATTCAAGCGGTTCATGACCTTTTGTAATGAGGCTGATCTTCTGTCATCTCTTGCCATAATTTCAAACTCCGGTTTTTAGTATGACGGGCGCTGGTCAAGCAAACCGCACCAACGCTCAATTTCTTCCAAATCCAAATATCCTTTGAGCATACGCTCAATGGCGGCGTCGCGCAATGTTCTGCCGCCCAAATCTCCTGTCCAGTAGTCAATGGCCTTTCTGGTTTCGCCGGCTGTCATCAGCTCCAGAAAAGTAGCATCCGGCAGAATAATCTCCGGTACGCTCATTCGGCCTTTAACCCCTTGGTTGCCGCAATATTTGCAACCCGGCCCGCGGATGTAGGTGTTTTCAATTCCAAAATCGCCCAAAGCTGTCTTCAAACGCTTGACCGAAGGCTGGTCAAGCCTCTCTTTTACCGAAACGCGGCAGTGCGGGCAAAGTTTGCGGAACAGACGTTGCGAAATCAGGCCTTTCATAATTTCTGGATCGGTCAGCTTAAATGACTCCACGCCCATATCCATCAGACGAGTGATAATCGCCGGCGCCGAGTTGGCGTGCAGGGTTGTCCACATACCGTGTCCGGACAATGCGCCTTTAAACGCTAACTGTGCCGCAGCCAGAGTACGCACCTCGCCTACCATAATAACGTCAGGGTCGGAACGCAGGGCGGCAGCAAGGGCTTTGTTAAACTGTTCGTCTTTTTCTTCTTCGGTATTGGCGTTGGTCACCGGCATTTGCCGTGCTCCCGGAATTGGGTATTCAGGCGGGTCTTCCACAGTCAGAAGGTTAATTTCGTAGTTCTTTTCCTGCAAAAGCTTGATCATGTTTCTTTGCAAGGTTGTAGATTTTCCGGAACCGGTCGGGCCGGCAATAATCGAAATGCCGACAGGCACGGCGCGTAGCCTGTAAAACAGGTTTTCTTCATATTCGCCAAAACCCAAAGCCTGCAAGTCGCCGGAACCGTCGGGATTGTCATCGGCGTACAACAGACGCATAACCAGATATTGCGAACCGAAAGCAATCGGGTTAAACTGCAGACGAATAGCCAACACGTTGTGCGGCAGCATTAATTTGCCTTTGGAACCGCGAAGCGGTGTTGAACCGAGTTTTTGCGCGGCCTGAAATTCGTTTTGCGTATAGTTTGCGTCAGAAATGTCAGAAGATGCAAATGCCGCGCGTACAAAAGCCTCGCCCCAGTCTTTGTTATATTCCATCATTGTCTGCATCATACCGTTGATACGGAACAAAATCTGCGTACTGTCCGCCACCACGATATGAATATCGGACACTTTTAAGACTGCGGCACGTTCTACCACCTGCACAAAGTCTTTTTGCATTTGCATTTGGTCGGCGGTCAGGTCGACCGTATCAGCTTCCTCCGCCGCTACATTGGCTGCGCGTTCGCCATATGTATAAATGGCATTCAACTCGTTTTGTGAAACATAAGTCGGCTTGTTGATGGTAACCTTTTTTTTGCGGGCCAATACTTCAAAGCTTAAAACGCGGCCGTCAAACTTGTGGGTTTCCGATACCAAAAACAACCCGTTGGAAAACAAGGCTAACAGTCGACGGGTATCATCATTAATAATAAAGTCTTCGCTGTTTGGAAGTGTCAAAAGAGTAACTCCCTGAGGGAAGTAGTCTTCAACCCGCTTACCGGCTTTCTTGCTGGCTTCTTCTTCAATAACGCCGCCGCTGGTGACTACTTTTTCGGGAGTTTGGGGGCTTAAACCTGTTCCATCCTCTTCTGCCATTTTTTCAAGTTACCTCAATATCATGTCTTTGTTGACGCCGGGAATCCCTCGGGTGGAAACAACCGATTTTTTGGGCTTTTGCGTTGCGGTTTTTTCTTTGCTTTTTTCTTCCTCAGCTTTTTCAATTGCCTTTGCGGCACCGTTCATAGGTTCTTTGTCAATCACGCCGCCGGCGGAGAAGTAGAGATAATCTTTAATGCCGCCTCTGTCAACACGGACATGTGTTGTTGTAATCTGATCAACCTTTTGACCTGTTTGCAGCATTGTGCCGTTTCTTGCCAGGAAGGTTTGACCGTCACGGTTCATTAATTTTGCAACCAGTTCTTCACCCTGACCGGTAATTTCCATAACTATATAAAGGTCGCTGACTCTGATTTCTTCTTCACTTTCTTCTTCAGGTTCTGCAGCGGCATTAACCAAAGCTTGTCCGTCAGCAAACGGATTAGTCTTCTTTTCTGCCTCCAGACGGGCTTTCAGAATAGAAATCTGTGTCTGCAATTCCGAAACCTCTTTTTTATGATTTTCAACGGCTGTTTCAGCGACATGATTGGCTTTATTCAGAGCATCCATCAGACGAGTCAGTCTTTCTTTAACATTCTGAGTAAATTCCTCACGGTCTTTCTTCTCATGGGCAATCCGCTCATAAATGCCGGCATTGTTTTCAATCCACCGCTGCTGTTCTTTCAGCATCTCTTCTTTATAAGCGTTCAAAAGATCTTCCTGTCGCATTTTTTCATATGCAATCTCAACCTTACGCAGTTTAACCTGTTCTTCAATGATTTTGCGTTCCTGTTCTTTTTCCCATTCCTGTTTTTTGAGCTTTTCCGCTTCTTCTTTTTCAAAAACTTCATTCTGAGCTTTCAGACGCTGAGCCTTGATTGCTTCAATTTCGTTTTTGAGTTTTTCTCTGCGCAATTCCAATGACAAGATTGCCGTCTGTTTTTCAATGTCGGTCATCTGGGAGAAAATTTCGTCATCAAGTTCATCTAAAACGTTCATTGCGGCAGTTGTCTGCGGCAGAACGGGAGCGGCATCTTGTGCCGGAGGCAAAAGTCCGCCCGTTTTCGGCACGATGCCTGTCTTTGACACAATCGGCGCGGCACCGGTCTTCGGAACTATGCCGTTAGGCAAAGCGCCCGTTTTTGGAACAATGGGAGCTTCTCCGGTTTTCGGCGCAATGCTTGTCTTCGGCACAATCGGCGCGGCACCGGTTTTCGGAACTATGCCGTTAGGCAAAGCGCCATTTTTGGGAACAATTCCCTGCGCCGGCGCCAGCAATCCGCCTTTATCTATGCTGAGCTGAGGTTTGAGAGCAGTCGAACCTCCGAGTTCGTCGGCAGAAATGCCAAACTCGTCGTCAAATCCCAAATCTATGGTTGAGTCTTTTTCGGCTGCCATCACATTTCCGGAAAACATCATTCCCAAAATGAACGCCGCCATAGCCCTCCGGCTAAAATATTTCTTACTATAACACATAGACTGCTCCTTCATAATCCCATTGTTTTGTCGATGGTGTATAAGTTATACTTTTAATCTCAAGTCCTGAAAATTTCATTAACAAATCCCGCCAGACCACCGGTTTATACTTCGATGAAAACCTAAAAACAACCGAACGGTAAACGTTATGCTCAGGAGAAGTAAAAGACGAGTTGGTCATTGATATTCTTTGGCCGATTCCCTGAAAAAAGTCGTTCAAAATCAGTCTCAGCTGCTGCTTTGCATAAGCCGGAGGCGATTTTTTTTGCGTTACCGGTCCGAACTGCAGCGATACCGTTGCCTGATCTCCTGTTTCAGAGTATAAGACACCGCTGAACTTCACACCGGAGTCTTCCAAAGCTTTTTTTATCCAGGATACGCGGCCGACTTTTCTGCCCCAAACCGTCTGAGCACTGCTGTCTGAACATTTTATCTGGCCGATTTCCCATCCCGGCGTTACAATCGTCAGCAACGTAACCACGGCATTTTGGCAGCCGGTCATTACCTGAAACGGATCTTTGACCTTTTCCCAGGGCTTAATTTCCGGCAGTTTCTGCACCGGTGCGGCCTTAGGCACAATCGGTACCGTGACTGGAGGGCGTTTAGGCGGCGCAAAGAAAATCTCGGATAAAATATTAGACAGCAGATAAAATCCGACAGAAATCGAAACTATAATAACCAAAATCAACTTTGTTCCGCGCAACGCCTTTATTTTTTTTAGCTTTGCTTTTCCGCCGCGGGCTAAAATCTTTTCAAGGTCGGGATATTCTGTGTCTTCGTATCCCCATTCCGGCGGCGCAATCTTGCGTCCCCAGTCCGGAACGGCCATCATCGATTCAAACTGGCTTTTGGCTTCTTCTTCGTTAAGAAAGAGCATATCGCCGTCAGAAAGAATAATATCGTTTCTGATACAAACATACCACCAGCCGTTTTCAACCTTAAAGACGGCAATCAGAGAAGATCTGTCGGACAACGCTGTTGCCAGAGCGACAACGGCAACGTCCATTCCTTTGTGAAAACCTTCTTCAGAGACGCAAATACCAAATTGCGGTGCCTTACCGGGTTTGATGCAGAATAAATCCGCGCCTTCCATAATTCCCGAAGAAGCTTCTTCCACTTCCTGATAAGGGTCATTTCTGTTTTGCAGCGGCTGCCAGAAGAGGCTTGTCGCATATTCCGTACCGGCAACGATCATGGACGAACTCCATGTCCGTTCATTGCTTTTCTCTACATCTTCTTCTGTCAGGTTTGCATCTTCTAACACTGTAATTTACCCTTCTTTTAAGGTTAATTCAGAACCATTCTGGATTCCGGCGTCAGCGGAGATTCGAGAACAACCGGCGTCAGAATAATGACCAAAACGCTCCTCTCTTTGCTGGCCGTAGCAGAACCTCCCAATAACGAGTTCGTTGCTGATCCGATGCCTTCTTTGGATGTTGTGTTTTCAACTCTTTCATAGCCGGTCAAAATCAAAGATTCGCCGGAAGACATCGCAACTTCCTGTGTAAAGCCGCGGGATTCAATCTTCGGGTTTTGAATATACTGACCGGAGGCTGATGAAGATGTACCTTTCGACGGTTCGTTCAAATATACTTTTTCCAGCTCAATCAAATCAGACAACGTAAGGTTAAACATCAAAAGCAACCGCCCGTGCTCCAAAATTCTCGGCAAAACGTCCAAAGTAAAACCGGTTTCAATTTCTTCTGTTTCGGTCGAAATATCATAGTCGTTGTCGCCGCCGTTGGTTTTGGTAATCTCGGAAATGTAGTTCTGCTTTTTAATAACCTGAATAGGCGCCGGCTTGTTATTTAACGTTGTTACCGTACCGCTGGTTACCAGAGTTGTTGCTCCTTGGCTGGATAAGGCCTTGACAATGGCGTTTCCTGTCCAGTTTTTCGGCGTAATGGCCATCGTCAGATTATCCGCAATATCGTCGGCAACACCGCCAGTCGGGCTGGCCAGACGGAAAGTTGTGTGGCCGTCATTAAACATAGCAGACAAATTCAAACCATACTGATCGCCGTCTGTTACGGTAACTTGCAAAACTTTAACGCTGATGGCCACTTGTCTGGATAAGCGGTTATTCTGTTCTGTAATGTAACGGCCGACTTTTTTAATATCCGTCGGCGTTGCCGTTAGGGTAATCGTGCCGTTGCCCTGATCAATCGTCAGCTTTGAGTCTTTGGAAGTCATTGACGTAATTGAATCTTTAATCTGCGTCCAAACGGCGATTTCCGCTTCGGAACTCAGACTCAGGGAAGAACTTCCGCCTGCGCCGGCAGAAGAAGATCCGCCGACGGTTACATTAAGCTTCGGTTTGGTCGGCAAAGAATACAAAACAAAAGTCTTGGTAATGTATTTGTAAAAGTGAATTTCTTTCTTGTCATATTTCCACCAGATGCCGAAACGGGAAGAAATCTCGTCCAGCAAGCCGCTCAGCGGACCGCGATAAGAAACCAACATTTTGTCGGCGTCTGTCCAGTCGGCATTAATTGCTGCCGCCGACGGCTTGTTTTTTGATCCTTTATCTCTGATGTCTTTTTCCAGATTGCTGTCAAAGCGAACGCGCAAAGAAGTAACTTTGTTAAGCATATCGCCGATTTCAAACAACGTAATCGGACGATTGCTGATTAAGGTTACGCCGTCAGCCGTTTCCAGATAAGCCGGAACCGGTTGGCCTTCATACTCAATCTCGCTTGTATCGCCGAGCCAGATGTCATTTTTGACTTTAACCAGATCGGTATTTTCGATAGGTGTCGGAGCCTTGGCCATTTCTTTCATCTTTGTCGATGCCTCGACTTCGCGCTCAATCGTCGCGTCCAGACTGGTTGACATGGAACAGGAGGCCACCAAAGCGGCAAACGCCAGTATAATGCCGAATTTCTTATTTTTAATCAAACGCATTCTCATCCTCCATCGTTTCTACAACCAGTACGCGGTTTCCTTTATAAAAAGTGGCAACCGGCGCAGGACTTGCACGGCCGAAAGCCCGAATTAATGCGGCGCTGACATCAGCAAAACGCCCGCGAAACATTGCGCCGGCACTTAACGTATAATTTCTGTTGCTGTTCCAGATCAAACGCCAGCCGGATTCATCGCTCCATTCTGTCAGCAGGGTTTTCAGCGACTGCCCTTCTTCGGCCAGCCAGTCTTTGACCGGATCATCGCCGTCATCGTTGCCGGCGCCGCTTCCGTCGCTGTCATTACCGGTATTGTCGGCAAATTCGGCGCTGCCGGTAGATTTGATTTCTTCTTCATAAGCGCCGACTTCTTCGTCAATTGTCGGAGGGATTGCCGCGGACATATTGCTGCCCGGAGCCGTCTGAACAATACGCTGGTCGCGCGGCGTTCTTTCTCCGTATTCGCGATAATCTGCGGCGGTTCTGGTATAGTCGACATATTCTTGCGGAGCTGCCGGCGGAACCACGCAGGGCGCGCCGTCATTCGGACAAGTTGTCGTGACGGTTTCCGTAACCGTTTCCTCTTCCTCGTAATTATAATTAAGAGGGCGGAACATATAACATCCGGTTGTCGCCAATAAAACGCCCAAACAAGCAATTAAGCGTATTTCTTTGTTCATTTCTGCAATCCTTAAATCACTTTTTGTCATAATTTTTTTCCTATCATACATTTGGAAAAATAAATAATCAAGCGCAAGCCTTAACTTATTACCATTGTGTAATATTGACTTGCTGTTTGTTATAATTTTCCGCTGTACCGTAATCGCTTTCCTCGCTTGTTCTCAACGTTCTGATGATAAACGAATTCGGTTCTCTTTCCGTAAACACAACCTTAACGTCTCTGGCGCTTACGCCCTTGTTGTTTAGGATGTTGCTTAAAAGGTTCAGCCGCTGGCGTTGCAGATGTTGGTCGGTCGTTCCGTCCAGCCGGATCTCCAGTACCACGGACTTGTCCTCAATTGTTTTCTGGGCAAAAGCGTCAATCCATTTCAGCGTATTGCCGGAAATTTCCGCTCGGTTGGGTTGAAAAGACAGGCGGATTTCTGCCGGCAAAATCTGTCCGCCGACTTGTCTGCCGGAAAGTTTATTTTTTATTTTTCCGACCAGCCTGCCGGAAGATTGAGACTCATCGCTTTCATTCTTGTCAGATGAGCCGGAAAAAATTGATGTAATGCTGGAAAGCAGGTTTCCGCCGGAACTCGGCTCTTTGTTTTTGGCAATATTCTTTCCTTGCGCATCTAGAATTTTAACTTCTTTTTTTGTTTCTTCAGCTTCTTCCGCTTTTGTTTCTACTTCGGCGTCTTCAGGAAACTGTAACCGCGGCCGGAGGTCTTCTTTGTTCTTGATTTCTTTGGGAATGGGAATAAGCAGGTTGTCAACCATGTCGTTGGCAGCCACCACTTCTGTTCCGCCGGCCTTTTTGCTGGCCTCCAGCAAGACTTTCTTCTGATCGTCTCTTTCCTGTTGCTCGATTTTAACCATTTTGTTTTTGGCGTGCTTGGCGCCTGTTGCAACGACCCACGGGCTGTCTTTTTGACCGACCTTCTCCGCCATGCTTTCCCATCTTGCCGGCGCTTCGGATTCTTCGGCAACATCTGCCGGACGGGAATTTTCTTCGCTAACGGCCGGAATGTTTTTGGTTGAAACTTTGGCGTCAGCCAGTGCAACCTGATTTTCTTCGGCTCTCCGGCTTATTTTGACCTTTCGGTTTTGGGCAAGAACAATATTGTTTGAACGCTCCAACGGAATAAGCAGCGCTGGTTCGGCTGTTTGTGCCGGAGCAGCGGGCTTTTGTTGATTCTCATGGGACTGATAAGTAATTTCCTGCGGCTTTTCCGGAGCATAAACCGTTGCCAGCTTAACCGGCTCGGGAATGTCCTTGCGGATAATCCTGTTAACGCGCGGTGCTGTCGGCGTGTTTTCCGGTTCCGGTCCGTCAGTAACGGAAATAACCTGCGCCTTTGCCGGAATGTATAATGCCCGCGCTTCCGGTTCCTGTATGTCATTGGCAGCCAGAACAACCGGCGGCAGTTCTTCTGCTTCAACAATTGCCTGAGCAACGGACGCTTCCGGCTCTTCGTCAAACTCCAGCGGAATTAAATCGGAATTGTCCGCCATAATAATCTGCCCGTCACTGTCTGCGGTGTTATAATAATCTGGGGTTTTGTCTTTGTTGCTTTCTCTGATGTCAGACAGTACATTAAGTGCAATTTTTTTTACCGGCAGGGGTCTGGCGGAAGGGGTAGTGTCATTTTTAAGAAACAGGGTAATGTTTTTGTTGGAAATTTTGAGTTCTTCGGCCGGTCGGGCAGCAAAAAACACACTGTTTGCGCCAAAAATCACAAACAGAGAAAAAACAAAGCTGTAAACAAAAGTTTTAAAAGCTGTATTTTCCATAAACAAAACCCTTTGTAAATTAGATAAATCAAAATGCGAATCTTGGCAAGCGGATATAAAATTATACGCAATATTTGTGGATTCTTTTAAATCCTGTTTTCAAAAAAAAGCATTTTCAGATTCCGCAGCGGAACGTAATTTTTGTAACAAAACTGTAAAAAATCATGCCTTTACAAAATGTTAAGTTGTATGAATTTTTTGTTACGGCCGATTTTGTTTAGTGTAAACAATATGTTAAGAATTTTGTAGTATATAAGATTTTGCTAGAAAAAAATCGAAAAGTTTAGTATGCTTAAAGTATTGGGTTTACTTGCATAAAAGGAGAAAATTAATGAACTTTTTAAAGAAAAACTTGTGGACGATTTGTCTGCTTGCGGTCGTTGCCGTTGTCTTTATGAGCGGACCGGCCATGGCGGCAGGAGGTAGTCAGAGCAGCCTTATGGGTACGGCAAAAGCCAAAGCCTTTACTACTTTCAACAACGTAAAGAGCATTATCTTTATTGTCGGTGGTTTCGGTCTGGTTCTGCTGGCATTCGGCGCCATCTTCGGCAAAATCAAATGGTCTGCATTTGCATCTTTGGCCGTTGGTTTGGCAATTTTGGCTGCGGCCGGTGCTATCGTCCGTTACGCAACCGGTGATACGAACCTGAGTGCTACGGGTACCGGATCCGGCGGTTTCGGCGATACTTTCCAAGAATCTGCTGCGGATACTTACTAACCTGAGCTTATGCTCACTGTTAAAAAGGAGGGGATACGATGTTTGGCGAATTTATAAATATCTTGCCGCTGGCATTTGTAACCCTCCTTTTTGTTTTGCCTGCGGAAAGGTTTGCAAAGCATAGCCTAAAACTTAAAGTAAAGAAAGCGGCGGTGTTTTCGCTTTGTCTGGTGCTTTCTTTAGTTTTGGTTTCGGGAACGGCGCTGGCGGATGAAGGGCTGTTTTCCGAACTGACGGCCAAAGGTGCCGAAATCTTTACCGGAATGCGGGACATTGTTTACGTTGTTGCCGGTTTTGGCATTATCGGCATTGCCGTCGGCGGCTTTTTTGGCAACCTGAACTGGAAATGGCTGAGCGCTATTATTATCGGCTTGGTCGTTTTGGCGGTCACGGGAGCTTTTGTAAAATATGTTACGGGTGAAGAAGTTCAAAATATCACGGACACCCTGAAATAATTATTTTTGTTGGAGGCGGCCATGTTAAAGTTAAAATCATTGCTGAAATCAAACCTTTTTCTTTTTATCGCGGCAATTGCTTTTTTTGCTATCTGTCCGCAAGATGCCTTTGCGGCAAGCGGTTCTGTCTTTGAAAAGGTGCGTGACAAAGCGGCTTCCAGCTTAAAAGACATCAAACTTGTTGTTTATATTTTGGCCGGTTTCGGATTAATCGGCTTTTCCTTTATGGCGATTTTCAATAAAATCAGCTGGAAATGGTTTGCCAATATTGCTATTTCGCTGTTTTTGCTCTCCGTTATGGGCTTGTTTATTGATGACTTTACCGGCACCAGCAAACATTCAACCTTGCTGGATTACGGCAATTATCTGAGCGGTGACGGCAGTGTTGACGGAACGGGTGGAAGTATTGGCGGCGGTACGGTGGCAGAGGAAGGAAATAACAACAATAACAATAATAATAGCGAAACAAAAGACTGTGACAATCCGTCGAGCAATGATTATTACGCCGAATACTGCGTTAAATTAAGAAATCTTAACGGTTCTATAACCAACCGTGTAACCTGCGGCGGAACTTGGGATAATACAACTGGAACATGCTCAACGGGGGGGGGGTAGTTCTTATGGCGGAACAACTACGGCGGGAGGTGCCTCCGGCACCAATCAAAGCAGTGGTACAAACGGTACAACCAATACCGGTTCTGGCAATTCCGGTAATGGTAATAATCAGAATAACACAAATGGAAATAATAATTCATCTTTCAATCTTGGCGGTTTATTAAATGGTGGCACGATTGGCGGCACTGGCGGAACGCCGAATGTTGAGGATCTGAATAAAGACCTGCAGGATATGGTTAACAATGTCAACAACGCGCAGGGTGATGAAGGAGCCAAACAGAAAGAAAACAGCGGCGGCTGGCTGAATGATTTATGGAATAAAGGCAAGGAAAAAGCTAAGAAAAAAGCCGAAGAAGAAGCCAAAAAAGCCTTGGAAAAAGCAAAACAAGAGGCTTTGAATGCTGCCAAAGACACCGTCAGCGGCGTCGGAATATTGGACAAGACCGGTCTTGATGACAAAATCAACGCCGAAATTGATAAAGCCGGTAATAAAGTAAATACTGACAATTGGATTGACAGTGCGGCAGGTAAGTTTGGCTGGAACGAAGAAACTTCGGAAAGAAACGGTCAGGATAATATCGGCGGCGCTTTGGATGCGGGGAAAATCCCTGAAACCGAAAGCTCTGCGCCTGACGTTGATGCACTGAACAAGGATTTGCAGAATATCGTAAACGGCACGGGCAATTCCTCGGCTTCAGACTTTGGCTGGAATGAGGAAACTTCGGAAAGAAACGGCTATAACGCCGAGCCGTCTCAGGGAGGTAATCTCCAACCGGTATGGAACCCTGAGACACAGTCTTACGAACTGCCGGAAGTCGTTGTTACGGGCGATGCTTCTGCAAGCCGCAGACCGGTTGCGGGTTCGGAAAGCTCAGCACTGGATGTGAATGCATTAAATAAAGATTTGCAGAATATTGTAAACGGCACGGACAATTCTTCGGCTTCAGACTTTGGCTGGAACGAAGAAACTTCGGAAAGAAACGGCTATAACGCCGACGGCACGCAGGGCAGCCCGTCCGCTTCTGACTATGGTTGGAACGAACAGACGACAGAAGGGCGCGGCTGGGGCGGCTGAGAATAATATTAACCATATATTCATAAACCAAAGGCATACTGTTATCAGAATGGTATGCCTTTTTTCCTATAGTGGAAAAAACATCTTATTTATTGTATGCCGTAAACTTTCGGTGTATAATTAAATAAAAATCAATTGTGAGGTCGGAAAATGAAGGAAAGTATCTTCAAAGCGGTGGCAAATCCTCCCAAAATCTTGTGGGGGCCGTTTTTGCCTGTGCTGCTGAACCTGAGCGTTCAGTTTCCGCTGATGTTCATGATTGTTGGAACGTTTGATGTTAACCCGATTTTGTTTATGGCTTCGGTTTTTGCGGGACACATTGCCATTGCGTTGATTGGTTTCCGCGAGCCGCATGTTTCGAATATGCTTCAGGCCTTTGGTCAGAGCTATAAGCCTACAAACAATCTTTATCCGTCAAAAGGAAATAAGTTTGCCCCATAGTAATTTTGATTTCTTTTCTATCTTTGTGCAGGGTCTGTCGAATATCGAGATTCTGGTGGCGATGATGGGTTTTCTGTCAGCGGCGGCCTTTGCAGGCCTTTTTGTAACCAGATTCGGCCGTTCTGTCCTGCCGCAGCCGCGGGAATCCCGCGTGTCGGACTTTTTGCCGTTTGACAAGCTCCTTTCGGATGGAATTACCATTCGCTGTTACAATGGCTCTTTGTCGCGCGTTTTTAAGATAGACGGCGCGGATTTGGCTTTTGTAAATGAAGAAAAAGTCATGTCAATGCTGGAGGCGCGCAAGTCCTGGGTTGACAATATGTCAAGCCTGTCTGTCACTGTGCGGGTCATTACGCAGCGCGAGCGCATTCCGCTTGAAGCTGAGGTTCGTGATTTTAATAACCCGCTGCTTGAACATATTTCGGAAGTCTGGCGTGGCAATCTTGACCGTGTCTACACTAACAGCCATTACGTCATTTTGAGTGTGGAAGACCGCCCCGATGCCCTGAAAGATTTGAACTATGCCTCACAGACCCTGTTGGCGATTTTGAATGATTATGGCGTTAAAACCCTTTATGAAACCGAGACCAGTCCGGCGGAAGACAGTCCGTTTTCAATCTTTGCCAAGTTGTGCAGTCCGGTTAGCAAGCCGCAGCCTAAAGTTGGCCATGCCGAAGGACACCATTTGAATGAGCTTCTGACCGCCGATCATATCCATTTTACCGGTGAGGAAGGGCTGATCCGCTATTTTTCTGGAGAAAAAGAAGTATGGGCGATTGTCATGGGAATTCGCGATTCCGGCGACTACATGGATGAATCCATGGTCGTTTCGCTGCTTTCCATCGATTGTGAACTTACTTTTCTGCACAATATCAAAACCTTGTTCAAGCCCAAAGCGCGTGCCTTGTTAATGCAGCAGCAGAGAATGGCCTCTATTACCAGCTTCTCGCCCGAGGTTGTCAACCAGTATTCCGAGGTCTTGGCCAATATTGAAGACAGCGATGCCAACTATCAGGCATTGACCGAATACGCCATGACTATTATTCTCCGCGGCGAAAGCAAAGACGAAATCGAATTTGCCGAAGGCGAAGTCCAGCGTATCTGCCGTTTGTTCAGCGTAACGCCGGTTCGTGAGGGTTGGGTTGCGCAGGCGACCTTTTTCAATCAGTTTCCAACTTATGAAACCTATCCGCGGACTTATCGCTATCTGTCGCGCGTTGTGGCCTGCGCCGTTTGCTTTGACAGGCCGGCTGCCGGTTTTGACAAATCAGACTGGGGTCCCGGTCCGATTTCAATCTTCAAGACCACTTCCGGTTCGGCTTACCGCTTCCAGTTCCATGTTTCCGGCGAAGAGGCCGCTGTTGCTCACTGCTGCATTATCGGTCCGACCGGACAAGGTAAAACGACCTTGCTGACGTTTTTGGCCGGTCAGGCAATGCGCCACCACGATTTGAAAGTCTTTTTCTTTGATCGTTATCGCGGCGCCGAAATCTTTACCCGTGCCATCGGCGGAGCCTATGTCGGCTTTGACGGTGATGAGAAAAACGTGTCAATCAACCCGTTCGACTGCGCAAACAGCCCGAATAATCGGGCTTTCCTGCGGCGCTGGATGCGCGCCATTACCATGGTTGACGATGCCCAGTCCGAAAAAGAAATCGCCCGTGCCGTTACGACCGCTTTTGATTATCTCAAACCGGAAGAACGCGTGATGAGCAACTTATACAAGAGCTGCTTTTCTCCGACCGGCAATATGCGCCGCGAGTTGTACAAATGGGTAAATCCGGAGCAGTACGGCGAAATATTTAACGCCACGGAAGACAGTCTGGACTTAAAGTCCAAGCGTTTTATGGCTTTTGACTTTACGCATATTTTTGAAGACGAAATCCTTGCGCCGGCGGTTATCAGCTACGTTATGCATCGTATTCAGGGTGAGACCGGCGAGACCGGCGTGCCGTCTTTGATTATGATAGATGAAACCGCGCCGATGTTAAAACACCCGATGTTTAAAGACTACTTCATTATCGGATTGCAGGAAGGTCGTAAAAAACGTCAGGCTTACCTCTGTGCATTCCAACAGCCGAATATTATTGACAAGCTTGGTCTGGGCGAGGTTGTCCGCGGACAGTGCCAGACGGTTATCTTCTTCCGCAATCCGCAGGCCATGCCGGAAGATTATGTCAACTGGAACCTTACCAACAGCGAGATTGACTTTATTTTTGGTCGTTCATATCGTGATTTTCCCTATGCTATTCTGCTTTCCCGTCCGTCCACCGGCGAATCTGTGATTCTGGACGTTGATTTAAGCGGTCTCGGTCCGTATCTGAAACTCTACAACTCCAGCCGTAAGAACGTATTACTGGTTCAGGATCTGATTCAACAATACGGAGAAGAGAATTTTGTTACAAAATATTTAAATATTGGCTGATTTAGACATTATTAATTTTTGTTGTAGTATTTTGTATGGTATACTGAAGGTATAAGCTTTAACAGGGGAGGTATGTCATGAAAAAAATTAAAATCATTGCGCTTGCGCTTATGATTGCGGTTATTTTCAATATGGCCGCTTCCCGCAAATCTCATGCTTTTATCTTTCCTGTTCCGGTAACTGATGCCGCAACTTTAGGACAAAATGTGGTTAATGACATCAAACTGGTATTGGAGGCCAAATTCACGGCCGAAACCATGCGTCTGGCCGGAAGAATGAACAATACTATCGGTGCAACGGTTTTTGATCCGCACAAACTCTTCGAAGATGGCTATATCAGCAAAGGCGAGGATAAAGGCGAGTATGGTCAGGACAGGGAGGTGCAAGATGAAAATATTTAAAGATATTATAATCCAGAGCCTCTTGGCGGTTGTTTTCTGCGTAATGGCCGTCCGTGCGTCTCAGGCGCTGATACCGGTGTTTGACAAAGGAACCATGATGCAGTGCCTCGCCACCAATCTGAAAGTAATCCTTGAATCCAAATTTGTGGTAAATATCATGAATACCGAAGGTAACATGAATACCACGATGGGAACAGCCAAATCCAATTTCTTTAACTTTCTGAACACGGGAGTACATCACGGCGACGGCAATGAGCCGAATGGCGAATATGATCAGGATTACGACCACCTGCCAAACAATAAAGTGCCGAGTGCCGAAGATGCCAAAATGAACCTGATAAAAGACCTCGGCGCCTCGCTTGATCCGCGAAAGAGTAAAATCCAGTTGGCGGAATTGAGCGGCGCGGCCACAATATCCGGAAGCGCGGGCATTGCTTCCGCCAAAGCCGTTAATGATGAATATAGCGGTTTGTATTCAACCGAAGACGGCGATAAATTTATTTTTCCGGACGCCATGGCGGATTATTGCAAAATCAACGTTGACGACATAAACACGCTGGATAAAAAAGTGAAGATGATTGAATGTCTCAAAAAGAGGTTTCGCTTTCAAATAAGCCCAATCCAATCAGACCAACAGGAAGCGCGCAATATTTTTTATAAATCAGTGATGGAAGAAGCCTATGCCAATATTGCCGAAGCGCTGGTTATGCGCAATTTTGCCGTTTATTATGAAAAAGAAATTTTAAAACCTCTGTCCAAAAAGGCGATCAAAGCTCAAACCGAGCGAGATGACTATGCGACAACAATGATTATGAACAAAGAAATTGCCCGTATTTTAAACAAACTTTATAATGTTTACGCCATGCAGCTCTCTTATAATATGTTTGCTGAATACGGAAACTTTGAGCCGTTTCAGGAAGAACTTGAAGATAAACCCGAAGATCCGAACCCGCAGGGAACAAAAGACAAGATTATGATCATCCCGCGGACGCTGGCCGAATTTTGCAGCTTGGATGCCGATACAGCCGGAAAAATGGAAAATAAAGAAAAAGTCGTGGAATGTCTCAAGTCTTTGATTGCCCTGCGCGAGCAGCCGACACAGTCAGCCAAGCATGAAGCGCGCGAAATTTTCATAAAATCGGTAGAACAGCAGAATTACGCCTTTTTTGCCGAGGCCCTGCTGGCACGGTTGTATTCAATAGATTATGAAAAAGACGTTCTTCAGCCGGTTGAAAACAAGGCCATAAACTCGACGACCGTCAAATTGGATTATGATACGGTTCTGAAGGCCAATAAAGAAATTGCCAATATGTTGGCGCGGATTATGAATGTTTATACCATGAAAGTTGCTAATGACACTTTCCAGTATTACGGTGAATATGAAATCATCCGCGAACAACTGCTGAAAATTGATTAGGGAGACGGCCATGAAAAAACAAATTACTTTTGCTTTGAGCTTTTTGGCTTTTTCTCTGCTCCTGCCGGGGTGGGTCGGAGCGCTTATGGTATCGGACGCCCTGACCAAAGCTCAGGATAAAATAGAAGAAACGACGGAAATTCTGAAAATGGCGCAGGAAAGAATATCCGATGCCGAGTCAAAAATGCGTAATTCAAAAATAGGAGAATTTGGCAAAAAGGCCATGGAAGGTTACAATTACATTAATGACCGGCTGACCATGGGCAGAAATTTACTGGCCGGTGATTTGAAACTCTCTCCGCTGGACGTCCCGAGCTATCTGCAAGGCAAAACCAACAATGTCGATGCTGCACAAGAAACCATAAAAACCGAATATATTGCCAAATACGGTTCCGGCAATGATACAACCAAGTCCAAACATCAAAAAAGGCAGGATATGGAGGTACAGCATAATAATGTGGCAACAATTTATGCCAAGGCTTACAGTATTCGCTATTATCTTAAAAAAGCGCGTCAGGAACAACCTGACCCGCAGGTGGATCTCAAAAACAGCCGCAAGTTGATTCAGGCCGGCAGGGCTTATGCCGAAAGTACAAATCGCCGCCTTCTGGACATAATTGCCATGGAAATGGCGCTGCTTGAATTTGAAAGCTCGGAAGTCGTCTTTGCCAGCAAGTCTCAGAGAAATGATCTGGCAACCGTGGATGAAGGAGATTAACAATGAATAAGTTTCTGAAAAATATAAGCTTTCTCATCGGGATTTCTTTCATAACCCACGCCGTTCCGGCTCAGGCGTTTTTTACGATTGACGTTGCCGAAATGGCCGGCCGCCTGAGTACGGTGGTAGGTGATGCCCTGCGTAAAGCCCAAAAAGACCTAGATACCAAAGAACAGCAGATTTTTGGCGAACTGATTGGCGAAGGTAATAAAGAAACCAAAAATATTTTGTCGATGATTAAGGGGTGGAAAACCGAATACGCCGATAAAGTCTTGTCTTTGGGCGGTAATAAAGACGTATATGCCTCTTCTTCAATGGATTCCGCCCGCCTGAGTCAGGTTGATGTCCGGATTGCCCAGCTTCTGGCCGATAAAGCCAATATCAGCGCCGAAAACAATGAAGTCTATAAGATAAAACAAGCCGAGATAAACGGTAAAATTGAAGCGGCGGAAAAAAATATTGCCGAAGCTCAGAAAGAACTGGCTGTCACGCCGTCTGATGATTTTGCCACAGGCTTGGAACTGGAAAATTATATCGGTGAAAATCAGGAACTTATTGATGGATATCGGGAAGAATTGTCTGCGCTGGATAAAGAATACAGCGTTGCCGCCAAACTGGACGACGTTCAATCCAAGATAGATTCCTTAAATGCCGAAAAAAGCAAGCTTCAGGAACAAATCAAGAAAAAACTTGAAAATATCCTGAAAGAAGCCGTCAATCTGGATAATCCGTCCGGCGGTCTCGGCAAAGCTAAGGAACAAAATTATACAACCAAAGAAGTGGCTGAAAAAGTAAAAGAAATTCGCAAAAAACGGTTTATTGAACGCCGCAACGCCGTCACGTCAAGCTATGCCGAGGCGATTCAGTTAAAATACAGAATGTATACGGAACCGGATGTCTTTAAGGACTTTACCGATACGGCAGAAAATATGGAAACGCTGGGCGGACAGGTCGGCATGGATACGCAGATGAAAATCAAAATCATTGAACTTTTAATGCAATATGCCAACCTTATGGTTAATGATTTGCGCGAATATACGGCGCATGAATATGGAGATCGGCGGTTTTATACAATGCGTCAGCCGGAAAATGACCTGATTAATTTTAATCTTGACGACTATGTCATGCGTGATAAAGAAGATATTTAAAGGAGGGAGCCATGAGAAAATTTCAACAAAAATCCCAAAGAAATATTCTGTTTGCGATAATTTTCGGTACGGCCCTGTTGTTCAGCGGCAAAGCTGATGCCTTTTTCGGCCTTTTTTTCGGAGGTCCGGTCTTTGAACCGACGTCTACGGCTGCTGAACTTGGAAAAAATATCTCCACGGCATTGACGGAACTTTCTGCCGAAGCGGACAAGCTCAAACAGCAGATTGCCAATATCTTTACGGCCAAGGCCTTAAATTTTAATTCAAAATTCAATCTTCGGTTGGAGCACAAGCCGATTGCCGGTGCCAAAATTCTGAAAGAGCCGTCGGTTGATCCGCTGAATGAAAGCGAAGTCAAAAAATATGTTTACAAACTGTTTTTAACCTATCCCAGCCATGATATCCCCACACAGGTAAAATATCGTAAAATGGCGCGGGACTTTTATGATGACAGCGTTTTGGAAGCCTATTCCGCCGCAAGAGAAGTTGAAAAATATCTTTCAAGCGACGTTGCCGCCAAATTTGCCGCTTTGCAGTCGCGATTGCATGAAAGCGGTGGCGACGGGGCTTCATCGCCTGAGGCTCTGAACGAAACGTTGTATAACAACTATCTGGCTTATCAGACCATAGATACAATTTCCCGCGTTTTGCAGGAGCTAACGGCCATAAAGGCCCAGCTGGAAGCCGCCCGTGCAATTAATGATATTGTCGATCCTCTGGAATATCCGGATCCCGACCCCACGCTTCAGAGCGCGCGGAGCTTTGACAATCTGCCCAAGCTGGCGCTGAACGGATCTTTTAGTTTGTCCGGTCATGCAAAGGTGGCAGGCGCAGATGCTCACATTACCAAAAAGTCGGAAACCTCGCCTCAAAAAGTGACGATGGCCAACGGTACGGTGATTGAAAATATTGATGAAAATACGGTTGTTGAAGTTAATGTGGAGAAGAAGAAAGTCAACCCTCTTTGCACTCAGGAACCTTGCGAGTATTATGAATATAACGAAGATGCCGATATGTATAAGCCTTTTAAGGGTTATAGCACCATTGCCCCCGGCGGTACCATAAACTTTTCGCAAAGTGATGATCCGACTTTGAAACATCCGTTCTTTGACGCAAAATATAAAATGAATGAAATGACCCGTATGGAATTTATCTATGACAAGATTACAGCGGCCATAAACATCCATAATCTGATTAAGAAGATTCGTCTGGCGCAAGATGACTTTGAAAGCTACAAAAGAGTAGTCGCTTTGCATGAGAAGGCTTTGAGAATGCTTCGTCTGGTTGACAAATGTGCAGTCACCATGCTGTCCAACAACTTCTCCGACGCCTCGTCTGTTTGGTGCGGTCAGTCCAGCTGTGACAATGTTGTGGCCGATTATGCGGATTGTCCGGTTCTGAACTTTGAAGATTTGTCCGCCAACAGCGAAGATGACTGCAGCGAAGACGTTTCTGCTGATTATGCTGCCCGTGGCGGTGTTTCTGGCTGGGCGCTCGACCAGTATGATCTGGCCAGAGCCGCAATCAGCAGCGGCGAAAACTATAATATCAGTGCCGTACCGGCGCCGACGGAAGACGATATTCATACAAAAGATTTGGATAATGTTGAAAAAGAAGGTATCCCCTATGCCGAAAAAATTACCGGCGTCGTTCTTGATGAAACCGCCCAATACGAGGCTGAAGCTCGCAAATCACAGCTTCTGCCGTGGGAAATCGGAGCCATTGCCGCCAAAACGCTGGCTGAAAATCCGGGAACATGGGGCTCTTTGTCCAATCCTTATCCGGTTTGGAATGACCAAAAGAACTTTTACAGCCAGTACCTTGACGGCAAATACATAAATTTGGCGCAGTACCTGCAGTTTTTAGCGCAAAAGCAGATTTTTGAAATGGCGTTACCGGTAGCGAATACTGCTGCCCTGATTGCGGAGGTAAACGCGGCCAAAGCGGCGCAGGAAAGTGCCATCGCCGATGTTAAATCGGATAAGGATATGAAAGCGCAAGAGAAAACAAAGGAAATACAGCGTCTGAAAGATGAAACTGCCAAAAAAATCGAGCAGCTGAAAAAAGACAAGGCGGCAAATGACACAGCAATTCCTTCCGTTGTTGCCATTCCGCGTGATAAAACTTATCCCAATCTGTGGGAGTTGAACGCCAATGAAGACGAATTGCTGTCGGGCTCGTTAAAATCCGTTCTGGGTGACAGCGTACCGGCAAATGACGGTTCGATTATCAGCAAAACTATCCTGAATAAATTTAAGGAAGAAACACTGCCGGGGCTTTTATCCGAGCGGGTGCTGAAATTGGGCAACGTCAGTGCTTCCGGCGGAGGTGCGATTATTACCATGAGCCGTGTTATCAAAGATGCCCAGTCTTTGACAGCAGGCTTTATTAAGAGCATGGAGGCTCAGATTAAGGCTACGCGTGAAAGCATGTGTGCCATGGGCGACAACTTGTATTATTCCGTCGGAACGGCGCCTTCCATGCACAAAAGCATGATGCGCGCTCTGGCTGACGTCATCTATGAGGTGTCTGACGCCGAACTGGAGATTTCTGCCAGTATGAAGCCTTGGGAAGCTACTATTAGCCGGCTTGATATTTCGGAAGACGACAAAACCTTTATCGGTGTCAAGCCGCTGACCGACCGTGAAGCCAAAGCGCCGCGCGCGCCGTTGCAAATGGGCTACCCACCGGTTCGGGAAATCTTTCACTTTGACGATTATGACTATGAACACGCCGCCCCCGGCAGCCGGAAATCCTTTGTGGCTTATGGCGGCGAAGTGCCGGAACTCTGGAAAGAAATTCTGGCGGACAAGCCGTTTGTTGAAAAGGATATTGACCTGACCAAAATTCTTGACAGCGGTATCGGAACCAACACGCTTCTTCGTGGCGGACAGTTCCCCTGCAACCTGACAGCATCGTTAGTCGGCAATGAAGATAAATGTATAGACAATACAATTTATAATGTAGAACACAAACGCGAGTGCGCAGCGGCAGCAGAAGGGGCGTTGGCAGCAGGAAACACCCCTGGTCAGTGCCTGAAAAATCTGCACTGTGGCAATGATTACTTCGGAACGGCCGTTATCGGTGGTCTGGACAGTCGCGCCAAATCCATGGAAGACACAGTTGCCAGCCTGACCAATACGGAGGCGGATTACGCCGGCGGAAAAGTTAACCCTTGTATTAACTATTCGCTCAACCTGACGGAAGACGGAGAACGTGCCGACAAGAGCAAATTCCTTATCTGGAACAAATGGTCGTTATATAATGAAACAGCCGGCGCCGGTTTTACAACGGTCAAAGACGACAACGACCCGACTTTGGGGCGTAGCGAGCTTGGAATTTTTCTGCAGACACCGGCTTCCGGAACTCTGACAAAAATTGTCACGGCCTCCTTAAATCTGGCAAGAGCAAATAATATCTTGGAAAAAGCCAAAGCCATGTCCGTGCTGAAGTCGCTTATGGAGGCCGGAGGCAATGCTCTTGGCGATGATGCCAATACGGAAACCAAATTCCGTAAGGAAATGGCCAAAATTTATGACCGGCTGACAGAAATCATCGGCAAAAATAATGGCGATGAAAGCGCTTTGAAAGAGTCCGACAACCGCGATGCTTCTTCTGTGGAAAAGGTCAAAAAGACACTTATGGGCTATATCCCGTTCCAGCAAAATCAGGTCGGAGGCTTTTTGAATATTGCCGAAACCGAACGGGAATACCGCGAAAGTCGCAAACAGCTGGAAAAAGATATTCGCCAGCTTGAATTTGATCTGGCTCAGACGTTGGGTGAAATCGGCTACCAGTTGTCCAACGCTTTCAGTCTGCTTAATACTGCTGATTGGAAGCTGTCCATGTCTACGCTGGATGAAACCAAAAACAAGCTCTTAACCGAGATTGATACCCGTATTAAAAATGTCAAAGTTACGGATAATAAAATTGTCAAATACCGTCTTCGTGAATTCAACCGCATGCTGATGGCTCTGAACAAAGATAATCAGGAACTGGTGACAATTGCGGAAGGGGTTGACAGCGGACCGAATTTTGACGAGATTATAAAAATGGAAGAAGCCAACGCGGCAGTCCGCGAGGAATATCGGAAAAAAGAGGAAGAGGCGTTTCGACAGGCCATAAAGGATCTGGGCAATATTTATTGTGCCAACTACAATGAAGGAGCCTATGACAAAAATATGTGCCGTTTTCCGATAAAAGAAAGGTAACAAGTAAAAGATGATAAATGCGGGAGGGCAAAACAAGGCCATCGGCGGCAGCAAAATCCTTGCCATTGAAGGAACGGGCGGCAAACAAAACGTCGAGTTTCTGCAAAGCATAGAGCAAAAAAACGAAAGCCTCAAGCTGCGGTATTATACCTGGCTTTCCCGCCTCTTTATCTTTTTTGCCGTCTTGTCCTGCCTGTTTATGGTTCTGGCCAGCCTCTCTTTGTTTCGTCTGGCGCCGGCCGTAAGCGTCGAGCCTTTTTTGATTATCAACCAGAACACGTCCAAAGGCATTGTCCGGCAGGAGGCCATAACGGATAAAATGGCCTCAAAAACGCAATTGATGGAAACGTTTATCCGCCAATATGTAATTGTGCGCAATACGGTGATTAATGACACGCAGGAAATGCGCACGCGTTGGTTTCCTGGCGGAATGGTAAACTTTTTGTCAGCCCCCAACGTTTTTGACGCCTTTTATGCCAATCGGGAATCAATCATGTATTCCAATATTGAAAAAGGTCTGTCGCGCGAGGTGGAAATCATAAAAATCTATCAGCAGGGCGGTAACAAAAGCCCGATTTGGAAGGTTGACTTTAAGACCTATGATCTTTATGCGGCAACGGCCAGTACGGACCTTGTCTTTGTCGAAAGATACTGGACGGCATCGGTTGAGGCCTATTTCTTTCGGGAGCGGATGTTTATGGGGCGTCGCCTGATAAACCCGATGGGCTTTACTGTTACCCGCTATTCCCAAACGGAAGTCGAAATTCTCTGACTTTTTTAACAAATTGTTATTGTGTTTCTGTTATAATAAAGAAATCGGCAATTCCGACTTGTTGATAAGTTGGGGATTTCGACAGCTTGCCATTAGACTTTTAAACGAAAAGAGTATATTTTGAAAAAAAAGTGTAACTGTCGGTTCCTTTTGGAGCCGTCGCGTTAAAATCTGTAATGGAGAAAGCCTATGAAATATGGAAGATTCCTGCTGGCTGTAATGGTAGTGTTTATGCTGTCCGGCTGTTTTGGTTCTTATTATGAACCGGAACCAGTCGGTGTCGGTAAAGGTTCTGATGAACTTAAACTCTCTCCTTGCGCCTGCCTGCAGCTGGATTTGCCGAAAAACCTGCCGGATTGGTTTGTGGCAACAATTTAAGCGGAGTTATGTAAATGGCGCGTATTCTGGGGTCTGGCAATTCTGAAACCAAGCTGATTGGTAATCAAGGCGCTCGTCGTAATGATTACTATTCCGCATCGGCCGATTCCGAATTGTTCATCGGCAACAGTAATGAAAAAAAATACCTGTGGACGGCTCGTGCCTTTGCCATTATCACGGCTGTCAGTATTTGTTGCAATATCGTGCTGATTATTGCCATTATGCAGGTTATTCCGCTGTTTCGCGTTGAGCCGTTTTTGCTGACTTTTCAAAACAAGCAGGAACAGGTTTATAATATCAAGCGCATTCGCGGCAATATGGAAGACCATAAAACGGTAACGGAGGTTTTTGTCCGCCAGTATATTTTGATGCGCAGTTCCTTTACGCGCGATATTCAGGAAATGGAAGCGCGCTGGATGCCTAATGGGCCGATTCAGGAAATGTCTTCAGTTCCTGTTTATGAAGAGTTTATTCAGCGGACGGCCAAGCGGGCGCTTGAAATTATCAGAACCAAAGCCCTTGCGCGGGAAGTTCGGATTTTGTCCGTCAATGAAATCGGCCGCGGCTTGTGGCAAGTCGAGTATGAAACCCGAGATATGTTTCCGGATTCCAAAAGTCCGACGGTTAATTACTGGACAGCCACGCTTCGCGTGCTCTATCGCCAGAAAACGGTAAAATATTCAGAAAGGTTAAATAATCCGGTCGGCTTTACTGTTGACCGCTATGCTTTGACCCATAATAAAGTAAATAAGGATTAGGAGTTCAGTCTATAATGTTTTGCAAAGTCGTAAAATTCAGCCTCGCTGCCCTGCTGTTTTTTGTTGCCGGGGCTCCGTTCCTTAGGGCTCAGACTGTAGATCAGGTTAATAACAGCGCGGATGAAGTCAACGGAAACTATCAGCCCATGAACCTCGGTTATGCCGGCTTCAATTCTTTGGGAATGACGCAAAGTGCCTGGCTAGATCCAATGCAAAATCTTGGTGAAGGGCAGTCCCGTCCTGCTTACTCCAAATATTATTGGACACCGGATTTGGTCTTGCCGGTGCGCCTGCGCGAAGGCATGATGACTTTGCTGAATTTTCCGGAATGGGAAATGGTTGAAGATGTCTTTATCGGTGACAATGCTACGTTTGACGGACAAATCTCCGGTCCTAATACAGTTCTTCTGTATCCCCGTCAGGGTGCAAATGTCGGTGTCGACACCAATGTAATTATCTTTGGCCGGTCAGGCAACCGTTATGTCTTTTATGTTAAAAGCGAAGCCGTTAATACCGAGCGTCTGACCAATTCTATTATTGATATTGAGGTTATTGCCGGCCGCGGGGCTAATGGCAAAAGGACGGGGCTTGGCGGTGTATCGGGAGGATATGGTCGAAATTTTAACGGAGGAAGCGCCGGTTTGTCATCTGGAGCAAAATCAGCAGATGCAACGCAGCTCCGCCGCTTCCAGGATGATAACTGGCTGCGGGAAATTCCGGTTGATCCGTCCAAATTCAAATTTGATGTCGAGGTCTATGTGCCCAATCCTGATGACGTTGTAATTGCGCCGGAACGCGTCTGGCGTGATGATATCTTTACTTATATAGACTTTGGCAAACGTGCATTGAACATGAATCAACGGCCGATTGCCACCCTGATTGTCGAACGTATGGAAGTTCCCGTTGGCTTTAGGACGGCAGGACCTGACAATCGGTTGATTATTGTTGAAGGCATTGGTGATATTGTGCTGCGCAACGGCAAAAGAATTGTCTGTCTGAAGTTGCGCCGCGGAGATGACGTCGGGTTGGAGAATGCTCCGGGCGGAGAAGGATTGCCGCCGCAATGGGATGTTCCTGCTCCGCTCCCAAGTTCCGGAATGCCGCAAAGTCAGGCTCCAGGAACCAATAATCCTTATGCAATTCCCGGCGCTTCTGTTCGTGTCGGTGGCAGTGGAGCACACGATTCTTCCGTCGGCATAAGTCTGGAAGATGCAAAAAATGGTACTCCGGCTCAATATGACATTCAGGTCGGCAACAGCGAGATTATAGATCCTCAATATAAAAATATTGCCGCCGGTAATATCGGAACCGGTTATGAAACCGCAGGCAAAATGCCCAAAGGCATGGAAAATGTTGATTATTCCAAAATGCAAAGGATTACAAATAATAACCGATTCGGCAAGGGATATAAGTATCTTGACAAGTTTGCCTACGGAGATACTCTGTCCGACGGCTCCAACAACATTTCCATTGAACTCGGTACGGATTCCGATGTTTCAAAATTGGAGGTTTTATGGAATAATCTCTCCAAAAAATACGCAGACAGTCTGAGCATTTATGATCCGTTCTTCTCAGTTGATGCGCCGGCGGACGGACAAGGCAAAGAGCTTTTCCACCTGCGTGTAGGACCGGTCAATTCTCTGGAAGAGGGTGACGCTGTTTGCGGAAAACTCGGACGCAGCGGTGTATTTTGCAGTGTAGTTAGGACCCAATGAGCGACGAACAGTTAACAAATTCGGAAGTATATGTCAAAAAGACTAACCGCATCATCTTGATTGTCGGTATTACTTCCCTATTAATCTTTTTGTTCGGAATTTCACTTCTTCTGCTGAGCGGAGGAGAGGTTGAAGAAACCTCGATGAACTTTGAAAATACCGATGACGGGATTAATATTGACCGTAAAGGCGGGCTCTCGACAAATATTGAAATCGGTGGAATTATAGAAGGTGAGGTTCCCTTGACCATGACGCCGGATCCTGTGCCGCTCGGACAAGTTATTATTGGCAGCAACGCCCGAAATGTTCTGACCTTGGGAACAAACGGCCATGCTTCTGTGAAAATTATATCGGTCAATCTGGCAGATCCTCCCGCTGACGGTTTTTCTTTTGCCAACGGTTGCGGCGGAATGATTCTGAAAGGTGACGAAACTTGCCATATTCAAATTAGCTGGGTGC
Source organism: uncultured Alphaproteobacteria bacterium (assembly GCA_934271195.1). Lineage (GTDB taxonomy): Bacteria > Pseudomonadota > Alphaproteobacteria > RF32 > CAG-239 > MGBC133411. The sequence continues at coordinate 20,016 of CAKQRB010000070.1, read as the reverse complement.
CGGTTGTCACCGGAAATGTCCAGAACAATTTTATCATCACTTGGGTTGAAGTCGGCTTGGGCGACGAAAACGCCAAAGCTGCCAAAGTTCCTGTAACCGGCAGCGCCATTCGTAAAGAAGACTGCAATTTTTGCGATTCCGGTACCGGAGGAAGAGATTCCGTTATCAATAAAGCGGACGTTGTAACCCGCTATGCCATCGGTCCGAACGGCGATGTCATTGGTGTAATTGATGAAGATGGCTATGTGCGGGATAAAGACGACAGTGTTATCGGCCGCGTTAATGCGCAGGGAATGGTCGTAGACAATAACGGTAATATTGTCGGCGTGGCCGAAAACCGCAAATTAGTTGTTGATGAAAACGGCAACGTCATCGGCTTCGCCAATAATAATGGCTCCGTCGTAGACAAAGACGGCAAGGTACTCGGCAAAGTCATGCCTGATGGCACGGTGTTGGATGAAAATGGCAATATTATCGGGCGAGAAGCGGAATATGGCTTTATTTATGATAAAGACGGCAAGGTCATCGGACGTGTGACGGCGGATGGTACCGTTGAGGATATGGAAGGCCGGATTATCGGCCGTTTGAACAGCTATGGTGACGTTGTAGACGCCAATGGCCAAATTATCGGCTATATTACGCGTCCGGGGCGTGTTGCTCTGGATGACGAAGGCAATGTCATTGGTGTTGTCATGCCGGACGGCACAGTTGTTGATAAAAGCGGCAATGTCGTCGGCCGCGTGGATAATAACGGCGTAATAATGACCAAAGACGGCAAGGTTATCGGCCGACTGCTTGTTGAAGGATATATTCCGATAACGCCGCAGGGGCGGATTCTCGGAAGCATAACAAATTCCGGCGTGATTGAAAACCAGTCGCGCCAGCCTGTCGGGCGTGTGGATGCCAATTTGCTGGTTCGGGATATGTCCGGAGGGGAAGTCGTGGCTGAAATGGTGCGTGGCGGACTTGTCGTCGGATTTGGTTGCAAGCAGCTTGGTTTCTTGGATAAAGACGGCAAAATTGTAAAAAATAATGAAGAACAGGATTTAAAGGTTCTGCCCAGCGGCATTGTAATGAATAAAGACGGAACTTATGCCGGCGAAGTAACCAAGGCCGGTAAGGTTTTTGACAATGCCTGTATGCTGGTCGGTGAGGCCGGTAATGACGGTATTGTTAAAGATTCCAACAACCAGTATGTCGGTTGTGTCAATCCGGACGGTACAGTTCTTGATGAAAAAGGCAATCTTGTCGGCGGAGTCTTAAAACAGGGCGCGGCCGTTGATTATGACGGCAAATATCTTGGACACGTCGGAGCTGACGGTCTGGTTGTCAATGACGCTGGTCTGCCGGTCGGTTGTGTCGGAATGTACGGCGATATTTTTAACAAAGACGGCGGCTATGTCGGCAAGGTTCTGGGGCGGCAGTATGCCTTTGATCTGAACGGTAATTTTTTGAATATTGTTGACCAAAAGGCCGAGGTAAACATACGTGGTCAGCAGCCGTTAAAATTGTCTGCCAACAACCTCATACTGAATGACAAAAATGAAATTGTCGGCATCGCCGCCGATGTCAGAACTTCTTTTTCTGACAAATCTGGAAATTATCTGGGATCAATCTTTGCCAACGGGAAGGTTTATAATACCGAAGGAGTATCTCTGGGTAAAATTAATGGCGACGGACTGAGCTTTTATAACCAACTTCTGGGAATCCCCTATCGTATCGGGCAAATTGTGGGCTTTGATGGCAAAGTCATCGGGCACAGCAATTATGACGGCAGGGTTCAGAATCGTTTTGGAGATGTTTTGGGAAATATTGATGCCAAAGGCAATTTTATCGGCAACAAAGGAGAGTATCTCGGGGCTGTGATTCGCGGCGGTGCCGCCATCGGTTATGACGGTGCCTATTTGGGATATGTCTTGCCGGACGGAAGAGTCGTCAGCTTGAAAGGAAAAGAAACCGGACGTGTCAGCTCTGATGGCAAAATCCTGAACAAAAGCAATGCCATTATCGGCGAAACCGTCCCGGAAAATATTTTGATTGACATTTGGGGCGGGTATCGCGGCCGCATGACTTCGGTTGGCGATGTGCTGGATCTCAAAAGCAATATTTTGACCGCTATTTTGCCCGGCGGAGCAACGGATAAAAACCTGAGCCTGCTCAAGCGCGGTGCCGTTATTGATTTTTCAGGCGCGCTTCTGGGGGCGGCCATGCCGAACGGCAGTGTGATTGACAACAATAACGTAGTCATCGGACGGGTGCTTTCTGACGGCAGCGTGATTTCTCAGGTCGGAAAACTGATTGGCGAAGTCGTTGAGGGCGATATTGTTATCGGCAATACCGATAATGTTGTCGGTTTTGTAGAATTTGACGGGCGTATCCGCGGCAAAGACGGACGTATTGCCGGTCGCAGTATTTCCGGCGGTCTGGCTGTCGATTCTGCCGATAATATTCTTGGTAAAATTTACAAAATAGGCGCGACAATTTTAGGAAATGATGGTAAATATAAAGGCAGATTGAACCCGGATGGCAAAGTTGTCGATGCCAAAGGGGAGGTTATCGGCTATTTGAAGAATAACGGCTCCTTTATAGACCTGGATAAAAAGGTTGCCGGCTATGCTTTGCCGGAAGTCGCTAAAAACCGGAGGAATTAAAGGTGACGACGTCTGAATACATAATTTTGCGGTTCTTCCGTCAGGTTTGGAAAGCGGTTCTTGCCGCCGGTCTGTTTTTTGGTATGCTGCAACCTGCTGCGGCGGAAGAAATCAGCGCAATTGACTTCAACGGCGACCTCATAGGTAAGGTCATTCCGAACGGCAGCGTTGTCGGTTTGGATAATCAGTTGATTGGTAATGTAACGGCAGACAGTCTTATTGTAAATTTTGACGGCAAATTGATTGGTGGTGTTGTTCCGCAGGGCGTTGCAGTCGGAAATGATACCAAACTGCTCGGAAAAGTCAGTAATGACGGTTCTGTCCGCCTTGCTTCCGGCAAAATCATCGGCAAAACCCTGCCCAATGGTCTGGTTATTGACGATTCGTATAACATTATCGGAGCTGTGCTCTTTCCGGGGCTGATTTATTCCGATACCGGCAAGACGATCGGACGTTTTACCGGAGACGGCAATTTTACAACGCTGGATGGTCAGCAGGTCGGCTTTGTTTCCCCTACCGGCGATGCTTATCGCAAGGCGGTTAATGATTATATTTTGGCTGGCCGCCTGATCTCTTCAAAAATGGTTGTTTCTCCGGACGGAGCTTTTATCGGCAGTGTTGCCCCCGGCGGTGAAGTTTCGGACTTTGACGGCAAAATCATTGGCAGCGTACACGCCGGCGGTTTTGTGTATAATGATAAAAACGAGATTATCGGCCGGATAGTCCGTACCGGTTATGCTTTTGACAATCATGGCAAATATCTGGGCTTTGTGTCTTATAACGGAAAAGTATTGAATGGCGAAAAAGTTGTCGGCCGCTTGCGCGCCGACGGGGCAATTGCCGATGATAAAAACACCGTTATTGGCTATATGCTTGACTTTGCAGCCACAGCATCTGATTTGAAAGGACAATACCTTGGCCGCCTGATGCCGGAAGGGCTTATTGCCTCGGGCAAAGAAATTATCGGCCGTGTCGGCCCGCGCGGCGTGATTCAGGATAACGAAGGCCGCGTCGTCGGCAGCATTCTGAAACCTGGGGCTTTGTTTGACTACCGCGGCAGCTTGCGTGGCATTGCTTTGAGCAATGCGTCGCTGATAGATTTAAGCGGCAGCCGTATCGGTTATGTCAAAGGATCACAGGGGTATGATATTGACGGCAAAATTGTCGGCGGCATATTGTCGCCGGCTCTGATAATCGGTTCGGATAACAAAAGCCTCGGCATGGTTTCAATCGCGTCATCTGTTAAAAAAGGCGAACGTGATATTGTGGTTTCTCCTTACGGATATGTTTTTGACAATTCTGAAACGGTTGTCGGCCAAACCCGCCCGCTGGAAAATTTATACAGTTTTAACGGCGCAGTTGTCGCCCGTCTCGGACTGAACGGAGATGTGACCAACGCCGGCGGCACTCGTCTGGGCAGCATGACCCAGTCCGGTATCGTCTTGGATGAACGCAACCGCATTCTCGGAAAAAATATCACGGCTTCTTTTGCTGTAGAAGGAAACGGTGAAAGTCTGGGCTTGTTGACCGCCGATAACTTTGTATTGGATAAAAATGCCAATATTATTGCAAAGCTGCTTCCGGACACGTCTGCTGTCAAAACAAATTCTGACAACTCTCCGGAACTCATGCCTCAGTCGGGAACGGCCTATCCTTTTCTTCCGGCTGTTTCCGTAGATGGTGAACTGATGGGCTATGCCGGTTTGGACGGCGTCGTCAGAGATAAAGACGGCTCTGCTGTCGGTCGAGTCGTAGAAAACGGCGGCGTTATTGATACCGTAAATATCTTGTCGGGGCGGATTATAAACTATGGTGGCGCCGTGACGGATAGATGCGCAAGCCTTGGCGTTTTGACGCCGTCGGCCGAAATTCGCAATTTTCGCGGTGTTCAAATCGGCCGTGTCCTGGCAAACGGCCAGATAATCGGTTCAAACGGCAAAATCAGCGGACACATGGTGAAACTAAACGGTATTGTCGATAATACCGGCAATGTCATTGGCGTAACATCTGTTAATGGTGCGGCGATAAATTATAATAATGAAAACATCGGCTGTGTTAATGCTCAGGAACGTTTAGTTAAAAAAGACGGAGAAATTGCCGGCCGGCTGATTCCGTATTATCCGGTAATGAGCTTTAATGACAAAATCATCGGCCGCTCTATTTTAGACGGGCGTGTGGTAGATGAAGACAACCAGTTTATCGGCTATGTTCAGGGCAATGAGAATGTCAATTCCAAAACCGGCAATCCGATTGGTGAACTTTTCCGTTATCAGGTTGCTTTTGACAATGCCAACCAGTATCTCGGACGGGTCAATGCCAAAGGCGAAGTCTTAAACAGTCGGAACGAGGTTGTCGGTCAGGTTGCGCATGATGGCTATGTTTGGCACAATGAACAAAAAGCAGGCTATGCGCTGTATGATTTTTATGTTTATGGCGCAAATTTTGAGACTGTCGGCTACATTAGCAACAGCGGCGAGGTTATGAACTTTTCCAACCGCAAACTGGGACGGATTAACCGCGGCTTTCTGGTCGATAACGATGATAAAGTCATCGCCCGCGGCAATCGCAGTTACCTGCTGCGCAATCAGGATCGTGTTGTTGTCGGCGAACTTGCCATGGATGGGACTGTTTATGATCTTAATCATAAAAGTTTAGGAAAAATAGACCGGCTCGGACAGCTGAAAGATGAAAATAAAGAAGTTCTGGCTTATGCCAATCCGTTGCAATTTTACAGCCCCGGCAGCCATCAGATTGTTGTTGACAAAGAGGGCCGTGTTATCGGTTATTTGAATGATAACGGCGAACTGGTGGATGAATACGGCAAAATTGTCGGCCATCGTAATAAAAACGGTGAAATTATCGGCTTGAACAATGAGGTCATCGGCAAAGTGCCCGAAAAAGAAAAGGCCTATGATGCCAACGGCAATTTCGTCGGCTATGTCAACTCGGACGGGACGGTTGAAGACATTGATGGAAAAATCATCGGCAAATTGGATAAAGACGGGACGGTATTAGATGCCAGCGGTAATATTTTAGGCGGTATCGGTGTCAACTGGTATGAAAAAACGCCGGAAGAGAGAAGGCAAGCGCAAAAAAACGGCAACAAAACGGATATAAAAGTCGGTGCCATTGATGAAAACAAACTCGGTTTGGCTGACGGCGGCGAGTACCGCAAATCTTTTAATATTGCGTTAACGCCGGACGGTGATTATTTGGGAGATATTCTGGAAGACGGCCGCGTTGTCGATAAAAAAGGCAATGTTCTGGGGCGCAAACTCCCTGACGGTATTGTGATTGATGATAACGGGACAATGATCGGTATTGAAGAAATCAAAAAGCCGCAAGGCGGAGATATCTTTGTTCCGGCCGGAGAATTCGGCCCCGGCGCGGCTTATGGTGTAGGTGTCGGCCCCGGAACCAATCTCGGGCCGGGCGGTGGGTTCGGTCCCGGTGAGCGTTATGATCCGCAGCGTCAGTATGCTCTTGGGGTTGCAATGAATGAACGCCGCAAAAATATTTCGGTCGGCAAAATCTCCAGCGGTTTTAATCGTGAAGATTTTGACGGTATGCAAAAAGACTGGACAGAACAGGGGATTGAGCAGGTTATCTCGTCTTGGCGTGTTAAAATGGATGAGATGATACTGGCCGATAAGCCGATTCCGGCAGTCATCGCCCGCTCAATAGATTCCAGCAACCCGACGCCGGTAACGGCAATTGTTGAACGCAACGTCTATGCGGAGGAAGGTCGTAATATTCTGATTCCGGCCGGTTCAAGATTGATTGGCACGATCGACGGTGTGACTAGTACTAATGGTGAAAGAACTTCTACCTCGGCCAAAATTCAGATCAGCTGGGGTCGCCTGATTCGTCCGGACGGCTCAATCTTTGTCTTCAACGGCCTGACCGGTGACGCTCAGGGACGCGGCGGTGCTTTGGGCTATTTGGACCAACAGCTGTTCAAACGCTATTCTTTGCCGTTAATGACAACGCTCTTAAGCTCGACGGCGGCTTATTACATTGCTACGGATGAGAAGAATAACGGTGAAACCGAAAACTCCAAACAGGAAGCTGCCAATGATGCGCGTCAGAACTTCCTGAACTCGATGAACAGCATTTTCAACCAGATACTGACAGATAAGGCGAGTATTCAGCCGATGACTTATGTTCCGGCAGGCACAAGAATTATTGTATATCCGCAGGTTGACCTCTGGCTGAGAACGCAGGATCGCGCCAAAGATGAAAGCGTCCGTCGTATTGATGGTGATATTCCGTTACAGGTAGACAGTACGAATGAAGAACGTTTCAAAGCCAACTATCCGGCAGCCAATAATGTTCAATACAAAAATACGCAGAACGATGCCGAAGTCGAAGAAATGCCTTTGATGGATGATGGCGGAGAAAGTGCCCGTCGTAAGAAAGAAGCCTACCAGCCTCCGGCATACTATCAGCCTCCGGTTCGTCCGGGCGGAGCTCCGGTTGTCGCGCCGCCGGGAACAGGTGTCGGCACATCTAATACACCGACTTCCAACCGTCCGGCAGTCGTAACGGCAACAACACCGCAAAAAACGGACAGCGTCACTAAAAAGAACGACAATACAGAACCCGCCGCCGGTGTTCCGCAGTTGTTTTAAGGAGAAAGTTGATGAGCTTTAAAGTACTTGAATCAGTGTTAAGACCGCTTTCTTATTGGTACACGCAAGACAATATTGAGGAAGTTGCCATCAACCGCTCCAAACAGATTTGGCTGCGTCTGCGCGGAAAAAGGGCTTATCCTTGGGTAATGTATAAAGATGAAAAGCTGACCAAAGAATATCTGACGGATTTGCTTTATATCATTGCCAATACTTATGAGCTTCCTTTTGATCCGGTCAGCGGAACGCCGGTTGTTTATGCCGCCATTCCGGGCGAACATCGTTTTTCTGCCATCGCCGGTCGGAACATTATGTATGATGATGAAGACCTGACTGGTGGTATTGCGCTGACAATCCGTGTCCATAGTGAAGACGTGGCTTGGGGACTGAAAGACTATGGCTTGGCACAAGGTGAAAAACTGCATAAAATTAACCCGCTGAAAGATATTAAAGATCCGGAAGATCCGTATGAACGCTTGCTGGTCAGTATCAAACGCGGTGACCATATTCTGGTCAGCGGTGCAACCTCAACCGGTAAAACCACGTTTTTGAACAATTTGCTCAAAATTTTGGACATTCATAAACGTATTTTAACCATTGAAGACACACGCGAGCTGATGGTACCGCACCCTAATCGGGTTCACCTTGTTCTTTCCCGTACCGCCCAGACCAACGAACTGACCTATGCCAAAGTTATTGACCTGGTTGTGCGCTTTACGCCGGATGCCATTATCGGCGGTGAGATTTCAACCGGCAACGCCGGCGCGATTTGGGAACTTATGGGCTCAGGTCACGATAACTGTCTGGCCACTATCCACGCCGAAAGCTCCGAGGCAGCTTATGCCGCTTTTGCCGACCGTATTCTGCACTCTTATCCGACCATGGACAGAAAGAAAGTTATTGAAGAGATGCGGCAAAAACTGCGTGTCGTCCAAATCAACCGCGACGGCAACCTGCGCGCGGTTACCGAAGTCCGTTAATTTAAAAATCAGCTTGCAAAAGTCACAGATTTGTTTAATATAAACCTCGCAGTCCGGAGACGGATTGCGGTGTCTCAAAAACATCTCAAGTTTAGTTCCTCGTTATGGGGAGTGCCGGAAATAAGCCGCTTTGCGGACGAATCATGGCGACTGTAACTTGACAGTTTTTGAGCTCCCCGCCTTTATTTTGAAGGCGGTTTTGTTTTAACAAAATAGTGGAGCTAAAAAATGTTATCAAGAAAATATAGAAAAGAGTGGTATAAGACCTTCCGGAGTTATTGCAATAAAGAATTAAACCGGATAATGACGGAACAGGGCTTAACAAGTACGGAACTCGCCGACCATATAGATTTTATGGAAGGGCGGATAGAAAAATTAAGAAGAAATACCAGCCACGTGAGAATGGAAGAATATGTTTATCTGTTTTCATTTTTGGATAAGGTGTTTGAAATAAAACTTGTCGACGCCAAGGATTATCCTTGGCAATAACAAAAAAGCGGGATTCTCTCCCGCTTTTTTCATTTTCTCCATTCAAAGAACAATGCCATTCACAAAAAATATCAGAGCATCGCGGGTCACAAGGCACCGTACAAAACGACCGCCGCCGACGTTCGGCTATTGCAATGGCGGAATATTAAATTGTCCGAATTGCCCCGGTTTGATTCTCGTCATCGAATAACGCATATTACCTGTTTCAATAATAAAACGTTGACGACCGGTAAGCTGTGACGCCAAATCATAAAAATCACGTGCTAACAGCTCATTCCTTTGCGGATTCATCAAATACAAGACACAACCCTGATTTTTGTCCGTTGTGCCGCATCGTGCCCGACCTTTCGGAACTTCTGCATTAACAACCACGCCTTGCAAACCGCCTTTTACAATTTTCTCCTCGGCAAAAAAAAGCTTGGCAATAATAAAACCAACCATAAAGACCGCAATAAAAATCAAAAACAACACGTTTTTTGAAACATGTTCGCCATTCATGTAAAAGCCTTCGCCTGCAGGTGCCGCCATACCATTGGATTTTGGCGGAACGACCCCTAAAAACTGCGGATGTTGCGGGGCAAAAGCACTTTGCTGTCCATAATTTGTCAGACTGGGCAGATTTTCTTCTTCGGTAATAATGTCCTTATTGCTGAAAGCCTCATAAATATCATCGCCGCCATTGTCAAAAGATCCTCCCGGAAGAATACTGCTGCCGCCGGCAAACGGATTTGTTGCCGAAACGTCCGTCGGCGCGGAAACCGCCTGTACAGATGATGTTGCCGGTGTTTCCTGCAAAGATGAAGTTTCAGACATAACCGGAGATTGCGGCACAATACGCCGAATCGGACGCTTTACTTTTTTCAGGCGCGGCCGGTTCAAATCCTGAGATTGATTGCTGCTGTTTGTGTTCTGTTCATCCATAATGACAATTACCCTCAATAACTATTTCAGCAAGTTGTTTTCCAAATGTTTGGTCGTCTTGGTCGTCCTGATGATTCTCGGAACCAAAAATACCATTGTTTCAGACTTAGGCGATTTGATGCCAAAAATTTCGTTCGGCAGTCCCAGAATCACAATATTATCGCCGAACTTGCTGCGAATATTAAACTGTGTAATCTGCCCGTCCTTCGCTTCTAAAGTAATATGCGAAAAGATTTTGTGCTCTTGTTCCAAAGAAGCCTTGGTCATAAGCGAAAGGTCTGCTCCCGGCGTACTGATCTCTCCGCATTTGCCGATGTCAAAACGCGACATCCAGAGGTTGGGTACCACGAATTTCCCTTCCGAAATCTTCTCAACCGTCGCCTGTTGCCTTAAATAAGCGTTCAAACGATTAATGTTAAGCTCGTCTGAGGTTGTAATAATCCTGCCGATAACGCCGGTTTTAGCAGTGCGGATTGTGCCGTAGTCAAAAAAGTTGAGCAGATTCTGCCAGTCGATTTCTTTGTCTGGGCTTCCCGGATAAATTCTGAAAACGCTGACATCATAGGTAATCAGTGTCGGATTTTCTTCAAAATAAGATACCAGCTTGCTGATTTTTTCTCTCAGCTCGGCATCGGCGTCAAACGAAATTGAATAATCCTCCCAGTCAGTGGTAATATCGGTAATACCGGCGCCGCGCAGCACATCAAGAAACCCGAGCAATATCGGACGCGACTTCGGCACATAAAGACTGAAGTTAGCTTTTCGCTGGATTCTCAATGTCTTGGTTGCATCGTCATAAGAATAAAAAATCTCTGCCGCATCGGCAATCATCGCCACGACTTCCGATAGTTCTCCGCGCAGGTTTTCTGCCGCTATGCTGGCATAAGGCGCGTCTTTTGCCACCAACCGGATTCCGGCTTCTTTAACCAGTTTGTGCAGGGCTCGTTCTGCCGGCATGGTATCAAAAGAAAAACCGGTCACTTCATAACGCGGCATCATATCATTCTTGCCGTTTTTCACCATGTTAAAAGCCTTGATGTTATATGGAATGGTCGTAATCATCTGCTGAGTCTGCCAGTTGACATAACATCTGAGCGGCGCTTCCAAATCCAAGGCATTTGCGCCTTTTGTCGTTCGGATAATTTCTTTTTGCGGCGGCACGATTTCTGCGCTGATTTTGTTGTCTTTCAAGACCACGGTATTGTAGCGAGTCATGTCACAGCCGGAAAAGACTGTGAGCGCTGCCATAATCAAACAAATTTTCAAATATTTAACCATTATCCGTCCTTAAGATTGCCCTTGAGGTTTAGATTGAGAAGCTTTGGCTGCGTTTATTTGTGCCTGAACTTTTTGCTGTTGTTTGGCTTTGGCCATTTCTTTTTCATGCTCTTCAAAAGATTTGATTTCCGGCGCCGGTAAATCATCTTGCTGATTCAGCCCGCTGCCGGTGTTTTCTTTCAAAATCTTGTCTACCACGTCATTCATGCTCATTCCGGCGCCAGCAGTCGGATCAAAAGCCGTATCGTCTTCCGTAATGCCAAGAGCTTTTTTCATCCTGTCAAGCTCGCCTTTGTCGTCTTTAATCATCTCCGGCGTCGCATTACTCTTGAGCTCGAGTTTGTATTCCTGCAGGTCTTTTTTCAGGCCGGCCAGCCCGCCTTTAATCTTTTTTTCAACATAGGGATAAAGCTCGGGATGTGTCAGTACAAAATCTCCAGTATCGCAAATTTCTTCCAATACATCAAGAATATAACCATAAAACGGATATTCCTCCATGGCAATGTTCCCTGAACGGACACATCGGGCGGCAATCCGCGCAATTGTCCGATCAAGATAATCGCGGAGCAGAATATAATTATTCAGATACCACAAGGTTTCCTGTGAAATCTCGGCTTGATTCTCGGTACTGTTTTGTTCCATAGCATACTCCTCAAAATCTATACTTTCAATTTAGATGAGCTGTTTCTCTTTGTAAATCACTTTTTTTGCTTACGCTCAGATATCCGCAACGCCGGCATAAGGCTGCGGCCGTTCTTCCGGTTTTTGCAGCTCTGCAATCATAATTTCGTCCGGTAGCCGGAGAGCGGTTTCAGATTTCAGGCGCAAGCGCTTCTGATTGTTCCGACGGCTGTTGCTCTTACCGTCCTCAGAGAGCAGATTGGCATTAAGCTGTGCCTGAGCAGGAACGTCAACTTCCTGCCCGTAGACTGTAAAGGCGGGGTAATTTTCTTCATATACCCACTCCCAGTCTTGGTCTTCTGTCGCGCCGTCAGATTGCAGGACATCGGATTCCGTATCGGAAACTTCTTCATAAGCCCACTCCCAATCCTGTTTCTCACTGTCATCAGCGGGCTCTTCTTCATACTCCCATTCCCAGTCCTGACCTTCAACGCCATCGGCATTAACAACGGGAGTTGGTGAATCTTCGGTGTTTTCTTCATACTCCCATTCCCAGTCTTGCCCTTCAACGCCTTCTTCTTCATCTTCAGAAACCCAGCCTTTATATTCTGCCGCGGGAACTTCCGGTTCGGATTCTTCCTTCGAGCCAAATCCCCAGTCTGCGCCGGAAACCTCGTCTTCTTCAATGGTTGCGGATTCAAATTCGGATTTTATGTAGCGGTCAAAATCAGACTTGCTGCTGTTCTTAATGGAGCGGTTAATGCTGTCAAACAAACTGTTGCGCGGCGCTTTTTTCAGCGTGGCAATCTCCGGCTTGTCAATTTCCGGTTCGTTATCCGCTGCCGTGGCTTCTTCTGTATTTTCAGCCAAATCAGGTTCTTCTGCCGCAATGTTGATAGGAGCTTCTTCTGCCAAAACCGTTGCAAAATCTTCCTGAGCGGCAAACGGGCTTTCCTGATCTTCCGAATACGCCGCTTTACCGGTACTTTCCGTAGCTTCCGCCCGATATTCATATTCTTCTTCTGGCACAGTTTTTTCTGATAATTCTTCTTCGTCATCAAAGGCGGATTCCTGAACCTCTAATTCGGCACTATCAATAAAATCATCCGCCTCTTCGCCGTTGCTGACTGATAGGAGCTCATCGTCATTGTCATTCTGAACATCGGGCAGAAGCGAATTAATGTCGCTATCCTCGACATCACCAAATAATGAAACGTCCAAAAAGGCATTGCCATCGGCCGGTTCGGAGGGGGGCGTAACATCATCATGCACAAATTGCGGAATAGGGTATGGATCGGCAATTCCGCTTTCTGCTTGCTTCGATTTTTTCTTCTTCTGTTTCTTTTTTTTCTTCATAGTTTCATCAGTTGTGTCAACAGCTGACGTCTCTGCCAAATTGTTTTCTTCGGCTATGTCGGGAAGAGAAATGTCTTCCGGCAGAATAGGGGCTTTTTTTTCCGGCTTTTCCTGTGCGGATATAGCGTCTGTCTGGACAGTCCGGACCGGAACTTCCTGAACCCGCACTTCCCGCACCTGAACCGGCAGTGTACGGATAAGCTGCAGATTTTCTTCCTGAAAAGCCTTAATCGCATCAACAATCGTTCGGCTGGACAGTTCCTGACTTTCTTTCAGTGCCGATGAAATCACGGAGGACAACTCTTCGGTCTGATGACGGCTCATTTCTTTCAAAAAGCCTGATTGCGCTTCAATAACCCGTCCGACAATCTCGTCAATCGGCAAAACAATCGGAGCATTGTTGATTTGAATGGTATTGGCATTATTGTTGGCGGCAGAAGCATTGTTTTGCGTATTATTCTGCAGCAATATCTTTGCCAGTTCGCTTTGAGATTCCCTGATGGCATTCGTCAGTTCGATTGTCTCTGATTTTGAGGAATTTATGGCGTTGCTCAAAGCTTCGGTAATCTCCCTGACCAGATTGTCATTACTTACGGACAAAGACGATTGCTGCGGTTGAGCTGTTTTATCGGAAGCATAAACAACCTGAGACTGGCTGTTTTGAATGGCTTGTACAAGTTTTTCCATTTCCGCAACCCGTTTCTGGTCCGAAAAAACAATGGCAGATGAAAAGCTTTTGGCCAGCGTCATTGCAAAATTCTCATCGGCAACAACTTTGATTGATCCGCCGTTTATAGGGGAAGCGGCAAAATCGGCTCCGGCGGCCGGTCTGATTTCAGCTTGCGATTCCCGAAAAGCCTGTGCCAGTTCCTTAAAGCCTTCAGCCTGATTCTGCCCGAAAGTTTCCAGAGCTGTTGACAGGCTTTGAGAAATGCTTTTGGCAAAACGTTCGTCGGCAATAACGGTCAGAGGCTCCTGCGGTCGAAAAGCGGACTGATTCGGCTGAAGCTCTCCGCCCTGAACCGGTGCTGCTGTTCTGCCTGATTCTCTGATGGCGGTAATCAATTCCTGCATTTCGGCCTTATGTCCGGCATTGGACATCTCAAGCGCTGAAGCAAAAGACTGGGCTAAAATTTGTGCAAAATTGCTGTCAATATTCAACTGCGGAGTTGTGCTTGCAGAAGAGAGTTCCTGTGTCGGTGCGGTTGTCGGCGCAACAGCCTGCGGAATATCAAACTTAATGCCTTTTATGGCATCAATCAGCTCCTGCATCTCGCCGGTCTTTCCGGCGTTCGCAGTTTCCAGTGCCTGAGTAAAGGCCGTTGCCAGCATTTGGGCGAAAGATTCGTCAGCGCTCAGGCGAACCGGTTGCTGTTCCGAAATTGTCTGAGGAGCGGTTGCGGGAGCTTCGCCTGTCGTTTTCAGTTCTCTGATGGCGACAATAAGCTCTTTGATGTCTTCTTTTTTGTTGGCGTCAGAAAATTGCAAAGCTTTGGCAAAAGAGCGGGCAAGGGTTTGGGCAAATTCTTCATCAACCACCAATTTGGATTCGGTTGCAATTGTCGGAGCCGGAACGGTACTTTCGGCAGTTGCCGGAGATTCGGGTGCTGACGCAGCCGGAGCGGCATTTTTCGATTCCCGAATAGCGGCAATAAGTTCTTTTATATCTTCTTTTTTGTTGTTGTCGGAAAATTGCAAAGCTTTGGCAAAAGCTTGAGCCAATGTTTGGGCAAAAGCTTCGTCGGCAACAATCTTTCCTCCGCCGGCTTGAATAATCTGCGGCGGGACGACTTGTCCCTGAGGGGCTGAAGTTTGTTGCGGCTGGACAGGGGGGGCGGCTTCGGCCATTGCGGCAGATAAGATTGTGCCTTGTGTCGGCGTAGCGGCTGTCTCGGCAGTTGTTGCGGTGCCGCCGGCTTCCCTGACAATTTCGTCGGCATATTCCTGCAAAGCCTGCCCGCCGGGAAGCATTCCGAACGCGCTGCGAATGTCCGGTGACAAAGCTAGAATTTGGGATTTGAACTCGGCATGCCTTTTCTCGTCAAAAATATGCAACTGCCGGAAAATATTTAAAAAACGCTGGGCAACCAGAACAGGATCTTCTCCGTCTCCGGTTTTGTTTTTGAGTCGGTTTAACCCCGATCTGTATTCTTCAGCCAACTCTTTTGCCCTAAAAAATTAATATTTTCCCATACCTGTTTTAATATAACGCAAATCTCGTAAATTTCAGGTTAATAAAAAACGTGTCATTCCATAAAAAAAAGCCCCGTTTATTAAAGAATAACGGGGCTGGAAAACGTTGTTGCGTTAAAGTGTTATGGCAACGACCTTATGAACCCGGCTGAGATCATCATTCCCAATCTCTATTCTTTCATCGGGATTCCACCGCAAGCCGTAAAGCGTGCCGTTTTCATCCTCGCGAATGCTCAAAACTTTAGCCTCTGCGGAATCATCTTCGGTATAATACAACGCAATGTCACCGACGCTGACAACATCTTGCGGGTCAACAAACAAAATAGATCTTGTCGGCAACAGACTGCCCAGCCTTCTTGTACACAAATTGATGGCATAAGCGTCTTTTTTGTTAATCAACTGAGACGGACGGACAACTTTTTTAAGCTCCTGCTCCGGATCAACAATAATGTTGCCGTTTTTGCCGGCAATGCCGTAAACGGACATTTTAGAAACCTCAGATGTATTCGGCGTGCTAAAAGCGGAAATTGCGCCGCGCGGAGAAGACAACAATTTGTACTTGGCATCGTTGCGCTGTATAATTTCTTCCAGCATACCGCGGTCTTCCAAAGACTTAATGCTTTCTCTGAGTTCATCGGGAGAAACGCTTAAAGCTTTGGCAATATTTTTGAATTCTTTGTCGGAAACTTCGCGTTGTCCCATCTCAATTCTGTGATAAACGGAAAGTGTCATGTCTGCGCTTTCGGCAACTTCAATCAAGGTCAGATTTTTATCGTTGCGAATTTGTCTCAGGCCGGCGCCCAATGTTTTCAGTCCGGTTTTTTCATTGATTTTGTTTCTTCTTTCCTGTTCTCGTCTCCAAGCCTGAACAACTTCCTGCTGGGAATTTTGTTCATTTACGAACAAATCCTGCAGAGGACAATCCAAAAATTCGGCAACACGAACCAACTGCTCCTGATCAACTCTGCGGTATCCTTTTTCAATTTTGGAAATTGCTGAAAGACTGACCGACAAATGGTCGGCAAGTTCTTGCATGGAACGGCCACGGAGTCTGCGGTACATTCTTATCTGGTTCGGGAAAATAATTTCTTCCATTTAACTTTACCTCTTGTTGTGTAACGATTAAATCTATTACAGACAACATATTCAATAAAGTTAAATTAATCAAGAAAATAGTACAAAAAAAACAAAATTGTGTACAATTTCCAAAATGTTTTTATTAGTCGGCAAATTCGCCGAGTGTCCTGACTTGTCTTTCGTTCAGATGCTGATCGCAAAACTCGTTCCATTCTTCTTCATCTAGTCCGAGCGCTTCTTTTTTTGGCATATAACCGGCCAGACGACCGAATGCGTCAACAGGCAGGGAGCTGCGGTTATTGGTAAAGCGCCGCGCTGCGGCATAAGAATTTTTAATGCTTCCGGTTTTAACTTTTCCGTTTTTGTCATATTTCAAAGTTGTTTTTTTATTTATCACACCGTTGCTTCGCAAAATTTCGGCATAACCGTTGGCTCTGATTTTTTCATAAGTCGTCGTCACTTTTCCGTCAGCGGCTGTCACCATGGAGTAAATGTGCCGCGTGCCGTTATTTTCAACCTTTGTCATTTTCATGACCTCATTGCCGCTTTCGTCTTTAGAAACCTCAATATGACCGTTGTCTTTCATGTGCCGCAGCTCAAAATGGCTGTTGACGACACCTGGGGTTCTCGCTTCCATAGCATGATACAAAATAGCTTTGTTAATCTCGTCGATATTGTCGGCGTTGTTGTTGCGCAGTTCTTCAACGGCAGCTATGTCTATTCTGACGCCAGCCAGCATATTTTGATATTTTTTGTCGTTGAAATCAATTTTTTCACTAACGACATTGCCGTTTTTGACAATCGTTTCGGTTATAGTGCCATTGCGGATTTCCGTCCTTTTTACGGTAGAGGCGGACAGCCTTTTTTCTTTGGTCCAAACCTGCTGGTCTCCGGCTATTGTCAGAGTTGTCTTCTTATTGTGCCTCAAAAACCAGGATTTGGAGTTTCTGGTGAAGGTTGTATTACCGTTTTGGTCTTTTCCTTCCACAATACCTTTACGCTCCCGATAATCGGCATTCATAAACTTGTTGGCCTTATAATTGGCATAGCGCTTTGCAACAAAAGATTTTGCTGCGTCGCCGGCGCTTTTGACGGCATTGCCCGCATCGCTGCCCACTCTTTTAAGAGCCGGCTTGGCCACGCGGTTAAACACTCCTTTGCCGGCCGAAGCCGCCATTCCGCCGATCTTTTTGGATTCGTTGGCGCTGGAAACCGTGCTAGCAAAAGATTGTGCAAATGAAGCAATCTGCCCTAAAACTGCCCAGCCCAACAAAATCACAAAGACGGTTTTCAGGAATGGCACGCCGATCCATTTTAGCTTCGTCAACGCCACCTGCCATAATCCCTGCGCAACTTCTTCGTCAGATACCGCGCCGGTCATAATATTTTCCAGTGCCGTGCACAAAATCAAAATCACAATGGTCAGAAACACAAACTGAAACATTGCATGCAAGAACGTCTCCCAGATTTTGCCGACATAACCTTTGGTCGGTTTAAAGGCAAAAGCGCCGATGGCCAGCGGCAATAGGGCGCAAGCCACACCCATATGCAGTACCGAGTCCAGCATCAAAAACGGAAAGATAAACAACAAAACCAGAGCGCCGACCCACATGCCCAGACCGGCAATCAGATATCCCAAATGCGGAAAAACGTTAAAATAAGCCTTTGTATAAAACGCTACGCACATTGAAGATGTTCCCATAGCCATCAGGTTGGTCAGCTTATCCTGAATGGCTTTGATTGTGCAAATAATGCTGTTTCCCATAGATGCCGGCAATCCGCCGTCGGTAATGATGCCATATCCGTCCGCGCTGCCGCAGTCAATAGAGGAACTCATGGCCAGCCGCGCCAGATTAAATCCGGTATTAAAAATCGGCTCAAGGGCAATGCTCATAAATGAAGCGGAATCGGACTTTAGAAACAAATAAACGAACAAAACGACAAAAGCCTGCTGCAAAAGACTTCTGAAAAAGCGTTTGGGCTCTTCCGTTTTTAGCCCGGACAAATAAGTCAGCAGGAAGAAGGCGACCCAGAGGGCAAAACCGAGAGCAACCAGCGTTGCCACCGGATCGGCAAAAGTCTCAAAAGATTTCTTGGCAATGGCGGAGCAAGCGTTAAAAGCGACTTTAAAAAGGTTGCAGAACAAACATTTTTCATAAGTCTGCTTAAAAGTCGCCGGATTGCAGTCTTTATCAGTATGTTCGTTGGCTTCGACGCCGCCGGCTGAAACGCCGCCTGCCGTGCCGGTAGAAGCATCGGGCGAACTTATGGAAGCATTATTGTTTGACGTTCCTTTATTGGTATATTTCTCCGGCGGCGTGCAAAGGCCGTAACTTGTAGCGTTATCAGCCAGCGGGTCAATGACATCAGCCGTAAACACAGTACCGGTCACGTTTTTTCTGTATTCCACATGCAGATGGTTTCCGGTCGAACCGCCGGTGTTTCCGACCAGGCCGATGACTTGCCCTTTTTTCACCTTTTGCCCGACACTGACGCCGGCACCGGAAAGGTGGGCGTAAACCGTCCATAATCCGTTGTCATGCTCGATTGCAACATAGTTTCCGTAGCCGACAACTGCTCCATTTCGAATCTTACATTCATATTTTACGATTCTGACTTCGCCGTCGGCCGCCGCGTAAACGGCCGATCCTCCGGCCGCCGCATAGTCGGTGCCTTTATGACCGGTAGAACCTACCGCTACGCCGTTTGAGGTATTTTGTTTGCGGATTCCGACGCGTGACGATACTCTGGTAATCCCGTCTGCCGGCGCGGCATCGACGCAGTCTTCGCTGTCACATTTTTTAGGCGGGGTGCACTCTCCTACCGTTTCTGCCGGATCTCTCGATTCCATTCCGGAAACGTCAACTTTATTGGCTTTATCTCCGGCGCGGCATGAAGTGTCGGCGGCCGCCGTTCCGGCAAAAAACAAAACAGTCAGGAACACGCCGGTCAGCATGGTCACGGCTCCTTTTTTTGACAGCTCAAAAAACTGTTTTATTTTCCACAGGTTCATCATCTTCTTAATTCCGTCATTCCTGGTTTTGGGCCGGTTTGTTCTCAGCCTCTTGCCGTTTTTTTTCCTCTTCTTTTTCTTTGTCTTCTTTACTGCTGTTTGCGCCGGCTGCAGCCACTTTGTTAACATGGTCGCCGGCCTTTTTGATTGTCTGTCCGGTTTGCTTGACGGCATTGCCGGCCTGCTTAACCGTATTGCCGGTCTGTTTGACTGCATTTCCGGCGGTTTTTACCGCTTTTCCGGCCGCAGATACCGCAGTCCCCGCCGCAGATACCGCCGTTCCTGCCGCGCCGACCACTGCGCCGGCCACGTTTCCAACAATCGGAATTGCCTGCATTGCGGTTCCGGCTGCCTTCATGCCCCCTCCTGCCGCCTTCATTCCCGCACCTGCGGCTTCCATGGCGGCTCCAGAAGCTTTCATACCTCCTCCGGCGGCTTCCATTCCCGCGCCCACGCCTTTCACGCCGCTTCCTGCGGCGCTTGTCACGCTGCCCGCCGCTTTGGCCGAACTGCCGACAATATTCTGCCCTTGCTTAAATTTGTTTCCGGTCGCCGCATGCATAACGCCTTTAACGATTCCGCCGGCCAGCCTTCCGGTCTGGTGAACGGCAATGTCTCCGGCCAGTTTGACCGGTGCCACGGCGGCATTTTTAACTGAATCGGCAATCTTGGCGGCATATTCGTGCATCGGTCCGTAGCCTTTAAAGATTTTGTCCGGAAAGAACTTTTTGGTGTACTGCTGGTTGCCGCCGATCATCTTGACGGCATAAATAAAGCAGATACAGAAAATAATAAACGGTCCGCCG
>CAKQRB010000069.1 GCA_934271195.1 uncultured Alphaproteobacteria bacterium | reverse complement strand
ACCTTTCCCATCAGGGCGATTTGCAATCGCAAGGCTTTTGGGGCAGTAAGGGTCATCAGTTTTCCTTTCAATTATTATATTTTACAAATTTTTTTAATCGCTTCATTGGCAATCGTCAACCCGAAAATGGCGGTAATGGTCGGGAGTGAACCAAGAGTATTCCGCACGCGTCCGCCGTCTTTGTTACTAATGTCGCTTTCGATAAAACCGCCGTCAACCTGTTCTTCTGATGAAACACAATAGATTTTGCTAAGGTCAACGCCGCGCTTTTTCAAGCGTTTGCGAATAAACTTAGCCAACCCGCAGTTTTTTGTAGCGCTTAATTTTCCGTACTTAATCAGCGCCGGATTGGTTTTGAGCGCCGCTCCCATTGAAGATATAAACGGAATTTGTGCCTGATACAGAGCCTCAATCAGGCAGCATTTGGGGTTGAGCGCGTCTATGGCGTCTATTACAAAGTCGGGCTTTTCGGCAAGCAGGGCAGGAAGTGTCTCCGCATTAACAAACATATCCAGCAATCGGACTTTGCAGGCCGGATTAATTTCGGCTGTCCGCAGCTTGGCTGCTTCGATTTTTTTCATGCCGATTGTCGATTCAAGCGCCAAAATCTGCCGGTTGATGTTGCTGATGTCAAAACTGTCAAAATCGACCAGAATAAGCTCTCCGATGCCGGTGCGCGCCAAAGCCTCCAGAGCATAACCGCCGACGGCGCCCAATCCGATAATCATTACCCGCGCTTTTTTCAGACGCGCCATTCCCTCGTCACCGAGCAGAATTTTCGTCCGCATAAACCTCTCGTTATCAGCATCAGCCATTTATAAACCTCAAAGAATTTTCATATGTTTTTTGCGCCAGTTCATTGATGTTTTCCCCGCGCAGTTTGGCAATTTCCGCCGCCAGTTCCGGCAACTGTTCCGGATAAACTTCCTGTCCGCGCACCGGTCCCTGATACGGCCCGTCGGTTTCCAACAAAATCCTGTCATCGGGAATTTCCCGCAAAACCTCTTGCCTTGCCGGATTTTTCAAAATAGAAAAGTTAAAGCCGGCATATCCTCCCTGCCGGATAATTTTTTTCAAAAATTCCGCTTTGCCGTTATAAGAATGAAAAACAAACTTCTCCGGCAGCAGATTCCAGAATTTTTCCATCGCCTCTTGGGCTTTAACCGCATGAATCAAAAGCGGCCGCCGATATTCCCGTGCCAGACCGAGCTGGGCGGCAAAAACCTGCTTCTGCGGTTCGGCTTCTTTGCTGCGGTAAAAATCCAGTCCGGCTTCACCGACTAAAGCGGAAGGAAAATTCTGCATATATTTTTCCAGCCGTTCAATCCAACCGCTTTCCGCTTCGGCGGCATACCACGGGTGCAGTCCGAAAGCGGGAATGACCGTGTCGGGATAAGCATCGGACAAACGGGCGATTTCCGGCCAGTCTTTTTCCGTCGCAGCCACACAGACAAATTTGCGCACGCCTACCTGTTGCGCCGCGGTAATAATCTCCGTTGCACATCTTTGTTTAAAATCTTGCAAATGCACATGACTGTCAATAAACTGCATGATAATGACTTTCAAATTTTATCAGGATTTTACAAACTTATGACAATTTTTACAAGACCGATTTTAGAAATCAACCTGCAAAATCTGCTTGCCAATTATAAGCTGCTGTCAGAACTGGCGCCGCACAGCATTCCGGCCGCCGTTGTCAAAGATGATGCCTACGGCCTTGGCGCAGCAAAAGTAGCGGAGATATTATATAACCATGCCGGCTGCCGCCATTTTTTTGTTGCTCATGGCGTAGAGGGAGCGGTTGTCCGCAAAGTGGCGCCCGAAGCTGAGATTTATGTCTTACAGGGCATGGGCGAGGACAGCCTTCTGGAGTTTCAAAAATGCCGCCTGACACCGGTTATCAGTTGTCCTCGGCAATTGGAATTTTGGAAAAAGCGCCATATTGACGGCGTTCGCCCGCTTATTCATATTGAAACCGGCTTAAACCGTCTGGGTTTTCGGGAGGCAGAACTTGAGACCCTGTCGGCGGAAGATAAAAAAGAATTTGCTTATGTAATGTCACATCTGGCTTGTGCCGACGAGCAGGGACATTTTATGAATGCCCGCCAGCTGGAAAATTTCCGCCGCCTGAAAAAACGCTTTTTTCCTGATTTGCCTGCATCATTGTCGGCTTCTGACGGTGTATTCCTCGGAACTGAATTTCAGTTTGACATGGTGCGGCTGGGCGCGGCCATGTATGGTATTAATACTGCGCCGTACCGTGAAAACCGTATGCGGAGTTTAATCACCTTAAAAGCGCCGGTTTTGCAGACGGAAGATTTGCCGGAAGGCGAGTTTGTCGGCTATTCTGCCACTTATCGTGCCAATTCTCCGCGCCGGATTGCGATTGTGTCAATCGGATACGGCGACGGTTTGCCGCGTTCGCTCTCCAATGTCGGAAAAGTCTTTTTCAAAAGCAATGGTAAACGTGCCGAGGCCCGCATTATCGGCCGGATTTCAATGGATAATGTTATTTGTGACGTGACCGGCCTTGATGTCGGCGTCAGTGATTGGGCTTATTTGCTGGATGAGAGCTATACCTTGGACGATATGGGACGCGATGCCGGAACCATTGCTTATGAGATTGTGTCGCGGCTTGGCAAAAATCCTCGCTTTGACCGCCGTGTTTAATTATATCCGGTTAAAAAAATCCTTTCTGAAAAGCTTCAGAAAGGATTTTTTGTTATTGGGCAGGCCAACTATCTAAAGACCTTAGACTTGCACAAGTCCGCGCACATATAATCGCATGAGGTCTTGTGCCATTCGGTTTCATAACGCTTACATTTGTTAGATATATCGTTAAACTTGTCCTGATCTTTATGGGTGACCCATTTCCATTTGCCGTTGTCTGTACCGGCTTTGAAAGCGCGATTCTCGCTAAAGGTCATGTCATAATAGCGGCCTTTGTCGGCAGTACTTGAGAAAACCGCTCCAGAGGTAAGACACAGACAGCTGTTGTGTCCCATAGATATCTCGGGCGTTTTGAAAGTACCGCGTGAGGTTGCGCCGGCCAGTCCTTGGGCATTGGTGTTGCCTTTGATATAAGAGCCCAGCCACAGGTCGGCCTTTGCTTCGACTTGGCCGCCGCTGGCAACAACCGCGCCGTTATAAGCCGTAAAAATACGCGGGGCACTGATAGTGGCGCCGGAATTGGCCTGCAGTTTTGCATTGTTGAAGACAACAATACTTGAGCCGCAGTTGGTGCCTGTACAACTCTTGACCTCATCATATGTTCCTTGGTTGGAGGCCTTCAGTGTTGAAGAAAACAACGACATCGTGGCGTTGTTGTCCAGCTTGAGCCATTTCACGGTAATGTCACCGTAAACGGAAGAGTAGGATGAACCTGAAATCCGGATGCTCGGAACGTTAATGCTGCTCTTGGGAGTGCTGGATGACAGGTTAAGGCTGCCGGTCATATCCAGAGTCGGCGTTGTCCCGCTGATGCCGCCAGTAATCGTAGAACCTTCGAATAAATTTACGGAAGAGCCTTTAATCTGAGAAGAACTTCCCAAAGTCAAAGCCACGCTGCTCAGCGAAAAGCTGCCGGTAAACGTGCCGTTCAGCTTAACGTTCAGGTCCCGAAGACCGGACGGGTTGCCGCCGCTCGTCGTTAATGTCGGTTTTATATTCGGACAAACAGAAGTGTTTTTGCCCATATTTTTCAGATATTCTCTGGCGCTGGTAATAATCACGTTCGGCAGAGAAGAAACCGTTCCGTCGTTAATGACAACAATACGGTTGAGTTGTGTGGGAACCTGAACCACTTTCTGTCCGTCAAGTTCTTTGAACTCTCCGAGTGCATAGAGTGTGCTCAAACAGGTTGCCGTACATTTTCTTTTGGTCTTGTCTTCCAGACACAGCGTTTCTGTTTCAAATTTCCCGCAGGCTGCAGAACTGTACCCTGAGCAGTCTATTTTCGGTTTGTTCTCTTTGCAGTTATAATAGCAGGTGCTTTCGCAAACCTTTGTGGTCGAACATGTCTGTCCGCTGGGCTGAGAAGATTTATATCCTTTACTTGAACAGGTATCGGTACAACTCGGTTTTTCGTCACAGCAGCGACGTTTACCGCCACAGCCGTCGGAACATTCTTTTGTTTTTGAACATCCTGTTTCATTGGACTTAGGTGTACACACCGGTTCAGGCTCGGGGGAAACCGGTTTAGGATCGGGGACACAGCAGAGACGCGTGCCGCCACAGCCGTCGGAACATTCTTTTGTTTTTGAACATCCTGTTTCATTAGGCAGAGGTGTACACGCCGGTATGTCACAGCAGAGACGCATGCCGCCACAGCCGTCAGAACATTCTTTTGTTTTTGAGCATCCTGTTTCATTGGGCAGAGGTGTACACTTGGGTGAGCAGGTAACACAAGACTGATGGTTAAAGTCATTTGTTCCGCCGGAAGGCGTTGCGTCTTCGTTAAGACCGCAACTGGTGTTGCAGTCATTGCCGTAACGACAGATATAGCATGTTTCATCGCAGCCGGTCTTCAATGTTCTTTCTGTTATATAGGGATAAGAACAGCTATTTTTTTGAGCGCCGTCCGGACAGCTGTTATCGCAACATTCTTTGTATTTGCCGTCACAAACTTTGCCGACACCACGGTAAGGAGAAGTACAAACCTTATTATATTCGCTGGGACAGTAACATTCTGTAATCCAGTCGTCACTGTGCGGACAGGTCTTGGCATAAATCTTTGGATCCGAACATTTAATAGCCCCCGGTGCATAATGATAAACCGGATTGGTCGAACGCTGACATAAACAATAGTCTTCACCTCCGCCTTTGCCTGCGCAACTAAATTTTATAGGCTCTTCTTCATAATCCGGCAAAAAGACGGTTCTGGCTTGTGCCGGCGTTATGGCATAAATAACCGCAAATACCGGCAGTGCCATAAGCATTCTGTGTAAATTGAGCATTTTCATCCTCCCTAGTTAACATATCGGCTTAATACCATTATGACATATTTTTGCTTACAGAACAAGAAAACATCTATAGAATTGACTTAAATATCATAAAACTGTAATAAAATTGTTAATTGTAAAAAAATACCTTCTCAAAAGCGAGAAGGTATTTTGCATATGCGTCAAAATTATGCGGCTTTTTTCTTTTTTGCTTCCATAAAACGTTCCAGCCAGTGAATGTTATATTGCCCGTCAATATATTCCGCTTGCGAGATAATGTCCTGATGCAGCGGAATAGTTGTCTTAACGCCTTCAATAACAAACTCTTCCAAAGCCCTCCGCAAACGCATAAGCGCGGCGTTGCGGGTCTTCCCGTGTACAATCAGCTTTGCAATCATGCTGTCATAAAACGGCGGAATGCTGTATCCTGAATAAATTTCGGAATCAACGCGAATACCCAGACCGCCCGGCGCATGCCATTCGGTAATTTTACCGGGGCAGGGGGCAAAAGTATCCGGATCTTCGGCGTTAATGCGGCATTCAATGGCATGTCCGCTGAATTGGACGTCTTCCTGCGTATAACCGAGAGTTGCGCCGCTGGCAATGCGGATTTGCTCACGCACAATGTCAATGCCAGTTACAGCCTCTGTAATCGGATGTTCAACCTGCAAACGCGTGTTCATTTCCATAAAATAGAAATGCCCGTCTTCATATAAGAACTCAAGTGTTCCGGCATTGGTGTAACCGATTTTTTCAATGGCTTTGCGGACAATCTCGCCGATTTCATAACGCTGTTCGGCATTCAGAGCCGGAGAAGGCGTTTCTTCAATCACTTTTTGATTGTTGCGTTGAATAGAGCAGTCACGTTCACCCAAATGTACGACATGGTCGTATTTGTCAGCCAGAACCTGCATTTCAATATGGCGGGGTTTCTGCAAATATTTTTCCATATAAACCACGTCGCTGGTAAAAGCAGCCTTGGCTTCAGCCCGCGCCATGGTGTAAGCTTCTTCCATCTCCTGATCGTTAAAGGCAATCTTCATGCCTTTTCCGCCGCCGCCGGCCGTAGCTTTGACAATAACCGGATATCCGATTTTGTTGGCCCATTCTTTAGCGTGCTCAATACTCTCAAGCGCGGGGCTTCCCGGAGTAATGGGCAGTCCGGCTTCCTGAGCGGCTTTGCGGGCGGTAATCTTGTCGCCCATCAAGCGCATCTGCTCGGCAGTCGGCCCAATAAAAGTAATGCCGTGAGCTTCGACCATCTCGGCAAAATCGGCGTTTTCGGATAAAAAGCCAAAGCCAGGGTGAATGGCATCGGCGCCGGTAATCAGCGCGGCAGAAATAATGGCCGATTTGTTCAGATAAGAATCAGTCGAGCGAGCCGGACCGATACAAACGGCTTCGTCCGCCAGTCGGACATGCATGGCATTGGCATCGGCTTCAGAATGCACAGCCACCGTGCGAATACCCATTTCCCGACAGGCTCTGTGAATGCGTAATGCAACTTCGCCGCGGTTGGCAATCAATACTTTTTCAAACATAGTGTTTCCCTAAAAAAGTTAAAACCGGAACAGACTATTCAATAACGATTAACGGTTCGCCGTATTCTACCGGATCGCCGCTGGCAACCAGAATTTTAGAAACTTTTCCGCCTTTGTGAGCTTTAACCGGATTAAAGGTCTTCATGGCCTCAATCAGGCAAACGGTATCGCCTTCGGCAACGCTGTCGCCGGGTTTGACATAATCAGGAGTGTTCGGATCGGCCGAAAGATAAACAACGCCGACCATCGGAGATTTAACGGCATTCGGATCCTTGCTGTAATCAGTTTCTGCAGCCGGGGCGGCTTCTGCGGTAGAAGCGGGTGCCGCGGGAGCAGCCGGAGCGGCAAACATCGGCGGCAGCGGAGCCGGATGATGCGGAGGAGGAACGGGTGCTCCGCCGCGGGACAAAGAAATGCGGCAGCCTTCATCTTCGTATTCCAGCTTGGTCAGATTGGTCTTGTCAAGGATTTCAGCCAGTTTGCTGATAACTTTTGTATCAAGTGGGGCAGACATTATATACTCTCTCTTTCTTAAAGGTTAAAGACTCAAAAAGCTCCCGCGCAGGGACGCCTATTGTTGACTTTTGTATACCTGATTCTAAAAAAAAACAACAAAAATCTTCAAAAAAAAGCATAAATTTACACAAAAATAATAAAAAATTGCAATTTGTAAGCGATTTTTGAAGAAACGTTAAAAACTTGTAAAACAAGGGTGTAATAATGATTTTTTATCAACTTAAAATAAAAAAGCAATGTCTTCAGATATTGTCTTTATGGCTGCGCCGGCCACAAAAATAAAAGGATGCTTATAAAAGCTGGCAATAATAAATATAACCGGCCTCGGCAGAAAAATTTGAAATTTAATACCGGACGGAACGGTGTATTTTGATTATTGCCAATAGCAAAATTTGGCAACAAAGCCACTCGGGCGGTTGCTGTTTAGGGTCAAAGTACGGAAGAAGTTGTCTTCAGCGCGTCGGCATCTGGACAGGTTTGGTTCTAGCGCGTTTGAACGCTATAGCAACTGGTGTTTTAGCAATAAAAAGCAAAAAACCGCCGAAAGGCGGTTTTTAAATTTGGTTTATAACATATCGGATGAGTCTCAACAGCTTTCTCTGCTGCAAAACTTCCGAGACGTCAAATTTTCCCAATGGGATGAAAATTAAGATTCGAAAACTTTTGCAAAAATCATTTGAGCCGCAAAAACCTCCGTAACGGAGGTTCAAAATGGTGCTCAGGGACGGGATCGAACCGCCGACACGAGGATTTTCAGTCCTCTGCTCTACCGACTGAGCTACCTGAGCAGTAGCTGTTGTTTATCAAACGAGAAGACTTATAATGTATATTTTTTAACTTGTCCAGCATTAATTTTTTAATTTATGCAGAAAATTTAAAAAAATATTTATTTTCAAAGATTTAACTTGAATATATAGCGATAATGTTATCATAAAAATCGCTGGAAATGTTTTTGTTGCGCAGAGAATGGAAGTTTCTTTACAGAAATAGCTTAAGTCTTCAAATCAACCAGCAGCTGCAACATTTCGTCTGCCGTGGTAAAAGCGGAGGCATTGACGGAATAAGCGCGCTGTACCACAATCATCTTGGAAAAAGATTCCTCAACATTGGCGGTAGAACTTTCCAGAGCTTCCGGAGTAATCATGCCTTTGCTGCCCAGATAATAGGCTTCGCCGCAGTTGGCATTAGCCTGAAACATGGTATTTGAAACCGCTTCCAGATTATCTGGAGCCTCAAATCCAACCAGCGTCAGTTTGGCATAATCAACGGTTTTTTCATTGGTGTATTTTCCTTTGAGTACACCATTGTCGTCAAAATAACAGGAAACAAATTTTCCGCTCGGATACCCGTCCTGCGAAACGCTTGTAATCTGGTTGCTGCCGTTATACTGTGTCATCTTGGAAATGTCAATGCTGAGACTGTTGGCGCCGCCGCCGGCTTCTTCATTCCACTGAATGCCGATGTCTAAAGACTTGGGCGATACCACGCCGCCTTTGTCGTTAAACGTCACTTCAATCGGCCCGCTGGCAACTGTTCCGCCGTCTTCAATGACAAAATCAACCGACCAGGTGTTGGCCTTGCCTTCAACTTTGCTGAAAATCATGTTCATGTTTCTGCCGTCATTGTTCGGGCCATATACGGTCAGACCATAAGCGTTGTTGGGCTCATTGGCCGAAACGTTAGCCACCACGTCCATTTTTGACGTCGGATTGGATGGCATTGTTTCTTGCGGATCAATGATAATGTCTTCCGGATTGGCCGCAAAAGTTCCGTCGCCGTTGGCTTTAAATCCCTGAACCTTATATCCGTTGGAAGAAATCAGGTAGGTCGTGCCGCCCATCGTGCGGGTTTCAAAATTACCGGCGCGAGTATAATAAGAATGGCCGCCGGAATCTTTGGTTAAAAAGAAGGCGTTTCCGGTGCTGTTGATGGCAACGTCAAAAGTTTGTCCGGTTAACTGGATAGTCCCCATAGAAGTCACATAAGTCCGGTCATGCGTACCCACGCCGGTAATGTCGGCGCGGGAAGAAGAAAGACCGGAATTGTTTCCTTTAACCACTGGCTGTGAGCCGAGCAGAGTTTGAAATAGGGTTTCCTGCTTTTTATACCCGACGGTATTAATGTTGGCAATATTTGTGCTCACGGTCGACATGGCATGGGAATGGGCTTCCATGCCGGTGACTGAGGGATAAAATATGCTTAATGCCATCTTTTTTCTCCAAAATAAATTTCTTTCTTTTGATATGCAAATCTTGTGCCATGATGCGTTGTTGTTTCGTAATATATGGGCTTCAGACGTCTTTTTTGTTGTTTGGCACGCCGTTTGCATTAACAATTTTAAGGTTAATTTTTTGCAGAGGCTTTTGAGATGGAAGTAAAAGATATTAATAATAAGACAGCTCTGGCAATGCTGGCGCGCAGCAACGCGGCAGCATTTGGATGCGGTATGGTTGGCGATGCTTTTTCCAGCCTGTTGGAAACTCAGGCTCAGACACCGGATTTTTCTAAAGATGTGAAATTTGCGGCCAAAGAGGGTGCCAAGCCGGAAAATATCGCCAAGCCAGAAGAAAGCGCTAAAAAAGCCCCTGTAGAAACAGATAAGGCAAAAGAGGACAATTCTGTTCGTGAAGATAAAGATTCCGGCAGAGCAGAAAATAAAAATGCTTCTCGGACGGATGAAAAGCGAAAAGCTGATAAGAAAAAAGAGCGTCTGTCAGACGAGGGTGATTCGATTGAGGAAGAAAATGGTGATAACCGCGCTGCAGAAGCAAATATCTTTCCTGATTTATCTTTGCTCTTTGCCGGAACAGTCCGGCCTGTTGTCGAGGCTTCCGGTGAGGCTACGATTTCTGAAGTGGCTGTTATTTCTGAGGTGCCGATTGTTACGGCAGAAGTTCCCGCAACGCAAGCGGAAGCCGTTGTTGTTTCTGAGACGCCGATTGTCACGGCAGAAGTTCCCGTAATGCCGGCAGAAGCCGTACAAACAGCTGCGCCGGCAGCAGAGACGGCTGAACAGGCGGTAAAGCAAAATAACGCCGGAGAAATTGATGTTTCCGCGCTGCAGATGGTGCCGGAAGAAACTGTGATCGAAGCGGCGCCGGTTGTCTTTGAAGGTGTCAAAGCCGAGAAGTCCGGAAAAACACAGCTTGCCAATGCCGCTGTCGGACAACAAGCGGTCGTCGAAGATGTTTCGGATGAGGAAGGTATATCTGTTGAAAGCATCAGATTTGGCGATAAAAAGGTAAAATTAGATGTGACCGTAGAAGACGACGGGGCAGATTTTTCCTATCGCAAAACCTCTGATCTTTCTGTAATGAATACAGACATTGAGAATGTTGCGGCTAATGAAGCGGCAGAACTTTCCAAATCTTTTGTTCAGACTTCTGAGAATGTTAAAAGCCGTCCTTTGTCTTTGGATAGTGAGGCGCATGTACAAATGCCGTTGCAAAATGCGCAGCCGCAGAATGTTGTCGCTGCTCCGTCAGTTAATGCTCAGATTGCCAATAATGTTGATGTCGCGGTTGACACTGCAAAAGAAGCGGTAACGGAAGTTAACGGAATGCAGGCGGCGCAAGCGGCCGGCGGCAGCGAGTTTGTAAATGCTGCCCGCGCCAGAACGGCCGAACAGTTGAAATCTCCGGCAAGCGATGCATATAAAGGAATGAGCCGCGAGGTTGCCGAGCAGGTAAAAGTGAATATTACAAAATCAGCGGTTAAAGGCGTTGATAAAATTGACATCTCCTTAAAACCGGAAGAACTGGGGCATATTGAAATCAAAATGCACTTGGCTAAAAACGGCAAATTGCAGGCTGAAATTATCGCCAGCCGTCCGGAAACAATGGAGATTTTGCAAAAAGAAGCTCAAAATCTGCAAAAGTCTTTTGAAAATGCCGGTTTCCAGACTGATGAAAACAGTTTAAGCTTCAGTTGCCGGGAAGACAATGCCCAGTCCGGCCGTCAGGAGCAAAATTATGAAATGCGCCGTTTTATCGGTGAGGCATTGGACGATGATTTCAGCAACGATAACCTTTCCGGCTATGCAGAAAGCAGCTGGGACGGTCAATTCGGATTAAACATTCGGGTTTAGGCTAAAAGGAGAAAGAAAATGAGTACGGATATCAGTTCGATTACGGGTTACGCTTCAAGCAATGCGCAGGCAAATACGTCCAGCCAGCAGCTTTCGGCTGACATGAATACTTTTTTGCAGCTTTTAACCACGCAGTTGCAATATCAGGATCCGCTTGATCCTATGGATACGGCCGAATTTACCAACCAATTGGTTCAATACTCCAGCGTGGAGCAGGCCATTCAGACAAATAGCAAACTGGATACGCTTCTGCAGTTGAATGTGTCCAACCTTGGAGCACAGGCTGTTTCTTATATCGGCAAGACGGTTCAGGTTCTTGGTGACGTTATGCCGCTGGAAAACGGCAAAGCTAAAGCCGCTTATACGCTGGATAAAGACGTTGAAAGCGTAGCGATTACCGTCAAGGATATGAACGGCAAGGTTGTTTATTCCGAAACCGGAGAAATCGGCAAAGGAACGCACGAATTTACTTGGGACGGCAAAGATTCAAATGGCAATCAGCTTCCTGACGGAGCATATCAGATTGTCGTTGGCACGAAAGTTGCAAGTGGAGAAACGCAGGCCAATGTAACGACAACGGTTTTTGGACGGGTCTCCGGCATAGCGAGCGATGATAAAAACGTTTATGTCGGGCTGGGGGATGCTGTCACGGCTTATCTGGGTGATATCCTGACTATACGTGAAGACACATACTTCGATAAGGATTCTGCGTCAGGAACGCCGAGCGGCGGAACAGAAAAGCCGGAAAAAACTGCATAGCCGGCAAAATTATTAAAAAAGATGCTTTAGGAGAAAAGAAATGAGTTTATTTGGTGCATTACAGTCAGGTATTTCGGGATTGGCGGCTCAGTCTACCGCGATGGGCGCAATCTCCGATAATATCGTCAATGTAAACACTGTGGGGTATAAGAACAATACCACATCCTTTCAGACTTTGGTTACCAAGCAGACCTCAAGTTCATATTATTCCCCCGGCGGCGTGCAACCGGTATCCAAACAGGGGGTAAATGTCCAAGGGTTGCTTTCTTCCAACTCATCGTCAACGGCGCTGGCAGTCAGCGGTAATGGCTATTTTGTCGTCAATCAGGCGGCCAATCCGGGCGAGGGTGATTTGTGGGCTTATACACGCGCCGGCGATTTCAATATTGATGAAAACGGCTTTTTGAAAAATACCGGCGGTTTTTATGCTCAAGGATGGTCATTGTTGCCTTGGGACGGAAATCCTCAGGCCACTGTTGTTAATGTTAACGGCATTAATTATATGAAAGCTTATTATGCCAGCGACGGCAGTACCGTCTATATTAACGACAATATTATTGATCAGCGAAATCTAAAGCCGGTCAATTTGTCAACCATTGGCGGTACGGCTACGGCCACCAAACAAATCAGCTTCGGCGCCAATCTCCCGTCCAGCGATGAAATTTACAATCCTGTCACCGGAACGGGGGGCAAACACAAGGTTTCTGCCCTGATTTATGACAGCTTGGGTAATGCCAGCAATATGAGTCTGAACTATTACAAAACCAGTGCAAACGGCTGGAGTATGACAACTTCTGTCCCGAGCGGCGCGTCCAATGTCAGCCTGCGCACGGAAATCCGCGGTCAGGATCAGGTTTATGCCGCTGCCGGACAGCTGGAATTCACTTCTATTCCGGAAACAGGCTCTGTTATCAGTATCACCACCAACGGAACAACTTATAACTTCCAATTCGGAAACGGCGCTTTAACCAACCCGAACATGCCGGGAACCAACATTGGCGTTGATATCACTTCAGCCGTATCTGTTGCCGAGTTTTCGGAAATCTTTGCAACGGCGTTGAAAGATAATCTGCCGGATGGCAATCGCTTTGCTGTTCAGAGCAATGGTATCGGTATTACTCAGTCGACCACCGGCGATGTTCTGCGCATTGATGCCAGCCGTGCTTTATCCTGTGTTCAGAGTTCTTCCAATCCGAGTGAGCTGACCGGAATTCCGACAGGCATTTTTACTATAGACCGTGTTTCTGAAATGCTGAGCAATGGTGCGGCAATTAACTTCACGTCAAGAACGGCAGCTGATTATGTTGGTAAAACTTTGACAATTGATGGCGTAAAGTTCGAATTTGTAAATGGTGGTGCCGCTACCCCGGGTAATGTTGCTGTTGATATCAGCGGCGTTGTTGATAGAGGTAATGTTTCGCCGAATGATGTTGTCAAAACATTGGTAGCCGAAATTCAGGATGCTCAAAACGGTATTATTGAGCCGGGGCGTTTTGTCGCCAGTGGTTCTACCATGAAAATTTTGCCTACATCGACCGGTCCGGACATTAAACTGGAAACAGATCTTACCGGTGTTGCCAACGGTCGTATTCGCAATGACGGTAAAAACTGGGAGAATTTGGGTGCCGGTCCGACAACAATCGCCAACGAGTTTATTGTTGACGGGCAGGTTGAACAGGGTTCCATCGTACCGGCAGTTCGTTTTGACTCGCAAGGTACGCCGAAACAGTTTTATGTTTCCAGTATGGCAATAGAGTGGGCTAACGGAGCACAGGATATGACGGGCGCCCAGAATGAAGGAACGCGCATTACTCTGAACATGGGTAATGTCGGAACCAATGACGGTCTGACCAATCTGTCCGGTGATTTCACTACCAACTATATTCGTCAGGACGGTGCAAAATTCGGAAGTTATTCTGGTGTCAGCATTGATGAATCGGGCGTCGTAACAGCTTTGTTTGATAACGGCGAAACCCGTCCGATTGCAATTCTGCCGCTGGCAACGTTCTCCAATCCGAACGGTTTGGAATCTTTGACCGGCAACTCTTGGATTGAAACAGACTATTCAGGACAGGCATTGCTGAAAAGAGCCGGAACCGACGGTGCCGGAGAAATTTCTTCCAATGCTTTGGAAAATTCAACCGTTGACCTTGCAACAGAGTTTTCCAATATGATTGTAACCCAGCGGGCTTATTCGGCAGCAACCAAAATCATTACAACCGCCGATGAAATGCTCGATGAATTAACCAGATTGACTTAGTCTGATTAATTGCAAATTTTCTCCTAAAGTCAGCCCCGCTTTTCCGGCGGGGCTTTTTGTGTCTTATTCTCACTCATACACTCTCTCTTTTTAATCTCCCAAAAATCCGCTTGCAAAAGTCATAGATTCGTTTATTATAAATCCCGCAGTCCGGAGACGGGCTGTGGTGTCTCAAAACATCTTACAGATTTATCCACCATGAGGTGGAGTGCCTAAAATAAGCCGCTTTGCGGACGAATCATGGCGACTGTGTCTGTACAGTTTTGAGCTCCACCGCCAGAGGGAAAACTTCCGGCGGTTTTGTTTTAACAAAATAGTGGAGCTAAAAAGAAATGTTATCAAGAAAATATAGAAAAAAGTGGTATAAAACCTTCCGGAGTTATTGCAA
>CAKQRB010000068.1 GCA_934271195.1 uncultured Alphaproteobacteria bacterium | reverse complement strand
TTTTCGCCCTGTCAGACCGTCATGCGCCCTTAAGGCGTTCGCTGGCACTGTTAGGGTTATACCCGCATGTGAAGAACCCCACGTTTTACGTGGGGGTTCCTTTTTTGTATCGGTTGTCAGAACACCGAAAGCGTTTATGACATCTTACTGATAATCTCTTTGACAATGTCAAGCTTGTAATAATCCTTAACATTTGAGTTGTCCTTTGGATACAGTTTGTCAACTTCCAAAGCCAGAATATTGGCTTGTTGATTGATAAAGTCTTTGCCGAGTATAATATTCTCGCGATTTTGTGTCAGATAGTCTGCATAGCCGCGCGCATCGGTAATATGTCCCTGCATCAGGCCGCTTCTTTGCGTATATTTGCGGCTGAAGAAAAGAATAACCACCATGGTAGCGCAGAGCAAAAGAGCTGACCACATGCTGACTTTGGCACAAAAGATAATAAAGCTCAGAACCATAAACAAAAGAGCAAAAGCTTTGCAAAAAATGTTTATAAGCTTGTTTTTCCAACGAATGCTGAAGAAAACCAGATAAAAGCCAAAAGCGATGGTTGTTGATAACAAAGACACAAAAATCTGTATCGTATCGGGAAAAAGCATGGCAATAAACCATTCCGTCATCAGCAGCATGCCGATACTGAACAATAAATAGCCGGAATTGAGCCTGAGGACAAAAAAGTTGAATTTACTCTTCAAATCCTGCCCGATGTGACGATATGCTCTTTTGAGTTTGAGCAAATTTCCTTTGACTTGCAAGACAGCATCTTTTTTGCCAAAAAGTTCCTCAACGGCATTTTGCTCGTTTTTGTTCAAAAGCTTCAGATTGTCGGTTTTTTTGACCAAAAGGATATTGTCGTCCGACTGCTGAATGTCAATAATATTTTTCTTGAATAAATCCAGCAGAAAAGCCCCGAAGCTGACTTTATCATAAATCCCTTTGGCCAGATATCGTAGCATCATCGGCGTTTTTTTGAGAGAGAAAGAAACTTTTTTCGGGTTCTTTTGAATATATTTCCACGAGGCCATATACGCGCCAAGCACAATCAGCAGGCCGACAAACGCAAAAATAATGTCGCCATAATCGGCAATTGCCCAAGCAATCCGGTTAGACAAAGTCGGTGCCGTAATCACGCCTTTAGGAATTTCCACGCCTATATACATACTTTCGGCCAAAAACAGCGGTTCTTGCGCCACAAAGCCGACTGAGTTTGGTGCGTCACGTGTGATAATGCCGTTGTCAATCCGCAGCCGGCCCGGATACCCGATAGCCAGACTTTGAGCAATAGGATTAGTCCCGCGCGGCAGTATAATTGTTGCGCCGGCACGGACAACTACCAAATTCCAAGCGCCGCCGGTCACATTCCAGTAAAGCTCGTCAAAATCCGGATAGCTCCAAATCTGCCTGTCAATGATATAAGTAAAGACATAGCGGTAAACGCCGTTTTCCAATGCAAAATTCTTTTTGGGCATAAGCAGCGTCGAGCCGCCGCGCCGGTCGATTTTATATTCCACCGGCATATCGTTGATGGTCACGCCGATAAGACTGGCATCTGTGTTACGGGCTTTGCCGTCGCGGGAGTAAACACGGCTGGGAATAGGCAGAACCAGCGGCGTTTTGAGCTTAATGCCGTTGGCGATAACAATAACCGTTTCCTCTACTTTAATCAGTCCATCAGGTAAAATCTCTATCTGGGAAAACAAATAAGGAATATGCTCAAAAGCCGGCACTCTCACATGCTCGTTCAGCGGCGGCAGCAAAATGTCTATGGTGTCAACGCGGGCGGCCGGAGCGCTTTGTCTGATTTCTGACGAAAAGGACGCCGGAACGGCCGCCGGAGAATTGTCTTCGTTTTCAATCCGCTTGATGGCGTCTTCGTAAATTTTCTGAAAAGTAGATTTCTGGGCTTCCATATCCTGCGGCAACGGATCCTCGTCAACGCTGGTTGCTGTACTGCCGTTAGAGGCGCTGGCCGGATCATATTTGGTTACAATCGCACCCTTGAGCCTGTTTTTCATATAATTAAACATTTCTTTGGGCGAAGAAAAACTGACCTCTGTAGAGTCCGTCCGCCCCTCCGGCAAAACGCTGCTCTGGCGCACGCGATTGGCTTCTTCCAGTGACATCACCTCCTGCGTTCCGGCATAAGAGTTATGCACCGTCATCAGGGCTGCTGCAATGAAATATATTGCAAAAAAATGTTTTCTCATAAAATAATGCCTTATGTTAACCAAATAGATATAGATGTTATTGTATTGTACGAATTATTAAAATTATCATAATTTTTGAATTGGAGATAGAAAGATAATGAATAACAGTAAAAAAATCGCCGCCATTATTCTCGGCGCCGGCAAAGGAACACGCATGAAGTCAGATCTGCCGAAAGTCATGATGCCGCTGAACGGCAAACCGATGATTCGCCATATCATTGAAACGCTAGAAAACTTGGGTGCCGACAAAATCATTACCGTCATTGCGCCGGATGGCCAGATGGTTGCCAAAGAGGTTGCGCCCTATGAAACCGCCGTGCAGGAAAAACAGCTTGGTACGGGACATGCCGTTTTGTCAGCTCGCAAAAACCTCTGTGGTTTTGAAGGCGATGTTCTGGTTATTTTCGGCGACAGCCCAATTATTACGCGGGAAACGTTTTTGAAGGCTGTTCAAAAACGCCGCGAAGGCTATGCGGTTGTTGTTCTAGGCTTTCGTCCGCAGGATCCGGCGCGTTACGGTCGCCTGATTATGCACGGCGACGAGCTGAAAGAAATTGTCGAGTATAAAGACGCCACGGAAGAACAACGCCAGATAAACCTGTGCAATTCCGGCTGCATGTGCTTTGATAGCTCGAAAATGTTTGAACTTTTGGGCGCAGTCAGTAATGAAAACGCTGCCGGCGAATATTATTTAACAGATGTTGTCGGCATTGCCAACCGCCACGGCATGAAATGCGGCATGGTTGAATGCAGCGCCGAAGAAGTCGCCGGAGCCAATACGCGAGAGGAACTGGCGCTGTTGGAACAATATCTGAATGCCCGTAAAGGAAAATAATGCGTTTTTTGAAGCAATACTGGTTTGGAATCTTCATCGGCCTGATAATATTCTGGTTTCTAGTTTTTTTTATGATTGTCGCCTTTGCGCCGCATCATGATAATCAGCGCCGTGGTTTTAGCCGCTGTACGGAAGATATGGCGAACGAAATTCAGGATTGCGCGCAAAACCGCTTTTTCTGCACGCTTGGAGCCGTACTGTCCGGTGCCGGCTGCGATGTCAACGTAATTGCCGACGGTTTTGGCCGGTGGCTGCGGGGACAGCAGTCCCGTCCGTGGAGCAATTATTACTTTACGCCCAATTTGTCAGAGCCTGAAGGCAAGGAAGACTATCTGGACGGACAAAAAGAATATTACGAAGCGCACCCCGACATGCGGGAAACCATGCGCCAACTGAAAGAAATGAAAGGTGAAATTTGATGGCTGAGAAAAAAGAGAAACTCCCCGGCTGGGATCTGAGTGATTTGTATAAAGGCATGGACGATCCTGCCATTGAACGCGATTTGGAACAGTTTAAAAAGGATAATCAGGTCGTTGCCAAAAAATATAAGGGTAAAATTGCCGGATTAAACGCAGCCGACTTTGCCAAAATGCTGCAAGCTTATGAAAAAATGGCAATCAAAGCCGAGAATCTGGCCAGCTATGCCAGCCTGAACATGAATACGCAGATGAAAAATGCCAAAGCCATTGCTTTTTATCAGACCATTAACGAAAAACTCACCGACTACAGCAAGCCGGTCGTCTTCTTCACGCTGGAAATCAACAAACTTTCCGACACTCAGGTCAAAGGACTGCTGAAAGACAAAGCCGTTGCCTTTTTCAAGCCGTGGCTGGAACGTGTTCGCCGCTTTAAGAAATATGAGCTCTCGGAAGATTTGGAAGAATTGCTGCTGGAAAAGTCGCTCACCTCTGGCAGTGCTTGGGTGCGGCTGTATGAAGAAAGCTCATCGCGTCTGATTTATACGGTTGACGGCAAAAATTATAACGATGCCGAAATCAGCAAACTGCTGTTGGACAAAGATCCCGCCGTCAGAGAAAAGGCCGGTAAGGAAATCAACCGCATCAGCAAAGAAAACGCCGCCCTGTATTCTTTTATTTATAACATGGTTATCAAAGACAAGGCAACGGAAGACAGCAAACGCGGCTTCAAAACCCCGATTGCCGAACGTAATCTGGCTGAGAATGTGGAAGATGCGGCAGTCGAGGCGCTGGCTGAATCCGTGCGCAATAAATATGCCGAAATCTCTCATCGTTTTTACAAACTCAAGGCCAAATGGCTCGGCGTTAAAAAAATTCAGTACTGGGACAGAAACGCCCCGCTGCCTTTCTGTCATGACACGCATTACAGCTGGAAAGAGGCTGTTGATACCGTGCTGAATGCTTATCACGAATTTTCGCCCAAACTCCACGCACAGGCAGTGGACTTTTTTAAGAATGACTGGATTGACGTTCCGCCGCGCGACGGCAAAAGAAGTGGCGCCTTTGCTCATTCCTGCTCTAATGAAATGCACCCGTACCTGTTTTTGAACTTTGTCGGCAAACAGAATGATGTTCTGACACTGGCGCACGAACTCGGACACGGTTGCCATATGCGCCTGAGCAAGGCTCAAGGGGCATTGAACGACGATATGCCGATGACCTTGGCGGAAGTCGCTTCCGTTTTCGGCGAGATGGTCACATTTCAGTCGTTGCTGCGCCGGACTAAGGATGACAAAGACAAACTCTGCCTGATTGCCGGCAAGGTTAATGACATGATTAATACCGCGCTGCGCCAGATTAGCTTTCACTTTTTTGAAACCCGTGCCCACAATGAACGTAAAAACGGCGAGCTGTCGGACGAACGCCTGTGCCAAATCTGGGTCGAAGAGATGAAAGCCTGCCTCGGGCCGTCTGTGGTGGTTGATGAAAACTCTGCGCATATCTGGTCGCAGGTCGGACATTTCTTCTTCCTGCCGTTTTATGTCTACGCTTATTCCTTTGCCGATTGTCTGGTAAATTCGCTGTATCAGGTCTATCAGGAAGGTTCGGTTAAGAATTTTGAAGACAAATACCTTGATATGCTGGCGCATACCGGCAGCAAAAAATATGACCAGCTGCTCAAACCTTTTGGTCTGGACGCCAAAAGTCCGGAATTCTGGAACAAGGGCTTGAGCCTGATTTCCAGCTATATAGACGAGCTGGAACGGCTGGATAAAAATTTAAAGCTGTAAAACAAAAGGGGAGGGCGAGAGTTCTCC
Organism: uncultured Alphaproteobacteria bacterium; assembly: GCA_934271195.1. Classification (GTDB taxonomy): domain Bacteria; phylum Pseudomonadota; class Alphaproteobacteria; order RF32; family CAG-239; genus MGBC133411. The sequence goes on along the minus strand of CAKQRB010000068.1, from coordinate 2,526 downwards.
TTTTTTATTTGTCTATGCCGTAAAGCCAACGAATAAACCCAAACTGACTGAAGTCAAACGGCGGCTCATACCCAAACATTGCCGCAAACGGGGCAATCATCATATAAACAATCAGCCCTGCGTAAATACCCCATCCTGCCAGCTTGAAAGCAACTCGAACATATAGCACGGCATTTTCATAAAATTTTTTAAGCTTTTCTGCCATATACATAAAATTCCTATAATAAAGTAAATATTAAAATTTTTGTGTATCTGACGATATTTTGCATTGTCTCTCTTCTTTTTTTTATCAGTTTTTATCATTCTAAAAAAATAACCTTAATGGATAAAATATAATAAGGTTACAATGCCGTAGAACATTCCCCCCATAATAAAAGGCAATAACAAGAGTATAAAATGCTTGAGAAAACTATGAAGCTGAAACAATGGCCGCCATGCTTTCCAACATACAAAAGTATATAAAACAATACCACTCAACCAAACCGGCCAAAATATATAAGGAGAAAAACAATCATAATTAAAATATACGCAATAGCGCGTAGTTTCTCTCAAATGAGAATACCACACGTCAAAACAAAGTATAATATATTGAGCATACAATAACAAAAAGCTTATTGCATTCATGAGTATTTTTAATGTCTTGCTGAGTATTTGCATAATTTTTTCTTTATATATTATTATAAGTTAAAATATATTGCTATAAACCAAAAGGCAAGATTATTCTTGCCTTTTAGTTGCCTTATCTTACCAACATTTTTTAGGATATTTAAAAGGTTGTATTATTTTCCTTACCCCCAGTAACGCTGTAAGATTAGCTTAACAATCTCCCAATGCTGAGCACAAATAATAAGAGACAGAAAAAACAAAACCGTATCTATATAAAAAAGATAGGTACCATTTCTTGGGTCGCGAGGAAAATTAAAAAGATTATATTCAATGATAATAATGGCTACCCATAAAACATCAAAAATAATCAGAGAAAAAGTGAGAGGAGCAATGATATGTAATGCTATAACAAGGCATGTCAATATAAAATATATCAATGTTAGAATAAGAATTATTACATCCTTTATCTTTTCAGTCAGTATTGTACTCTTGTTGTCCATTCCCCCTCTCTTTCGTAACTATTTAAGATAAAAATGAAAAGCCAGATTAAAGGATATTGCTCCTACCTGAAACAGAAAAAAAGGAATAAGAAATAATAAAACATGCAAAACCATATTATGAAGTTTGGACAACTGCGGCCAGACTTTCCATATGACCACACCAAAAATTAAAGTATAAAGAAACTCAAACGGCCAGAAAATATATTGATAAACAATTTGACCTTTATAAAAATAAATACCCTCAGAACCATAGTTATGTATGAACACATAAGCAATCTCATATATCTGTAAAAGGCCTAATAATCCTAAAAGGATTTTAGTACTGATATTCATTAGAATTTTTGTGTATCTGACTATATTTTGCATGGTTTTACTCGCTTATATTATAAGCCAAAATACTTCACCATAAGCTAAAAGGCAAGAATAATCTTGCCTTTTAGCTGCTTGAACGGATAGCTGTTTGACGTTCTCTTAAACAAAGAAATGTTACCATATTTGCTTAACAGCATCCCAATGCAGAGCACAAATAATAATAGCCAGAAAAAACAAAGCTACATCTATAAAAATAGCATAAGTCTCAGTTCTTGGGTCTCTGGGAAAATTAAATAAGTTTTCTGAGATAATGATAGTCAAGGCAAAAAGCAAATCAAATATTATCATAAAAAAATCTATGGTAATAATGGTATGCAATGCGAAAACGGTCAGTAAAGAAAACAATAAAACGAATACTGATAAAACACTAATAAAATTTTTTATCCATTCGATTAATCTTTCTTTTTTATTCATTGTCCCATTATCCCTGATTATCTTTTAAGTATACTATATGCTCCGCCCATAGCAGTTCCAATAGTTTGTTCATAAAGACCGCGTTCGGGTGGAAAATTTGAACGACCAAACTTTAGTTTTCCAACAAAGTGTCCCGCTGTTCCTCCAATAGCTCCAATGCCTATATTCTCAGCATAGTTTCCTAATGTTTCTCCAATAGTATTGCCATGTTCGGCGACACCTGTTCCGTAAATAGTAGCTGCTTTTGCTATATTTTTCAATGGTATTTTTTTTACGGCATTGAGATAAGGTGCGTTAGGAAACTTAGCCGCTCCAATCGGCGAAGCGATTGCGACCGCAGCCTCGGAAACAGTCGTCAAAACAGGTGCATTTTGACGGGCTTCCTCAAGTCGCTGCCTTTCTTCCTTAGAGTGGTATAATTCTTTTCTTGATTAGTTATAAAAGTAAGTGTGAGTATAAAGTGCACCAAACATAGTGAAATATTTAATGATAATTAAAAGAACAGGTGTTAAAGATAGTAAAATATGTATATAAAATTTATGAAGCTTGGATAACTGCGGCCAGACTTTCCATATGACCACACCAAAAATTAAAGTATAAAGAAACTCAAACGGCCAGAAAATATATTGATAAA
>CAKQRB010000067.1 GCA_934271195.1 uncultured Alphaproteobacteria bacterium | reverse complement strand
TCATAAACCGCTACATCCAAACCTTTTTTATATTCTTTTTCTCCCTCGCTCAAACTGCCTCTTTTCTCCAGCTTGGCATTAAGATCAGCCAAATTCTTCTGCTGTTTTTTCAACAAACGGTCAATCTCGGCAATTTTTTTGAGGGAGAACAAAGCGTTTTGATGAGAACGGATAGCTGCGAGCGCCAGATATTGCGATGCTTTTGCATAAACCATCTCATTCTCGGCCACATCGCTCTCTTCCAGATTCGCCACTGCGAACAACACAGAAAAATCCAAAAGACGAATAGAATTATACAGAGGATTCTCTTCGCCGCTCACCGCGCCGTTCACGCTGTTCAACAGCTCGCGCGCCGTCAGTTTGCTCGGATTCCCGAGTTTTTTTCTCATATTCTGTGACATTACGTCCACATTATATTTAACCGCTCTCGCCATGGAAGAATACACATCCAGCCTGCCGTTTACTTTTTCAGGCTCCATGGCAAAAGGCATTTCTTCCACCTCGATTTTTTCCGTGCCCCACTTGGGCTCATCACTGGCACAACCTGCCAAAAACAAAGAAAACACAGCCGGAATAAAGAGATAGAAACGAGAAATTTTCATGAGCGCGGACATCCTTTAATAACGATTGTAACAATATGTAACAAGAATTTAAAAGCTTTTTACCAAATTTATTGGTATATGTAAACTAAAATTAATCCAAAAACAAATATAGAGGCAAATTTTATGACTGATAAAATTAGAGTGGCAGTAATTGGCGCTGGCATGATGGGCAAGAACCATCTTAAAACTTATAAGGCTCTAAATAACGTCGAGCTTGTCGGCGTTTACGACATTTTCCCCGATGCCGCCAAAGCTGCGGCAGAAACTTTCGGCATCAAGGCTTTTTCTTCCATGGAAGAAGTTGCGGCCAATGTTGATGCCGTCAGTGTTGTAACCACATCTGTCACCCATGCTGATGTCGGCGAATTTTTCTTAACGCGCAAAATCCACTGTATGATGGAAAAACCGCTGGCCACCACGGAAGAAGAATGCAATCGTCTGATTAAGGCGGCAAAAGACAACAATGTCACATTGCTGGTCGGCCATATTGAACAGTTCAATCCGGCGGTTGAGCAAATGCACCGTCTGCTTTCCGATACGTCTAAGATTCGCTCGCTGACGGCACAACGCATGTCTGCCGCCTCAGGCCGTATCACCGACGTTGATGTCGCCATGGATCTGATGATTCACGATGCCGAGATTATCCTTTCTCTGGTTAAATCTCCGGTCAAAAGCATCAATGCCGTATCGGTCAAAACGCCAGACCACGTTTCCGGCAAAGATTACATCACCGCACTGCTTGAGTTTGAAAACGGTGTCACGGCCAACATAACGGCCAGCCGCATCACTCAGGCTCGCGTCAGAACCATGACCGTTACGACCGATACCAACTACATTGACATGGACTTCATCAACCAGAGCATTAACGTTCACACTCAGGGACGTATGCCCTATGTCAATCAGGAAGAAATTCCGGAATGGATGCACTATGGCTTAAAAGGCAGCGTCGAGCAGTTGTTTATCCCGACAAACCAACCGCTGCAGGCAGAATTAAACCACTTTATCAACTGCATCAACGGCAAAGAAACGCCGCGCATTACCGGAGAAAACGCCTTGGAAGCTCTACGTGTCATCTGGGGGGTTCAGCAAAAGCTCGGTTTTTTTATGCAGGATAACAACGCAGCCCTGAAAGTCGCCGCCGAATAATGCGTTATAAAATTACCGTAGAATACGACGGCACAAATTTACTGGGCTGGCAAAGACAACTGGACGGTCCGAGCGTACAAGAGCATTTGGAAAATGCTCTTTTCGCTTTTACCGGCACAAAGACTGAGGTTGCCGGTGCCGGAAGAACCGATGCCGGTGTTCATGCTCTCAAACAGGTCGCCCATTTTGATGTTGAAAAAGACTGGGATACTTTTCGTATGCGCGAGGCTTATAACGCTCACCTGCGTTTAAGAGAAGCTCCCGTTTCCGTATTGGAAGTCGAAAAAGTTTCCCCTGATTTTCACGCCCGCTTTTCAGCCAAAGGCCGCGGCTACATCTATCGTATCTTAAACCGCAAAGCCCCGCCGGCCATTGAAAAAGACCGCGTTTGGTGGGTTCCTGTTCCGCTGGATGTGGAAAAAATGCGGCAAGGCGCGCGATACCTGCTCGGCAAGCACGATTTTACATCTTTCCGCGCCGCCGCCTGTCAGGCCAAATCTCCGATAAAAACCCTTGACCGGCTGGATATTGAACAACACGGCGAAGAAATCGTCTTCATCGTCGAAGCCCGCTCTTTTTTGCACCATCAGGTCAGAAACATGGTTGGCACCTTGCGCGAAGTCGGCGACGGCCGCCGGCAGCCGGAAGATATCAAAACAATTCTGGAAGCTTGCGACAGGCGCATGGCCGGTCCCAACGCTCCGGCCTGCGGATTATACTTAACTCGCGTGGAATATTAGCGCCTTATTCACAGTTCATATGAAACTATATTGACATTAGTGACACTGATGTGTATTGTTTTTCATATGGTGGATATGTGTATCCGTCATATAGTCAGGCTGAACGGATTTTTTCGTTCGGTCTTTTTTTTGTTTTAAACTTTTGGGAGCTTCGGCTCCCTTTTTCATTATCATAAGGAAATTGTCAAATGAAAGAACATGAACAATATTTGCTGGACGTCATGCAGGGAAGACGTCCGTTCAAAAACCTCAACCCCAAATTGGGAGAAGGAAAATACTACTATCTTGACCCCAACCAGGAATACGACAGTATGGCACCGGCCCGTCCTGATCAAAAAACCTATGTCTCCAATGAAGATTCTCCCAACCCTTATTTACAGCCCCGACCGCAGGCACAACAATCTCAACAACAGTTTCAGCCCCAACAGTCACTCCATCCGCAGCAGCCGCAGATTCAGGGCTATGCATCAGCTTCCGGCACAATCCCCAACGCCGCTGCCGGAGGAATACAGCCTGTAAAATATACTGAACAAAATATGAAAAAACCCAGTTCCGCAATGGCTTCTTTAAAACCATTCTTGAAAAAAAAGGAAGACATTTCAGAACATCCTTACCTTGATATCAAAGGAAACATAACAAGCGGCTACGGTCATATGGATAAAGATCTTAACAGCTTTGCCCGTCATCCTTGGCATAATCAAACGACTCAAAAACCGGCAACTATGGAAGAAATCCAAGAATATTACAATACCCTGAAAGCGGCGTCTTACGGACAAAACTATGGGGCAAAATCTTTTAAACATCAAACCCCGCTGCGTTTATCCCGCAACTATGCCGACCGACTTCTTGACCACGATATTGCCATTAGGGAAGAAGAACTTCACCACACTCATCCCAACTTCAAATACATGAGTCCGGAAATGCAGGTCGCCATCGCCGAACCCAATTATCATGTTGGTACTCTTGAATGGCCTAAATTAAAAGAAGCTATAAAAAACAAAGACAAAGGAGCCATTTGCCAAAATATTCATCGAAAAGAAACAGATGATAAAGGAAATTTCAATAAAGGCTTCCAAGAAAGAAATCAATGGGCTTACGACATGTGTCAAAAAGGATATTTCATAAAATAAACTAATGACAAATTTATTATACTTGTATATTATTATGTTATATAATTAAAAATAGAGGACGATATCATGAAAAAACTTTACAACATACTTTTCCTTTGTTTATTTCTTTATCCGGCTACGGTATTAAGCTCGACTTCTTCTCTTCCTAAAAAGAAAGATGTTCCCTGCCCGCAATTCTGCCACCTTATGACTGATGAAGAATTCGTCGATCGGCGCTTTTATGAAACGATATATCCCGTATGCACTAACTGTTGGCGCATTTTGCTTTCCCCCATCTTGATAATTCAGGACAATCTCCATGGCACAGTGACCATTCAGGAGTGTAAATTACTGGAAAACAAAAAGAATTTCATTAAATATGAATGTTATGATAACTTTGCCTTAGAAGGAAAAAGCATTACCGAATATGAAATTATAGAGTGGAACGACTTCTATCAGGGATACAAAGTTCAAGAACGTAATCTTAACATAAATGGACACTTGGAAAACTCTGGTTACTATGTAATCAAAATGCCCAAACAAGAGAAAGACTGACCATGAAAAAACTTTACAACATACTTTTCCTTTGTTTATTTCTTTATCCGGCTACAGTATTAAGTTCAACCTCTTCCTTGCCTGAAAAGAAAGATGTTCCCTGCCCGCAATTCTGCCACCTTATGACTGATGAAGAATTTGTTGATCGGCGCTTTTATGAAACTTTACAGGTTTTTGGAAAAACAAGTTGGCGTACACTACTTTCCCCCATTTTGATAATTCAGGACAATCTCCATGGCACAGTGACCATTCAGGAGTGTAAATTACTGGAAAACAAAAAGAATTTCATTAAATATGAATGCTATGACAACTTTGCCTTAGAAGGAAAAAGCATTACCGAATACGAAATCATGGAATGGGATCCTCTATATCAGGGATATCTTGTTCAAGAACGTAATTTCAATATAAAAGGAGAATTTCAAAGCGCCTCTCACTACTTAATCAAAATGCCAAAACAAGAGAAAGACTGACCATGAAAAAACTTTACAACATACTTTTCCTTTGTTTATTTCTTTATCCGGCTACGGTATTAAGCTCGACTTCTCCTCTTCCTAAAAAGAAAGATGTTCCCTGCCCGCAATTCTGCCACCTCATGACCGATGAAAAATTTGTGGCTGCCAGCCCCTCGGCTTTTTGATCGGTCAAAAAGCAACAATAAAAATAACCAACGCGATAAAGAAAAAAAATAGAAAATAAAAAATGAACATGAGAAAAAGGAGCAAATGGTGAGAGTGTGAGTGCGGAAAGAGAGAGGGAAATTTTCTTTACTCCTTTGTTCCAATATATTCTTTTTTGTTTCTGTAAAGCGCCAAACGAAGTTTATACGGCAATTTCTGGCTTTTCAACGCAGAATGAGTCATAACATAATCATCCCATTCCTTGCGTCTTAAAACCCCGCCGCGCCGCATTTCACGAACAATCCAAATCCGATGTCCGAAATTGATAATCTCACACCCGCCCAACGTACGATTTTTAAAATCTCCGGACAACAAAGCTGCTTCTAGCCGCTCACTTTCTTCCAACCGCGGAGAATAAACATTACCGCCGATTTTTTTCAACAAAAAGGTCAACACTCGCAACCGTAATTCCTGATGCAGCTTTTGCCAGTCAGCCGGAGAAAAGACACAACCGCATCTCTCCCAAAAAACAACACCCGACTTTATAAATTTCTCGGTTTCAGTCTCCAGATAATCTCGAACCCGTGCCATTCTGCCTGTTGTCGCAGCTAAGCGCTCAACCGTAATGCCGACATTATCTTCCAGCAAAGGCAAAAGTTTGCGGATTCTCACCCGCAAATAGTCATCGTCCCTGTTTGACGGATCTTCAACCCATTGCACGCCCTGCTCTCGCAAATATGCCCTAAGATCTTCCGGCGCCACGTTCAAAAGCGGTCGCCAAAGTTCAATCCCGTTGCGCTCTGTCCGCTCCTTCATGGCCGCCAACCCGTCAACACCACTGCCGCGTTGCAGCCGCATTACAAAAGTCTCGGCTTGGTCACGCTGATTATGCGCAACCAACAGCACCGGCGCATCATTTTCCAGACACCACTTCCGCAACAGTCCGTAACGTGCCTCCCGCGCCGCTTCTTCAATGCCTTTTTCCGGTTTTTTTCCCTCCCAGGATAAAATATGATGCTCTACCCTGATTTTTTTCATAAGCAACGCAACATATTCTGCTTCGGCACCGGCCTCAGGACGCAGCTGATGATTCACCGTCAGAGCAACCAACCGGATTTTATTTTCATCGCTCCAGTTTTTTAACAAATAAACTAAGGCCAAAGAATCTGCTCCGCCGGAAACCCCGACAGCCCAAACGCTCGGCCTTGTCTCATAATATGAGCTAATCCTTTCCAGATTGGCTGCAAATAAAGTCTGCAATCTTTCGCTGACCGGCACCTATTTGCACCCCAGTTTTTTGGCTTCCTCAGCAGCCCGATCCAATACCGTTGCTTCGGCTTTCGGAAACTCTGTTTTCACACTGATAAAAGATTGACAGGCCTCATCTTTTTTGCCAAGTTCCTTCATGGACATTCCGAGTTTTAACAAACTGTCGGCACCCTTTGCCCCGTCTTTATATTTCTCAATTCCTTTAGCAAAAGCAATAGCTGCCCGCTGCCAGTCTTTTTTGGCATAATAAACTTCACCCAGCCAATATTGGGCGTTTCCGGCCAATTTGTCATTAGGATAACGCTTCAAAATAGAATTAAAATTCTGATCCGCAGTGGCATAATCCGAAATCTTCAAAGCATCAAGACCGGCCTGATACAAATCCGCTGCGTTTTTAGTTTTAACCGGCGCCAGATCCTCACCTTTGGCAACACTGTCACCCGTTACGGATTTTGGCGCATTTGTTGCAACTTTTGGCGAAAAATTTCCGCTCTGTGCCGCCTTGGAAATTGAAATCGTTCCCGCATCCGCAACACCGGCTTTTCCGGCATTAATCGGCTTGCCTTCAATCATCTTAATCCGGACGTCAATATCCTTATTCATCAAATCAATTTTGTCTTCCACTCCTTGAATCTTGAATTCCAACTGGTCAATCCGTCCGGTCAGCTTTCTGATTTCTTCATCAAATTCACCGATTTTAACGGCAAAATCTGCCGCCGATGTCGGATTAATTTCATTATTGCTGCGATACACTTGCCGTTGTAGAATTTTCAAATCCTCCCGCAAAATTGCAATCTCGTCCATTGCGGCACTGGCACTCTGGGCAAATGCCTCACAAGATACGGCAGAAAAGATAGCAATACCGACTGTCAAAAATGTAATAAAATTAGTCTTTTTCATTTTCATATCCTCAAATTTCAGGCAACAACCAATTATCGGATATCCTAAAATAATTATCTGCCGAGCACAAGTCCAAACTTTTATCTGCACACATCTGCAACAACACAAAAAAAACGTACCCCGAGCAAGGATACGTTTTTATAATTCAGATGTCAGACCAGATTAACGCAGTTTAACAACTGTAACTGCACGACGGTTCTGAGCCCAGGCAGCTTCATTCTGACCCTCTACAGCCGGATGGTCTTTACCGTAAGAGATAACGGAAATTCTGTCTGCGGCAATACCTTGAGATACCAAATAAGCTTTTACGGCATTGGCACGACGTTCACCCAAAGCCAAGTTGTATTCTCTTGTACCTCTGTCATCGCAGTAACCTTGGATAACAGCATCAACATTGTTGTGGTCTTTCAACCAGTTGGCTTGGCTATCCAAAGCTTCTCTTGCATTCAGAGACAAAGCAGAGCTGTCAAATGCAAAGTAAACTCTGTCTTCAGCATTTTCCATAAAATCGCGAGCTGCTTTGCTTTCGCATTCACTGCCGCCGAAAAGGCCGCCGTCAGAACCTAAAGAGGAACATCCTGACAAGACAACAATTGCACAAAACAAACTTAAAAGTTTTTTCATATTATTTTCTCCATATGGGTTTATTACTTAATTGCTAAACAACTAATACAGCAATAACTTAAGCAATTAAATTTTATTTTTCAACAACAAAAACATTCTGCTGACAAAAAAAATTAAAAAACGGCAAAAATTATGAATAAAAACATTATAAAGATGAAAATTCAATATATAAATAGTCGTATTTTTTTCAATTTCTTCCGTCAAAAGAGTCCTCATTTTCCGATTCTGAAGAACCACAAAAATTTCTTGCGCAAAAACACAAAACTTTTATACTATGCTCCCAAAAAGCAAAGGAAATATCCCATGAAATTAAAAATCGCTTATCAGGGCGTGGCCGGCGCCTATTCCCAGATTGCCGCCCGCCAGCTTTTTCCCGAACAGGAATACGTTGCCTGCGACACTTTTGAAAAAGCCATGACACTGGTACATGAAAAACAAATTGATCTGGCTGTCATTCCGGTTGAAAACTCTAACGCCGGCCGCGTTGCTGATGTCCATTTTCTGTTGCCGAAATCCGGCCTTTACATTGTCGGCGAGCACTTTCTCCGTATTGAACACCAGCTCTGGGGACTGCCTGAAAGTAATCTGCGCGAAATAGAAACGGCCTATTCCCACCCGCAGGCTCTGGCCCAATGCTCCGAATTTCTCAAAAGCCGGCAAATCACGCCTGTCGCCCGTATTGATACTGCCAAATCCTGCGCCGATATTATCCGCGACAATAACAAAAAACAGGCCGCCATTGCCTCCCAGCTTGCCGGAGAAATTTACGGTCTGAAAAAACTGGCCTCCAACATAGAAAATGCCGCTGACAATACCACCCGTTTTCTGATTATGTCTCCGCAACAGGAAATTCCCGAATACGACGGCGAAAAGTACATCACGTCCTTTATCTTTCATGCCAAAAACATTCCTGCCGCTTTATATAAAGCTCTGGGCGGCTTCGCTACCAACGGCATAAACATCACCAAACTCGAAAGCTACCTGCTCGACGGCAAATTTGTTTCGGCACAGTTTTATGTTGAAATTGAAGCTCATCCGGCACAACAGGCTTATAAAAACGCTTTTGAAGAACTGGCCTTCTTCTCGCTGGAAGTCAACATACTGGGCACCTATCCGGCCAACCCGTACCGCGACTTATAAAAACAATTTGACTTTTACATTTAAAAGGGAGAATATGGGCTCCCTTTTTTATTATTAACTTAAATTATTTTATTATGAACAAAGCGACTGAATTCAATTATGACGAGGCAATCAAAAACGGTTCGCTGACAACTTGCTATCAATACAAGCTGGGAGAAATTTATCAAAAAAAAATCAAAATGTTTCAAAATCCCGTCATTGCCAACGGCCCTTACGGCACCCGTTTGGTAAAATTAAAAATTCGATCGGCGCCTTTTCTGCTGATGACCGGAAAAACTTATGATTTAAATTTCCGCGTTGTTTTCCTCAGAGAATTTTCGGTGGAAATAGACGTTCTTTCCGCGGCAGAAGTTAAAAATTGACATTACTAAAAAAACATCCGTTAAAAATTTAGCGGATGTTTTTTTTATTTGGCTTTTTTCAATAATGCAATAGAGTTTTCAATCAACTCGTCCTGCGTTTTATCATCAAGTTTAAGTTTCAAAACATTTTTAACAGCACAAATGCTCAGCCCGACCCCTGCGGCGCGAATTTCCTTCACCGCTTGCTGCTCCGCCGTACTGATACGGTTCCTCGCATCACTTTCCCGAATGCTGATATCTTCTTCCATTTTCCGAAGCCGTTCATTTTTCAGAATTTCCATTTCACGCTCCGATTTTTCCAAAATTTCATAAGCCTCGTTTTTGGCATTCAGATATTTTTTCTCATATTCCACCCACATTTTCTGGGCATCGTCTTTAAGTTGTTGCGCATCATTAATCCGCTTGGCAATGGCATCTATCCGTTTAACTAACATCGCACCCGCCATTTTGACAACAGGCCGCGCCAACAGCACAACGACCAACACAAAAGCCAAACCGACCCAAAACTCCGGATTCTCATAAAAGGCGCCGTAATGATGAGCAACGCTTTCCGCAGCGGCTGCAGCCGCATCGGCCGTTTTCGTCACCGCTTCCTGAAGCATTTCAAATTCTTCGCTGTTTACCGCCTCTGCCGTCATTTCTCACATCCTTAATTTTCTGCCGTCGCAGTAACGGCATTTTTAATGTCTTTGCGGGAAACATTGTCAATCCCGATTTTTTTCAACACATCCCATGCCAATTCTTCCGACATGGCATCAAGCTGAGTCAGAGCCGCCTCTTTGCTTTTTGAAATCTTAGCTTCGCTATCGGCAATCTGTTTGCTCAAACGCAGATTCAGTTCCTCCTGACGTTTGGCCACAAGCTCATCCAAATCCTTTTGCATTGCCTCCAGAGCAGTCTGCGCCTGCGCTGTTGCCTCGGCAATAGCCTTATTGTAATTCGCCAGCGATTCTTCGGCCAGAGCTTTATTTTCTCTTGCTTTTTCCAGATAATCGTCAATTTTTCCCTGACGCTTGTCCATAATGTCTGTTATTCTGGGCAATATAAATTTTGACATGATAAACAACATCACAAAAAAGCAGACAAACAGCCAAAACATTTGCGAAACATACCATGTAGGATCTAATTGCGGCATCTCAACTCCTGACTTTCAGAGGATTCAAAGGACGGTGCGGCCGCTGTTACCGCACCGTTTTCCAAACAAATTAATTGCCGGTCAGCATAATCAAAGCCACAACCAAAGCATACAAGGCAATAGCTTCAACCGCGGCAAAACCAACCCATCCGTAAATATCAACGTCTTTCTTGACCTGCGGATTGCGACCGACTGCCGAAATAATAGCCGTCCATACCTGAGACACGCCCCAAGCCGAAGCCATCATACTCAAAGCACACATACCGGCGCCGATATAAGCCATAGGTTCCATTTTTTTTCCTTTCTGTTAAAAGTTTACTAAATTATAAAAATCCTGACACAATTATACAAATCAGTGCTCATGCAAAGCCTCGCTCAAATAAATACAGCTCAAAACCGTATAAATAAAAGCCTGCAACAGCCCGATAAAAATCTCAAATACCACTATTCCGGCGTCAAAAGCAAACGGGACCACCCCGAGAACACCGGCTACGGTAATAAATCCGGCAATAATCTTAAGCATGATATGCCCGACGGTCATATTGGCAACCAAACGCACTGTCAGGCTGAACGGCTTGCTCAGATAAGAAATCATCTCAATCGGAATAATCAGCGGAGCCAGCACCATCGGAATTCCCCGTGGCAGAAACGTCCGCAAATACCCGAGTTTTTTCTTCTTAATTCCAATCCCGATGTTAAACAAAAGCGAAATCACCGATAAAGTTCCAACCGCCGCCAGATGAGACGTAAAGGTAAAGGCATACGGGAAAAGCCCTAAGACATTACCGAAAGCCACAAACATAAAGATTGTAAAAATAAACGGAAAATACTTCAGCCCTTCCACCCCCACATTCTCACGCAAAAGGCCGGCCACAAAATCATACAGACTTTCCGGAATAGACTGCGCCACAGAGGGAATAATCGTCCGCCGGCGCAGGCAAAAAGCCATCAGCAGCGTTGCCGAAACCACAGCCAGCACCATAAACAGCGAAGAATTTGTAAAAGAGATATCATATCCGCCGATCTTGATCGGAATAATCGGTTCGATTTTGAATTGTTCCATCGGATTAGACCCGGCGCTTACTCCTTATTTTTACCAAGACTTTTTACAAACCTGTAAACATTGAGAAAACCTGCTACACCGCCCAAAAACAGAAAAACAATCAGCAACCACGGCCTTGTCTCGAAATACCCGTCCAGCAAATACCCGATTGCCGCACCGACCAAAACGCCCGAAAGCAGTTCTGTTCCGACCCGGAAACCATTTTTGCTGGCATAAACAAAAGCGGATTCCTTTTTAGGCTTTCTGGCCTCGGCCTCCTGTTTCTGCAGGCGTTTAATCCGTTCGTCCATGCTTTTTATATCGTCAGGAACTTTTCTCATTTGCCTAATACCTTACAACAACAAATATTACCGACTTATTAAAAAACTTAATTTTTTTCTTTAACACCGAGTTTTTCATTAAGAATGCCTGCAAACTTGCCATAACTCGGCAGCCCGTGCAAAACTTCCCTGTCATTTCCCTTAACAATCAGAAAAGACGGCGTTCCCTGAATTTTCAGAAACTCAATTGCATTGCCGCGGTTAGACAAGATCTCGCTGCCGATTGTCTCTTCATTATTCATACAGGCCTTAAGCTCTTCATTAGACAGGCCGCTGAGCAACGCATATTGCGAAATCACTTTTTCATATTTGGAAGAAAGAGCCCATTCACGCTGTTTTTTAAAAAGAAGTGTTACAAACTGATGATACTTTGCCGGCTTTACACAACGCGAAACCAAAGACCCGTACATAGATTTTTTATCCAGCGGAAAATCAACGAACACCAGTTTAACCAGTCCCTTGTCAATAAAGTTTTCTTTAAGACGCGGCAGCATATCAAGATGAAACTCAGAACAGTGCGTGCAAGCAAAAGAAGAATATTCATAAATAGTAATCGGCGCGCTGGCTTTTCCGAGAACATGTCCCTTCGGCAAAACCATAGACATCACCTTTGCCGCTTGCTCGGCCTGATCAGCCGGAGCTGCCGCTTGTGCGTTTTTCATCAGAACAAAGCCCCCTTTGCCGTCCGGCACAAAACCTTTCAGACTCAAATATCCGCCGGTTGCAAAAACAAATATGACCAAAGCTGCCACCAAGGTGCTGATTGTTTTAATAATTTCTTCAAATTTCATTTCTCTTTTATCCGTATAAAAATTGTGTTTATTTATTTTCGCCGAAGACACTGTAACCTAATTTTATTAATATTTCTTTTAAGCTCTGATTTTTAATATCATCGGCCAATTCACGAATATAATCCGCATCTTCGGGACTTACAACCGGCGGCTTGGCCATATAATTTTTCTTTTCAGACTTTTCAAACGGCTGCATCTCTCTGGTCTGAACGATTCGCAAAGAAGACACCGCCGCAAAACCGAAAAAGGTGTTCACCTTGTCTAAAACAAACTTCTCACGATGTTTTAACTCAAGGGCAAAAGCGCCGGCAGGCACACTCAGGACCAAGGTTCCGTTGCTGCGTTGATTGTTCTTAAAATCGATTTTTTCCGGAAAAGAATAAGCAGCCAACTCCGGCCCCACAATTTTCTCCCAGTTGACCAAAATCTCAAAACCGACCATCCCCTTGCGCCCCAGCAATTTTTTTGCCAAAGGCAGAATATTTCTGGAAACGGCCGTCAGGTCAAAATTGGTTCTGTCATTTTCTTGTTGTTCTTCTTTCATATTGTCACATTTAACAAACAAATTGCAAACTTGCAAGAGTATTAACAAGCCGTTGCGTTACAGTTGACGACACAGCAAAAAAAAGCCTATACTGAACGCTGAAAATTTAAGAAACGGGACTTCTGTTTATGGAATGGATATTGATTATAAAAGCCTTGCTTTCGCTGACATTTGTCATCGGACTGCTTTTTTTGACCCTTTGGTCATTCAAAACCTGCCAAAAACATGGCGCTAAATGTCGTTTTTTTCAAAAGCTGCAGGAAAACAAACGCATTAAAATTATTGAAAGCCATAAACTGGACATGAAAAACTCTCTGCTGATTTTTCAAAAAGACGATTCCGAATTTTTGCTGTTGCTCGGATCAGCCCAAAACCTGTTGTTGGAAACCAAGAAAATCTCTGGCCGGAAAAATGCTCATGACTAAAAAACTTTTTATCTTCGCTGCCGTTTTTGTAATTTTTCTGTTCACCGACGCAGATACCGCCCTTTCTCAGTCCATCACTCTTGACGTAGCCAACCAACCCACCGGTTCCGCCACCGCCAGAATATTCAACCTGCTGGCCATCATCACTGTGTTGTCACTGGCACCTTCAATCTTGGTTATGATGACGTCTTTCACCCGTATTGTCGTTGTTTTTTCCATCACCCGCAGCGCTCTGGCAACCAACTCTACCCCGCCCAATATGGTGTTGATTTCGCTGGCATTGTTCCTGACAATGTTTGTCATGGCGCCAACCTTTGAAAAATCTTGGGAACAAGGCATCAAGCCGATGATTGATGAAAAAGTAGAAATGCTGGAAGGACTGGAAAAGGCCTCCGTCCCGTTAAAAGAATTTATGGTAAACAACACCCGTGAAAAAGATCTGTTGCTGTTTTCTGATTTGTCCCAAAGTCCCAAAGCCGAAAAAGTATCAGAAACACCGCTCAAAATTGTTGTTCCGGCCTTTATAATTAGCGAACTACGCAGAGCTTTTGAAATCGGATTTTTGATTTTTATCCCGTTTTTGATCATAGATATGATTATCGCCTCGGTCTTAATGTCCATGGGTATGATGATGTTGCCGCCGACCGTACTGGCCATGCCGTTTAAGATAATCTTTTTCGTTCTGGTTGACGGCTGGTATCTGCTTGCTGGTTCACTTGTCCAAAGCTTTAAATAACAGCATTATCTGCTTGCAAAAATTCCAGATCCGTTTAATATAATAGCCGCAGTCCGGAGACTGGCTGTGGTGTCTGAAAAACATCTCGTTGAAATATCCACTTTGGGTGGAGTGTGGTCAAATAAGCGTGTTTGCACGACGAATAGCCACGACTGATCAACGCAGTTTTTCAGCTCCACCACCTTAATTTTAAGGTGGTTTTGTTTTAACAAAATAGTGGAGCTAAAAAGAAATGTTATCAAGAAAATATAGAAAAGAGTGGTATAAAACCTTCCGGAGTTATTGTAATAAAGAATTAAACCGGATAATGACGGAACAGGGCTTAACAAGTACGGAACTCGCCGACCATATAGATTTTATGGAAGGGCGGATAGAAAAATTAAGAAGAAATACCAGCCATGTGAGAATGGAAGAATATGTTTATCTGTTTTCTTTTTTGGATAAGGTGTTTGAAATAAAACTTGTTGACGCCAAAGATTATCCTAGGCAATAAGAAAAAAGCGGGAGGTCAATCCCGCTTTTTTATTTTTTTCTGTTCAAAGCACATGCTTTTTCACAAACTTTGCCATAGCACCGCGGGTCTTATGGCACTGACAAACCGATCGCTGCCGACGTTCGGCCGCGGGTCTCATGACACCGTATAAAACGTGCGCCACCGGTCGTACCGGTCATTGCCGGACTTCGATCCGGCAATCC
>CAKQRB010000066.1 GCA_934271195.1 uncultured Alphaproteobacteria bacterium | reverse complement strand
GAATAGGCGTGCTGTACGGCAAATATAAACTGCTCGATTCCCTGCCACCTTATCAGTTTGGTGGCGATATGGTGGAAAAAGTAACCTATGAAAAAACAACTTTTGATGAAGTACCCGCCCGTTTCGAGGCCGGAACACCGGCAATGGTGCAGGCTGTCGGACTGGGAAGGGCATTGCAGTATATGCAGGAGCAGGGCATGGAAAACATTGCCGCCCATGAAGCGGAACTGACGGATTATGCCCGCGGACGTTTTGCTGAAGTAAAAGGTTTTAAAGAAATCGGCACAGCGCGGGGCAAAGGCGGTGTTTTTTCTTTTGTTTTGGACGGGATTCACCCTCAGGACATTGCCTTTATACTGGATAAAGAAGGCGTATCTGTCCGCACCGGTCATCATTGTGCCCAGCCGCTGGTTGAAAGAATGGGTTACACGTCGCTGGCCCGCGCCTCGCTCGGCCTGTATTCCTCCCGAGAAGATATTGATGTTTTTATTGCGGCGTTGCAAAAGGCAAAAACTTTCTTTTAACGTGAATAATTTTTGCGCTCCGGCTTGTTTTATTCATAAACTTGGCTTATAAAGTAAGCAGGTTTAGAAAAGGAACAGTCATGTCTGAAAATAACGAAAATACCATGAATGAAGAAGAAAACGAAAAACAGCTTCTGTCAGCAATGTCTGAACAGATGAAGTTGCTGGATTATGTTGCCAAAGCCGGAAAACCGCTGCCGTCCAGTGAGCAAATCGCTGCGCGCGAGGACGTGATTGAAGCCTTAAAAACCGTTTCGGATCCCGAGATTATGATAAATGTCTGGGATATGGGGCTGATTTATAATGTTGAGATAAAAGACAACGGCGATGTCTTTATTGACATGACCGTAACGGCGCCGACATGTCCTGTCGCCGGTATTTTGCCTGGTCAGGTCGCCGAAGCCGTGGCTGCGGTTAAAGGCGTCGGCTGTGTGGAAGTCAAACTGGTGTGGGAACCTGCGTGGACCTTTGAGCGACTGAGCGATGATGCCAAAATGATGTTTGAAATGTTTTAGGAGCAGAAAATGGCAGAAAAAGTTTTGTATCTTGAAAGTCCAAAGGCCGACAGTGTCTATTATCTACTCTCCCCGCAAAAAGTGCAAACCGCGCTGGCGGAAGGAGAACCTTTCGTCATCCGCCTGCCGCAAAGCCGTCGCGATAAGGGCAAGCCGCTGGTGGCGGTTATTCTTGGGCTGGAAAAAGACGATTATGCCATCGATAAGAATTATGTAGAGGCATTGCTTGCCGCCGGCGCGGATTTGACTTTTATCCATTATGACGATGTCGATTCCCAGTTGGAAGACGTACAGCCGAATGCCTTTTTGCTTCCCGGCGGCTGTTTCGATTCTCCGGCGGAGTTTTATAAGGAACCGCAGCGCTTGCCGCCGGAACATGAACTAAGCCTGCGCTCGCTTGCTTATATTTATGCTATTGATTATGCTAATGAAAATCAGATACCGGTCTTTGGTATCTGCGCGGGTTTTCAAATGCTTGCCGGCATGGCGGGAGCAAAAATGTATGCCAGCCTGAAAGATGAGCTTGCCTGTCCGCTGCCGCATAAAGAACCAAAAGACAAAATTGCCCATGACGTACAGTTAAAACCGGACAGCCTGTTGCGGCGAATAACCGGTGCTGAAACGCTGCAGGTTAACTCCGTCCACGGCGAAGGTGTCATAAACGATTCGTCTGCAATGGAAGGACTGAGGATTGTCGCCGTTTCGGCTGATAACGTTGTTGAAGCCGTCGAGCATTCGGGTGACCGGTTTGTTCTGGGAGTGCAGTGGCATCCGGAATATTTGTACAAGACAGACAAGGCTGCGGCGGCCTTGTTTGCCGAATTTGTAAAAGCCGCCGAAAAATATAAAGAGAAAAAGCATGACCATAGATGAATTGATTGAAAATTTTGACTTGCTGGAAGATTGGGAAGACAAATACCGTTATATTATAGATCTCGGTGCAAAGATGGACGCCCTGCCGGAAAATCTGAAAACGGACGACTGGAAAGTTCACGGCTGTCAGTCACAAGTTTGGCTGATTCCGACGGTAACGATGAAAGACGGTCAGAAATATCTCGATTTTCAGGGAGATAGCGATGCCGCAATCGTGCGCGGTATTGTGGCAATTATTTTAATGATTTTTGCACATAAAACGCCGCGGGAGATTAAAGAAATTGCAGTTGAAAATATTTTTGCTAAACTTGGATTACAAGACCATTTAAGCCCGAGTCGGCGCAACGGTCTGGCGGCAATGGCGGAAAAAATTCGCTATTATGCTTCGACGTTATAAGGAACAAGCATGAACATTCACGAGTATCAGGCCAAAAAAATCTTAAGCCAGTACGGGATTAATATCCCCAAAGGCGGCATAGCCTACACACCGTCAGAAGCCAAAAACGTGGCGGCCAGAGTTTCTTTTCGCGGGCCGTGGATGCTCAAATCCCAAATCCAGTCCGGTGCCCGCAATCGCGGACATTTTCTGGAAAAAAAAGCCGGAAAAGGCGGAGGAATCCGTTTGGTCAAACATCGCCGAGAGATTGCCCGTGAAGCTGAAAAAATGCTTGGAGCAACGTTGGTAACCGAACAGACCGGCCCCAAAGGAAAACTTGTCAGCCGCCTTTATGTCGAGGCTTTTTGCAAGGTTAGCCGTATCTTTTATGCCGGACTGGTTATTGATAGGATGATTCCCGCTGTTACACTGCTGATTGCCGAAGTCAGCACTGAGAATATCACCGGCGTTGCCTTGGAACATCCGGAAAAAATCTTAAAAATTCAATTGGATTTGGACAAAGGCGCTTCACCGGAGCAAATTCGGGACGTCATGGCTTTTCTGAATCTCAAACCGCGCAGTGCCCGCAGTCTGGAAACTTTTATCAACGGAATGCACAAAGCCTTTAAGGATTATGACGCGACAATGATTGAGGTCACGCCGGTTGGCGTCATGCGGAGCGGCGAGCTGATTGCGCTCGATGCCAAAATGTCTTTTGATAAAAACGCGCTCTACCGCCATCCGGAAATCCGCCGTTTGGAAGATGAATATGAAGAAGACGACTACGAGATTCAGGCCAATAAATACGGTTTTAATTATAGTGAGTTTGACGGTAATATCGGCTGCATTGTCAATGGTGACGGCATTGCGTTGGCGGCAATGGATCTGTTGCGTTCTAAAGGAGTCGGCACGGCCTGTTTCTTAAACGTCAAAGGCGGTGTCGATAAAGAAAAGATCGCCTCGGGGATTAAGATTATTATGACTAATCCTCGTGTGGAAGGCATCTTGATTAACATTCTCGGTGGTTTTCTTCGTTGTAACCTGATTGCCGAAGGCATTATTTCCGCAGCTTATGAAGTAGGCTTGAACGTACCCCTGGTTGTTCGCTTTGAAGGAACCAACAAAGACGAAGCCAAGGAGATTTTGGAACACTCCAAACTGCCGCTGGTGATTGCCAATGATATGCAGGAAGCCGTTGATAAACTGATAAAGGCCGTGGAGGAGAGTGATTAAATGTCAATTCTGGTAGATAAAAATTCCCGTGTTCTCTGTCAGGGTATTACCGGTACTCAGGCCACGTTCCACATCCGCCGTTCATTGGATTACGGTACCAATGTTGTTGCAGGGGTAACGCCGGGCAAAGGCGGCAATATGCACTTGGGACTTCCGGTTTTTAATACGGTAAAAGAAGCCGTAGCTGAAACCGGTGTCAACTCAAGCGTTATGTATGTGCCGGCCCGCTCGGTCAAAGATGCGGTCAGGGAGGCCGCCGAAGCCGGTTTGGAGCTGGTGGTCTGTATTGCTGACGGTGTGCCGATTCGCGATATGATAGAGATAAAAAACATCTTAAAAGGCAGTCAAACCAAATTAATCGGCCCCAATACGCCGGGAATTATCACCCCCGGTGCTGCCAGACTTGGAATTTTTCCGGAGAATATCCATACCCCCGGACGTATCGGCATTGTTTCGCGCTCGTCAACGCTGACGTATGAGGCGGTAGTCGAAACCAAACGCGCCGGCATGGGGCAATCAACAGTTATCGGACTGGGTGATGATATGATTTTCGGCATGGATTTTGTTGACGTGCTGGAGCGTTTTATGAAAGACGACAACACTGATGCCGTTGTGATGATTGGCGCTCTGGGCGGAACTTTTGAAGAAAACGCCGCCGAGTATTACCGCCTGTTAAAGCATAAAAAGCCGATTATCGGATTTGTTGCCGGCGAGGCGATTCCTTTTGGGCATAAAATGGGCTATGCCGGCGATATCATTACAAAAGGCAGAATTTCCGTGCAGGATAAAAAAGACGCCATGAATGCGGCCGGCATTACGGTTGTGAACAATATTAACGCAATTCATGAAAAACTGCAGAAACTGGCGGCAGCTTCGGTTTGAAAAATGAAACTTCTGCAAAAAATCTTAAATTCCGTTCTGCCGCCGCGTTGTATCTTATGCGGCAAGATATTACATGAGGAAGAGGGGCTTTGTCCGGAATGTTTTAATGAAATAAATTTTATTTCCCGCCCGTATTGCCTGTCTTGCGGCCGACCTTTTCCGGAAGTACCTTCAAATGAAAAGCTTTTGTGCCCGTCTTGCCTGAAAGGCGACAATTATCCGTTTCGGATGTGCCGTTCGGCTTTTCATTATGATGATACATCTAAAAATCTGGTGCTGGGACTCAAGTTTTTGGACAAGACGGAAAATGCCGGCGTTTTGTCCCGCTTTCTATATCAGGCCGGACGTGACATCTGGGCAGAAGGCGCGGATTTGCTGCTTCCGATTCCTCTGCATTATACCAGATTAATCAAACGCCGGTATAATCAGTCGGCTTTATTGGCCAAAGAACTAGAAAAACTAGTGGTTATTCCGGTAGACTACGGCTCCGTAATCCGCCATAAGAAAACGCGCCCGCAGGTGGAATTTTCGGGACATGAGCGGATTCAAAATGTCAAAGGGGCTTTTCTCGTCAAACATCCAGAACGAATTTCCGGCCGGCGAATTGTCTTGATTGACGACGTTATGACCACAGGCTCAACCTTAAAGGAATGCGCGTTGGTCTTACAAAAAGCCGGCGCGGCTTCAGTTGATGCTCTGACCGTTGCCAGAGTATGTTAGGGAGAGAAGCAATGCAAAAATTAATCAATAAAAGAGCAGTTTTTATGTTATTGCTGGCAATTTTTGTCGGAGGTTACGCCAGCTTGTCTTTGGAACTGATTGTCCTGCGTCAGTTAAGCGGTTTTGTCGGTACCACAACCATTACCGTCTCAATCGTTATGGGAGCGTTTCTGGCCTTCATGTCCTGGGGGTATTATAAAGGTTCGGTCGAAAGCGTCCGGCGCTTTAGTTTGCGCCGTCAGGCCGCAGACGGCTTTTTAATCATTGCCTTGTTGGTTGTTCTGGCTTCGTCTTATATTTTGATTGATATCTATTTTATGGCGTTTAATCAGGCCGGCATTACCTCTAATGTTGCCCAGACCGCGCTTTATTCTTTGCTTTTTCTGTCTTACGGACCATATTTGTTTGGCAAAATCACGGCCATGCTGAGCCGCTATCTGCATTACCGCGATCCTAATTATACCGGAAAGATAATGGCGGTAGATACCATCGGCTCGGTTTTAGGCTCTCTGACAACCACCCTGATTATCATGCCGTTTATCGGCGTTAATCATACGATAGTTGTTGTGGTGGCTGTTTCTCTGGCGACGGCATTTTTGCTTTCCTGCCGCCGTAATTATCCGGCAATGCTGACCATTCTGCTGGCGGCTGTTCTATTCAATCAAGACAAGCTTTTAGAAGAAAATTATGGAATTATTGAAAACAATGCCGTGTCTACAATCAGTGTCTATAATACCGATAGAAGTGCCTCGCGCCTGTTGGTTGTCAACGGTTCGCTGTCTTCTAAAATTTCAGAGAAACACGAACTGAATTTTCCTTATATCAACTTTATTAATGACAATTTCATCAACACGATTCCCAAAGACAAAACCAAAGATATTCTGGTTGTCGGTGCCGGCGGTTTTACAATCGGCTTGGATGATTCGCACAATAATTATGTTTATGTTGACGTCGACAAACACTTAAAACGGATTACCGAAGAGAATTTTTTGAAGAAAAAACTGGGTGAAAATAAACAATTTGTAGTTCAGGATGCCAACCAGTTTTTTAAAGAAAGCAAAAAGAAATATGACGTGATTGTGCTGGATACTTATTCCTCCCGCCAGTATATCCCGATGGAACTTGTGACGAAAGAATATTTTGAGCGTGCAAAAAACAATCTCAAAGAAGGTGGAATTTTGCTGCTGAATGCCATAACATTGCCCAATTTCGGCGATGATTTTGCAATGAATTTAGACAATACGTTGCGTCATGTTTTTAAAAACAACCTGCGCGCCCAAACCATCAGCAGGTTTGATGCCTGGAAAAAAGATACGTATAGTAACGTTATTTATATATATTATGCCCGCCCCAATCCGGAAAAAATTTATACCGTCAATAAAAATCCATCGTTTTACGATTACCAGCAGTAAAGAAAGATAATCTGTCCGAACCTTGACAAGAATAGCGCGCTGTGCTATTTCAGAAAAAAACAAAAAAGGATAAAAAAATGGATGTTGTTTTAACTGGGGATCGTCCGACCGGAAGGTTGCACTTGGGGCACTATGTCGGATCTTTAAAACGCCGTGTCGAAATGCAAAACAGCGGCAATTATAAAAATATGTATGTTATGATTGCCGATGCGCAGGCCTTGACCGACAATGCCGGCAATATTAACAAAGTCAGGGATAACATATCCGAAGTGGCTTTGGATTATCTTGCCTGCGGGCTGGATCCCGAACAAGTAACGATTTTTATTCAGTCGCAAATTCCCGAACTTTGCGAACTGTCTTTTTATTACATGAATCTGGTCACTATTTCCCGTCTGCAGCGCAACCCGACAGTCAAGAATGAAATTCAGATGCGAGGCTTCAAACAAAGCATTCCGGTCGGATTTTTCACTTATCCGATAAGTCAGGCGGCCGATATTACCGCGTTTAAGGCTAATTTAGTTCCGGTCGGCGAAGATCAGCTGCCGATGATTGAGCAGACCAGAGAAATCGTTCGCTCGTTTAATTCTACTTATAAAGAGGTTTTGGTCGAACCTGAAGCCATATTGCCGGAAAACAGCATGTGTTCTCGCCTGCCTGGATTGGACGGTGCCGCTAAAATGAGCAAGTCTTTGGGCAACTGTATTTATCTTGCCGATTCTTCCAATGATATCAAGAAAAAAGTCCAAAGCATGTTTACCGATCCGAGCCATCTGCGGGTGGAAGATCCCGGTCATACCGAGAACAATCCGGTCTTTATTTATCTTGATGCTTTTTGCAAAGATGAACATTTTGCCGCTTTCCTGCCGACTTATCCAAATCTGCAGGAGCTGAAAGCCCACTACCAAAGAGGCGGACTGGGCGACGGTACGGTCAAAAAGTTCTTGAATGAAATTTTGCAAAGTGAGTTAAAACCCATTCGCGAAAGACGCGAAGTCTTGGCGAAGGACTTGGGCTATGTTTTCAGTACTTTGGAGCACGGCAGTCAAAAAGCTGAAGAAGTTGCGGCTAAAACGCTTCAGGAGGTCAAAACTGCTATGGAAATTAACTATTTTAACGGAAATGAACTGAACAAATAAAATATTGCCGGTCTTTGAACCGGCAATATTTTTCTGATCAGAAGAGATTTTAAATATGCAATATTTAACTCAAGAAAATGCCGACAACTTAGATTTTATCAAACAAATTTTAGATAACAGCGATTTTTTTAATATTAAAAATATTATTCGCTTGCAAAGCGGTTCACGTTCAGTCGCTTATTATGCCGATGACTATATTGTGCGATTTCCAAAAGCCGAAATTATTTGGCAGACAATGGAGAGGGAAAAGAATGTCATTGATATAGTTTATCCGCATTTAGCACCTGTTCTTACAGATAAAATTCATAAAATAGAGTTGATAAAAAGCGAGTATCCGTTTTCCATATCTAAACGATTCTTTGGCAAAATATGCGATGGACGTCCGGAAAGTGAATATGCCACGCTTTATCAAAATTTAACGGTTACGCAACAAAAGAAACTAGCATACGACTTAGCCGTATTTTTCAATTTAATGCACCAAATTGATTACAAGAATTTGAATATTCCTGAGCCAAATGAAGCCATTGATAATTGGGATATTACTTCAAGAAATGATTTTAATTTTGAAAAAGTACAAAATTCTCTGTCTTCTTATAAAATTAACCTGAATGACTTTAGGATACAGTCGCCTAATATGACTGTAGCCTTATGCCATAATGATTTGAGCGGCAGCAATCTTTTGTTAAATACTGAAAAAGACAATGTTTTGTCCGGAATTGTTGACTTTGGAAATACTGTTGTGATGCCCAAATATCAAGATTTTTTTCCTTTGTATAAAATTGCCCGCAAATTGGCTGTTGATACACTGGCGGAATATAACAAAATAACCTCATCTCCGATAGAACAAAGGCAAATTGATTTTATGGTCTTATCATATATCGGGTTCGTTTTAGCCCAAAATAAAAACGAAGCATCTCCATATTTTATGAGATTACTCAAACCTTTTCTATCAAAAGTCCGATAATTTTAGAACAATTACTATTTTAAAACATTTAAAATCAGACTAAAAATTATGAGGAATTTAAGCGATTATCAGGACAAATTGAGTTGTTTGAGGATAGTTTGGTGCTGAACCAATCTGAATTGTTGGCAATCTGATTTTATTATGTAAATTTTAGCAATATTATATTATCATAAAAGTATAATGCATTTCTTTATGAAAGATGATTTATAATGGTTTTAGAAAATAAATTAAATATTACTAATCAAATTGAACTGAATAAGGTTGAAGAAAAACTAAGTAAAGAAAAGGCTAAAAAGCTTTTTGACAGTGGTAAAATCAATCAGATGGAAGTAGGTACATTTTCTGGATTAAAACAGATTCATAGGTATTTGTTTGAAGATATTTATGATTTTGCCGGCAAAATGCGTGATGTTAACCTATCAAAAGGTAACTTCAGATTTGTCCCTGTAATGTATTTGAAACAATCCTTAAAGCATATTGATAAAATGCCACAATCAACTTTTGATGAAATTGTTGAAAAATATGTTGAAATGAACATTGCCCATCCTTTCCGAGAAGGAAACGGTCGCTCAACAAGAATTTGGCTGGATTTAATATTTAAGAAAGAAATTAAACAGGTTGTTGATTGGAATAAAATCGACAAAGAAGATTATTTATCAGCAATGGAAAGAAGCCCTGTTAAAGATATTGAAATAAAACATCTCTTAAAAAATGCTCTAACAGATGAAATTGATGAACGAGAAATCTTTATGAAAGGCATTGATGTCAGTTATTATTATGAAGGCTATGATGAATACGATATCCACAAGCTGTTGTAAGTTCTTGCTGTTAATATAAAACGCTTTATTTTCTTGGCTTTTCATTAAAAAGTCCGATAAGTTGGCTTAAAAGTGCCTTTATAAAACTTCTAAAATCAGACTAAAAATTATTTGTTTAAAAAGAAAAAATACGCAATAAATGCGGAAATCTTAAAAATGGTGCGCGATACTGTGCGATTATTGGACTGAGAATTATGAGGAATTTAAGAGGTTTTGCAGGAAAATGGACAACATTATACGATGATAGGCTTATTTAGAGGATAAGTGTTTCTTTTTATCTCTTTTGAATTTTTATAAATTATTTCCTGATATAGAGTTCCATCGGGTCTGTATCCACGGCTGACGCCATCTAATTTGCCCTTTTTATATGATGCTTCCAAAAGAAGTTCTCCTGTTGGATAATAGACATATACAAATCCATTTATGGGGTCTTTATTAGTATTATAGCGTATACCGTCTATTAGTTTTGTATTTTCCATCGTATACCTCTCTTGAGCTGTGCAATTACAGCTCAAGAGAAAGCTGAAAAAGAGAATTTTTAAGATACTATTCATCTTCAACTAAATATTTACATTTTTTCCATTCATTATGAAGATTATCATAGAAATACCAGTTTTCTTTGACATTTTCTTCGTATCCTAGAATGTCTGTACTAGCAGCATTGATGCTAGGATAGCTTTTACCAGCTTTTTGATAAATTATGTTGTCACCAATCTTCTTTAATTCGTAAATTCCCTCTTTGTTACCTTTTTTTACAATTCTTCTGACAAGGGTTCCTTCTGGAATTCTTTTTGTATCAATTTGCCCCTTATAAGTTCTTGGTATAGGATAAATAAATTCTGAAACAACATCTTTGCTGTCAGTTTTAAGCTCTGGAGTATTTTCAAATTTTTTAGCATCAAAATCGAAATCTATAGGTGTTTGTAACAAATTCTCATATTTTTCGGAGAATGTGACACCATCTTGAATATAGTGTATTAAATCAATTAAATTATTAAGATCTGTTCTATATGGAAGTATTAAAGAGTCTTCATATCCATTTGATTCTCTGGTTTCTAATTCTGTAGATATAAAATTCTCACTCATAACCAACATCTCATACACTTTTTGAATCTCTTTAATTGTTCTCGCGAGTTTTAGGTTTGTTGTCGTTGCTAATAATTTATACTCTCCGTCTGCTGAAGCCGAATAAATCTCGTAAGCATCCTGTTTTTTTACAACAATATTAGATTGAGGAATGCTATTATATGTGTGCACCAAATCAAGCATTAATTGACAAGCAAGTGCCTGTTTTCCTAATTTCGAAATATCAGTTCTTCCTGATAACCAATTATTAGCGGTAGATCCAGAAACCTCTAATAGATTAGATATTTCTTCTGCATCACTATGTTTATTTAAGTCAAAATTATCAATATCAATAGCTTTGTCTTTTGCTATTTCTTTTAAAAATTTTTCAGCTTCATAATATGTGAAGTTTCTCATACTTTTTCTCCAAAAAATGTTGAACATATAGAATAAGTACATTAATTTTTGCATAAAGTCAATAGTGTTTTATTATTTTTTATCATAAAATTTGTTTATTTTTATAAAAAATAATAAATAAATGTTGTGCAGTTATACTTTTTCTGTTTGAGTATGTAAAAAATATTATATTTTATCGGACCGGGATTTTATTTAATGAAATGCTTGATTTTCTTAGCTTTTGCATAAAAAGTCCGATTAGCTGGCTCAAAAGTGCCATTATGAAAACGCCTAAAATCGGACTAAATAAACATTTGTTTAAAAACAAAAAATCCGCAATAGGTGCGGAAATCTTAAAAATGGTGCCGCTAGTAAGAATCGGACTTACGACCCCACCCTTACCAAGGGTGTGCTCTACCACTGAGCTATAGCGGCATAAGTTATGCTGTGAATGAAACATACATAAACATTTAAATAAAATCAAGTATGAATTATGCTAAATGCATAATTTTTTTTATGAAGGGCAAAAAATATGTCGGAAAATACTGAGGGCAAAACCAATAAAACGGCTAAAACCCGCAAAGATCAACGCTTTGAACGCGAAGCAAAGGCTCTGCAGAAAAATTTGGAAAAGCTCAAAAAACAATTAGAAGAGCGTGAAAAGCTTAAAAAGTCATAGTTTATTTTGACCTTTTTGCGATTCTTTCCTATATTAACAACTAAAGGAGAAATAATATGAAAAAAGTTTTAAGCCTCATTTTGGGCGTAATGTTTATGATAACGGCTTGCGACAAAAATTCTGCCGAAATCTTTGCAGGTAAAGAATACAAACTGGCAGATGCTAAGCCCGATGTTGAAATCACTTTGGGTTTTGCCGCAAATGAACTGCGCTTTTTCGGAAAAGCTGCAATTAACCAC
Organism: uncultured Alphaproteobacteria bacterium; assembly: GCA_934271195.1. Lineage (GTDB taxonomy): Bacteria > Pseudomonadota > Alphaproteobacteria > RF32 > CAG-239 > MGBC133411. The sequence goes on along the minus strand of CAKQRB010000066.1, from coordinate 9,654 downwards.
TATTTCGGTAACTATACCGTTGACGGTGACAAGTTAAAACTGGAGACTGCCGGTTTGACCATGATGGCCGGACCAAAAGAGCTGATGGAGGCTGAGCAAAACTATCTTAAGGCTCTCAGCATGGTTGAAAGCTATAAGCTAAATGGCAAAAAACTGGCAATCAGAACTTCTGACGGCAAAACGTTGGTCTTTGATGAAATTGGCCTAGTTGAAGAAGATAAATAAAAGACAGCTGTAATATAATGCGCCAAAAAAGAACTGTCCCTTTAGGGAGCAGTTCTTTTTTTACTATCTGTTTAAGCCTGATATTCGGAAGAACATCTTTTTCAGCTGACAACAGCGGCTTATGGCATCTTTTCCGCGCTTTTGCGTTCATGATTCCTACTTTTGAGGATTTAACAAACCTTCTGTCACGCTTAAAATTAAAGAACTGCTTTCTACGATTTTTTGAGATTTTTCTCTGATTTAGCACAAAAGACTTTATTTGTCTAGATAATATATTGCCGACTGATTTCCTTAAAAATATCGGAACCGGCTTTTTCCAGCCATTCAAAAAAGACCATTTCAGAAGTCACGACGTCCACGTCGTTGCGCATCAGCCGTTGCAATGCCATAATGTTCTGCATTGGCTTGCGGGAAGAGCAGGCGTTGGCAACGACAAAAACCTCATACCCGAGTTCTTGCAGATGAAGAGCCGTCTGCAGCACGCAGATATGCGTTTCAATTCCGGCAATGATAATTTGTTTTTTGCCGCATTTTTTTATCTGCTCGAAAATGCCGCTGTTGCAACCGCAGGCAAACTCCAGCTTTTCATAATAGCAAGCATCTTCTCCGGCCTTTTGGCGCAAATCGATCATCGTCTGCCCAAGCCCCTTGGGATATTGCTCTGTAATAATGAACGGAATCTCCAGCCGTTTGGCAACGCCGATTAAGGCTGCGCAGTTGTTAATAACTTCTCGCGGATTGTCCATTGCCGGCGCCAGCCGTTCCTGTACGTCAATAATGAGTAAGAGGGAGTTATCTTTTCTGATTAACATATTTTTCTCCTGCATTTAGAAGTTGACTAACCGATATAAACTAAATAATATCTAAAAAATAAAAATTAACCAGAACTTTAAAGAAGAAATAAAATGAATTTTCGTGATTTAGGATTAAGTGAAAAAACGCTTCAGGCAATTGATGAATTTGGCATTCAGGAGGCAACGACCGTACAAAGCGACGTTATTCCCTCAATTTTGCAAAGAAAAGACGTTTTTACCATTGCTCCGCAGGGTTGCGGCAAAACAACGTCTTACGTCTTTCCGCTGATTGACATTATCAGCACCAAAAAGGCTGATAACATTTTGATTATTACGCCGGATTCCGAACAGTCGGTTGTCGTTTCCGACCGTTTGGCCATTTTTAACAAATATCACGAAATCAATGAAGCTACTATCAAAGACAAAGATGAAGACATTGACAATGAGGCCAATGTGATTATCGGTTCGCCGGATTTGCTGGTTGAACTTGCCGAAGATAAAAAAATTGATTTTGGCAAGGTGTCGATTTTGGTGGTGGATGACATCAATCTGATTAAGAAAAACAAGCAGCTTGGCAATTTGGAAAAAATTCTTGAAATTTTGCCGGCAGACAAACAAAATATCGTCTATACCAATCGGCGCTCCAAAGAGACACAGTCGATTCTGGAAAAAATTCTGAAGGCGCCGGAAGAAATCAAAGTCGACAAGGCCAAGGAACAAGAGGCCCAGATAACGGCGCAAGCCAAACCGGCTCAGAAAAAGAACGGCGGACAATCCCCGCGCTTTGTGCCGGCCAAAGAAGACAAACAGGCCGTTGAACTTATGAAGAAATATAATAGTTTTCAGGGCAAGACGCCGGAATTCGTTCTGATTCAGGGAATCGTTGTTGAAGCGGAAAACGCGACAAACTAAAAACAGTAAATGCCTTTTTGAAAACACCTCCGGAAAGTTTTTTCGCGAGGTGTTTTTTTGGGGGGAGAAATGTAACTGTTTTATGATATTTATCTGCTTTTTTAGTCTTTGTTTGACAAAAAGCGCAATCAATGCTATTATATAATTCTAAAATATATAGATATATCGATTATTAATCCGCTGAGGGTACTTAAAACATAACAGTTTTCCGCCCGAAGCACAAAACATAAAAAATATGAGACATAATAGCATTATAATGTTGCTTGTTTTGGCACTCAGTGCAATAAGCAGCTCAATGAGTGCACAGCGAGTTGTCGTTGACGACATGGTCACAGAGTGGACAGGCCGCGGCAATGAGTACTATTACGGCCCCGTAAACTCAAACCATCTTAATGTAATTTACATTAAGCCGTTTGAGCAGATGGGAGTCCAATTCTATCAGGACGAAGTTCTGTATGGAGTTGAACTCTACAGAGATGGCTACTTTTTTAGCACAAACTATGGATTTTATATCTGTGAAAATAACGGATACGTCCATCAGGTGAGAGAGATGCCGAAATATCGCACCACTAGCGGACTTCGTTTCGCTTATGGCGGCGGTTATTTCAACTACGGTGGCATTGGCCGTTATGGTACCGGTTACGGTTACTATGGCGGTGTAAGCCACGGCGTAGCTAACGGTGTCGGTCGTGTGATTCAGGGAACAGTTGACGGTAGCGTCATTGGCGGTACGGTTGGCAGTTCTATCGGCGGTGCAGTCGGTACGGTTGTTGGTATTACCAATGCCATTAAAGACCGCAAGGCTCGCAAAGCTGAAGAACGTTATTATGACGACATTTACGGCAGCGGTTCAAGCCGCAGCAGCCTTCGCTCGTCAGATGTCTCTAGCCGGAGCAGCGCTTCCGCTACCGGTCGGACTTCTTCCGGCCGCGTTAGGGAAACAACCCGCACCCGGTAATTATTAACGAAATAACCTCCCTGTCTTTTGGACAAGGAGGTTATTCTTTTTGGTAAAAAATTTGAAAGCTTGAACGCTTTCTTTTCAGGAGTGCAAAACTTAATAAGCGGAATATTTTTTTGTTGCAACCACTTTCTGATACATGCGTTCAAAATAGGTTGCTTTCCGCCAGTTGTACTTCTCCCGCTCGGGCGCGTAAGCATAAATCTCACGCTCCCAGAGCTTTTCGGCAAAGGGCTGATATAAACGGTTAAACGCCTTTGCGACAAATCGTAACGGGTGATATTTCTTTGGGCTGTGATAATCCACAAAAATAACTTTCCCGTCCGGAGCAATGCTTTTCAGGGCATTGTCCACAATCTTGGCCTTGGTTTGAGGCGGTACCTCATGCAGGAGCATATAACAAATAGTCACGTCATAGTCCCGAAGGTTCAGCTCTTGAGAAACATCGCGGTTTGCCAGCCGTATATTGGGGAAGATATACTGGTACTTTTCGCGAATCCGGTGCAGCTGCATATTGCTGACATCGATAATGTCATAAGTTCCGTTGTCGCCGATTTTTTCGACCACGGCTTCAATTTGGGGGCCAAAAGTCGCGCCGAACTGCAATACTCTTGCGCCGGGCTTAATTTCTTTCACTAAAGCATCGGTTAATTTTTTGCTGTACCCGCAAGACAGCACATTTTGCACAAAACCGTTGTCCAAAATGTTGCTGATTTTTTTGCTGCCGTATATCCATCCGTAAACTTCTTTGAGGTATAAAGGCAGCTTTTTATTTTTTATTGGAAATTTTTCCATAACTACACCTTTTGAAGAATCGGTTTGCTTCTTTTTGTGTATTATGGAAAATTTTTTTGCAATTGTCTATAGTTTTTTTTACATTTTCGATATTTTCGTCATTAATAACCATGTTTTCAATGTTTTCACACTGTTGGACAAAGTTTTTTAGTCCAAAAACTTTTGCTGAAGACCGCCAGCTGTGAAACTTCAGGCGGATATCCTCCCTGTCTTGGCTTTCTATTGTCTTCAGAGTTTCTGTCGTATCCTGCAAAAACTCCCGCCACAGACAGCCCATTTTATCCTCGCCGAAAATACTCAGATATTGTCTGGCCTCTTTTTCATCAAATAATGCGTTACTCATTTTGAAGCAAACCCCGTTTTCGGGCTTCATTAACGGCCGAAACCCGGTTATATACGTTAAAAATTTTCAATATTGCTGTAACATATAATTTAACCGTTCCTTCGGTAATTCCAAGGTCATAAGCGATTTGTTTGTTGGACATGCCTTTCCCCATGAGCCTTAAAACGTCAATCTGACGTGGCGACATGGCAATGTCCTCCGCCGGATTTTCTTTTTCGGAAGTCGGTTCGCTTTGTTTTAACAAGTCAAATTCCGATTCTTTTGTGCAGCTCAGCAGTTCGGGCGGAATATAAACGCCGCCGGACAACACCAGATTGACTGCGCTGGTAATAACGGCGTTGGGTGCCGATTTCGGAATGTATCCGGCGGCGCCGATCTCTATGGTCTTTTGCACAATGTCTTTTTCAAACACGGCCGAAAGAATAATAATCGGAGTGTCGGGCAGATCTTTGTGAATATGCTCAATTCCTTGCAACCATCCGGCTCCTGGCATAGCCAAATCGGTCAGAATCAGATTAAAATCTTTTTCTTTTTCAATGATTTTGAAAATGTCGGTATAACTATGGGCAAAAACAAATTCATCATTCGGAAACAAGTCCCGCAAAATAAACTCCAGCCCTTTCAAAAACAACTCATGGTCATCAGCAATCAAAAAGCGCATTTTTTTCTCCTTATTCCCAATCTCCGCAAATTGCCTGCCAGCAGGAAAGCGCGGCGACAACCGCAGTTTCAGCGCGTAAAATCCGTTTGCCGAGCGACACGCCTTTGGCATATTTCTGTTTGCGTAAAAAGCCAAGCTCCGCCTCGTCAAACCCGCCTTCCGGACCGACCAGAACGGCTGCCGCCTGATGTTTTCCGGTATCTTCGGCAAAAACTTCTGCAACCGGCCGGCCTTGTCCTGTTTCATCCATGTAATACAGTATCCTGTTTTCGTCCCATTCTTTCAAGGCGGCTTCCAAATTTTGAGCATCTGCCACATCAGGTACGTCCAGCCGCCGACATTGTTCGGCAGCTTCAACAGCTTGTGCGATGTAGCGTTCTTTCTTGATTTTTTCGCTGATTGTGCGGCGGGTAATCACCGGTACGATTTTTGAAACTCCCAGCTCTGTAGATTTTTCGACAATAAAATCAGTCTTGTCTTTTTTGACCGGCGCAAACAACAAGTGAATATCCGGTGCTTTTTCAAAATTGCGCGTTTGGCGCAGAACTTTGGCTGCGGCTTGTTTTTTCCCGCAGGCCGACAGTTCGCATTCAAACTCGCCGGTTTTGCCGTCAAATGCCAAAAAAGAACTTCCGGCAGCCATTCTCAAAACATGGCATAAATAATGAGCCTGTGCGTCGGGCAAAAAGAACTCCAAATTTTTCCGGAGTTCCTGTGTGATAAATAATCTGGGTTTGGTTGTCATAAATTTTCAATCCACGCTGATGTTAAACACTTTGGAATGAACCTTGATACCTTCGCCCGGAATATTGGTCACGCAGTCAACATAGAGTTTTGAGCGCCCGAGATTCTCGGCATTGAAAACAATTGAAAGCTCGTTACCCTCTTTGCTGCCTCTTTCATATTTCAGGATTTGGTCATTGCATTCATAAGTACAGGTCTGATTGTTTTCTTCAATCAGCTTAATCGTCAGGTCTTTGCCGAGCGGCACGGATATCTTGCGTTTTTTTGAATGAACTCCGATCATAACGTTGTCATTAGCTTTGCTCAAAAGTTTCTGTGCAATAATTCTATTGTAATTAATGGCAATTTCTGTTTCGGTATCTTGTGCCGCGGCCTGTTCTTTAGCCGCCTGCTTGGCGGCATATTTTGCCCTGCTTTCATCCGTGCGATAAGATGTCGCCGTCCTGTTATGTCCGCTGTAAACCGTGTCTGCAGGGGCAAACATCTGATAAGCGCGGGCTTTGGAAAGAGAAGAAACCGTTGCAGACTGAGCATGCCCGCAGGGCCAGATAAGCATTGCGGCTGCTGTTAAAGACCAGAAATTTAATTTTGCCCCGAACATGTCATCACCTAATTTTTGGTATAAGTAATACTTTTACTTTATAATTTTATTATATACGATATATTTGGAAAAATAAAGTTAAGATTTTGTGATATTTGGCATGAGGAGTAGAAATGATTATTACCGTAGACGGGCCGGCCGCCGCTGGAAAAGGCACATTATCAAGTGTTTTGGCGCAAAAATATGGTCTGGCTTATTTTGATACCGGCATGGTTTATCGCGCCGTCGGATTAGAAATGACATTGTTGGGAAAAGATCTGGACAACGAGGCCGAAGCTCTTAAAATTGCGGATAATCTGACTTTTTCACAAATGATGGCGTTGTCAAAACATCCTGATTTTCGTTCCGCTTTGGGCGGCCAAAATGCCTCTGTCGTTTCGGCCTATCCGTCGGTGCGAGCTTCCTTGCTCAAAATGCAGCAGGACTTTTCCAAAAATCCGGTCTTTGCGGACGGAACGCCGGCTAACGGAGCTATTTATGACGGGCGCGATACCGGAACAGTCGTCTGCCCGCAGGCCGACATCAAATTTTTTGTAACGGCTTCGCCGGAAGTCAGGGCAGAGCGTCGTTTCAAGGAATTTCAGGCCAAAGGGACAGATATTACTTATAACGAGGTTCTGGCCGACGTCAAAGCGCGCGACGAAAGAGACATGAACCGTGCTGTTGCTCCGATGAAACCGGCCGCTGATGCCATAATTCTTGATACCAGCAACGATACGATTGAGGAAGTTTTGCGCCGCGCCGTGGAAATAATCGATTCCCGTTTGCAAAATAAATAAAAAAACGCTTGAAAAATAATAAATTATGTGTATAAAAGAGCCATCGGTTTACGGTGCGGTAAACCGGTGGATTTTTTAACCTCGCACAAGTCCTCCTCGTCTATGTTTTTTGAGGGTGGCATTTTAATGAAATATATATATTTTATGACAAATACAGAAATTAAAATTCCTGAAATGACCGAAAATTTTGAAGCCCTGTTGAATGAACAGTTTGGCGATAACGGCATTACCGGTTCGGTTGTTAAGGGGACAATCATCAGATTAACTCCTGATTTTGCAATCGTTGACGTCGGATTGAAATCCGAAGGTCGTATCCCGCTGCGCGAATTCGGTCAAAATCCCGAACTCAAAGTCGGCGACAAAATAGAAGTTTATGTTGACAGATACGAAGACAAAGACGGCAATATTGTTCTTTCTCGTGAAAAAGCACGCCGAGAAGAAGTATGGATTGATCTTGAAAAATGCCTGAACTCCGGCGAAAGAGTTAACGGCGTTATCTTCGGCCGCGTTAAAGGCGGTTTCACCGTTGATCTGAACGGTGCCATTGCATTCCTGCCGGGATCTCAGATTGATATCCGCCCGATTCGCGATATCACTCCGCTGATGGGAATTTCTCAGCCGTTCCAAATTTTGAAAATGGACAAGGTCAGAGGCAATATCGTTGTATCCCGCCGTGTCGTTTTGGAAGAAACCAGAGCCGAAGCTCGTGCTGAACTGATTAACGACCTCAAAGAAGGCTCAGTTCTTGAAGGCGTTGTTAAAAACATTACCGACTACGGTGCATTTATTGACCTCGGCGGTGTTGATGGCTTGTTGCACGTTACCGATATCTCTTGGAAGAGAATCAACCATCCGGCAGAAGTTCTGTCTGTTGGTCAGACCGTTAAAGTTCAGGTCATCAAATTCAATGAAGACAACCAACGCATTTCGCTGGGTATGAAACAACTTGAATCTGATCCTTGGGCTGCTGTTGCCGATAAGTTCAAAGTTGGCGAAATCTACAAAGGTAAAGTTACCAACATCACAGATTACGGTGCGTTTGTAGAGCTCGAAGACGGTATTGAAGGTTTGGTTCACGTTTCTGAAATGAGCTGGACTCGTAAAAACGTTCATCCGGGCAAAATCGTTTCTACTTCTCAGGAAGTTGATGTTAAGGTTTTGGAAGTTGATGCTGACAAGCGCCGTATCAGCCTCGGAATCAAACAATGCACGCCGAACCCTTGGGCTGCTTATGTTGAAGAGCATCCGGTCGGTTCTGTCATTGAAGGCAAAATCAAAAACATTACCGAATTCGGTTTGTTTGTCGGCTTGTCTGATGAAATCGACGGTATGATTCACTTGTCTGACATTTCTTGGGATAAATCAGGTGAAGAAGCTGTTAAAGATTACAGCAAAGGTCAGGATATCCAAGCCAAAATTATTGATGTTGATGTTGAAAAAGAACGCATCAGCCTCGGTATTAAACAACTGACAGAAAACGAATTTGCTTCTGCTTTGGATGAAGTAAAGAAAGGTGATGTTGTCAAAGTAACAGTTGTCAGCACGGATGATAAAGGCGTTAGCGTTGAATTGAACGGTATTAGCGCAACCATCAAAAAAGCTGACCTGTCTAAAGACAAAGCTGCTCAGAATCCGGAAAACTATAAAGCCGGTGATGTTCTGGAAGCTAAAGTTACTTCTGTAGACAAGAAAAACAACAAGCTTGGCTTGTCTGTAAAAGCTTTGGAAATTGAAGAAGAGAAAAAAGCTCTTGAAGAATATACTAACAATTCTACCAGTGGTTCTTCTTTGGGTGAAGCTCTTGGCGAAGCTTTGAAGAAAAACGCTTAATTGATTTATTTGGTTGATTAAGCCCGCTCCCCTGACTGTTTTAATAGTCAGGGGAGTTTTTTTGGGGTATGGAAAGCGCTAAACAAAAACAACCGCTGTTCCGGTTGTTTGCCGGCTTTTCGGAATATCTTAATAAGCGCTGAAACAGAGATGAGTAAACTAATTTAGATGATAAAACATATTTCTCTCCGGAAAAACGAGTCGACGTAAAGTTTGAACGATGTGAGCTTAAAAAGAAAAAAGACCAAAACCTATAATAAACTTTGGCCTTTATAGAAACTGGTGGAGCTGAGGAGGATCGAACTCCCGACCTAATGATTGCGAACCATTCGCTCTCCCAACTGAGCTACAGCCCCGTAACGTTTTTTATAATAGAAAGCTTTTTGAGTGTGTCAAGTTTTAAAAGTGAACAACAAACCGGCATTTTTTTATTATTATTGTAAAAAAGGACTTGAAATATAAAAAATTATCACGTATAAAATTATCGTTCTTGATGACGATGGGGTTGTAGCTCAGTTGGGAGAGCGCTTGAATGGCATTCAAGAGGTCAGGGGTTCGATTCCCCTCAGCTCCACCATTAAAAAACAAAAAGACGCCTTTAGGGCGTTTTTTTGTTTTTAAATAATTGGTGAGCTCAGGAAACGAACCCCTGAGACAGGGGTTTGACTACCAGCGAAAGGCGGATGGAAAGACGCCGGTGAGCGGAGCGAATGAGCGCCTGTGCAACTCAAACAAAGTGAAGAGTATTCCCCTCAGCTCCACCAAGTTCAAAAGCTTCCCTTAAAGGATGTTTTTTTATATCCTCTACGGTATTTCTGCATTAGCGGGAGTTTCTTAATAAATCAAGTCATTCGGCAGTTTATGGGCAAATTTTATAAGATATTTTTTATTGCAAGCTTTGCTGAAAACCCCCAGTTTACTGGGGGTTGAAAGTTCCCGACGACGATGTTATAGTGAGACATGGAATTTGTACAAAGTCAACATAGTGTGTACAGGCTGAGTTACCATG
>CAKQRB010000065.1 GCA_934271195.1 uncultured Alphaproteobacteria bacterium | reverse complement strand
GCAGACTGCCGAAGACGAAAGCATTGCGGACAAACGCCTGCTTGAAGAAGAGACAGAAAGAGAAGAAGATGAGCGCAGTCGCAAAGCCGTGGAAGAATTAATCCGCGCCGAACTTGAAAAAAAGATGGCGGAAGAGAAGCAACAAGCTGCGGAAAAACAGCGTAAAGAGATTAAGTCCGCCGCGGAAAAAAAGGATAATGTTCTGGATTTGGACTGGAAAAAAGGCAAACTGGCCAATTTGGAAAGCATGGCAGAAAAAGCTGACATAAGCTCAAACCTTAAATATCAGCAAAGCAAAAAACAGCTTTCGGAGCTTCTCGGATTGATTGTTGATATGCTCGGCCGCAATGTTGATGTCCTGAAAATCGCCCAAACAGTCATGTACCGCAACATGAACCAAAATTCAGAAGATGACATTTTACAAACGGTTGACGCCGTAAAAGACTTTATTGCCCTTTGTATTAATAAAAAATTTGACAAGCTGGTTTCTAAAACCAAACTTCCTAAAGTTGAAGAAGCCCTGTATCATTTGGCAAACGGGGACACATCTTATGCTCTGGCACTGATAGAAACATTGATGGACAACAACATTGAAGCGGCGACGGCTTTGCCAAACGGTGAAAAAAGAAATGAGATTTTTGCCGTTACTTCAAATTATGCCACGATTTTCGGCACACTCGCCGCGGTTTCCGATGTTCATCTGGCAACAGGCGCTTTTGAGCTGGCGATTGAACTGGCGCCGCAAAATATCAATGCCTGGAGCAGAGTCGGCGACATGTATCAGGTGAGCGATGCCGAATCGAAGGCAATCTGGGCCTATACCAATGTCCTTAATCTGAGTGACAATGACCTTAACGAGCGACAGACGGCCAATGCCAATAAAATGTTATCGCAATACTATTACAAGCAAGGTGACAGTCTGCAGGCCGCTAAACTTTATAACAGCAGCCGCGGCTATTATGATTCCATCGGCATCAACCGTAATCTTGACCGGCAGGAAATTGAAATTATCCGGTTGATTGAAGACAAGCAGAAAGAAAAATTGCAGGATACAATTATTGCCGTTTTGAATAACAAAAAGCTGACACAGTATAGTTTTGCCTGATTTTTATTTTACAAAAACATCCGGCGCACGCAGATAAACCGGTTTTGGGAAGTTGACTTTTTTGTTATTATACTGCTGCAAAGCGCAGGTTGCCACATTATATACGTCTATTCCCTCTGACATTTTAATACTATGCAAACTCAGTCCGCTCGGCCGCATCAAGAAGCGTTCCGTGCCGTCACCGATAATCGTTACTTTTCTGCCGCCTTTGAGCTGAGTCAGAATATCCTCCCTTGTGCCGGCCGCCGGCGGGGTCAGGCGTTTGAGCCCACCGTCAAAAATCTGATAATAAAAATCTTCGCGTTTGGTTTCAATGACCACAAGATTCTTTTCGGCAATTTCATCACAGGAAAGCTCCGGCAGATAAGCATCAAATGCCGAAACGCCGGCAACCTGAAGTTCCGGACAAGCCAGTCCGAAGGCGCGGGCAGCGGAAATGCTTGCCCTGACGCCGGTAAAAGAACCGGGGCCGGTACAAACCGCCAGCAATCCCAAGTTTGAAAAAGAAAGCCTTTGCGCCTCCAAAATATTTTTAATTTGCGGAATCAATACTTCAGCTTGTCCGAACTCCATTGCCTGCGACCAACGCGAAAGCATTTTTCCATCCTGAAGCAGAATGACGGAACAAGCTGCCGCAGTTGTATCAAAAGCCAAAGTATACATTTTTTCCACTTCCTTAAAAATTACATTTCTCAAATGTTATTTTATATTATAGAATCGTAAAAGAAACAATGACTTTTGTGTGAAAAAATGAATAAAAATCTTTTAATTGACATGTTTTATGCAGCACCGGAATTCTGGTACGTTCTGGGTGGAATTTTTCTGGCAATGTCTGCTTCTCTTTGCGTTTTGGGTATTCGTATTTTGAAAGCACGGCAGCGCAACTACTTTTTGAACCGTGACCGCGAGCGTTATGCCGAAACGCTTTATGCCTCCAAAGACGGTTATTTTGCCTTTGTTTATCCGGACGAAAAAATCAATGATCCACGCAAAAACATTGTGGAACATTGTTCCCGCCGTCTGGCCGTAATCATGAATATGCCGCAGGGAATCTATGCATCTTTTGAGGATATCTTAAAAAATTTTTATAAAGACGATGCCAAAAAGATTGTGAAATATGTTGAAATGCTCAAAGAAGACGGCGTTTCTTTTGAAGATGACTTTGAGCTAAAGAATTCTCCCAAGCGCCTGCGTCTTTCCGGTTCCAAAATCAACGGACTGGACGGCAATACTTATTGCGACATGATTTGGTTTCGCGATATTAGTTTTGAAATTAACCGGATTGCCAGGTTAGAGCAGGACAAAAACACCATTTTACGCAAGCTCGGAAAATATGAAGACCTTATCAACAACATTCCTTATCCGGTCTGGCTCAGGAATGAATCTCTGGGGCTGGAAATCATTAATAAAAAATACATGAATTTTGTTGACGTCAACAATCAGGCCGAAGTGTTGGGCGAGGGCATAGAAATCAACAGCGTGACCGGAGAAAGCATTTCCAAGGCTCTGGCACAGGATGCCCGCAGCACAAACGCCCCGCAGAGTCATTTGGTGACCGTGATAAAAGACGGCGAGCGCCTCTGTATGGAGGCTTATGAAACGCCTTTTCATTTTGAACAGGATCTTAATCAGATTTGTACGGCCGGCGCACTGATTGACCGGACAGAACTTGATGCCCTGAAAAGGGATTTGAAAACCCACCAAAGCACACAGTTGGAAATTCTCGGCGCTCTGGACAAGGCTTTTGCGGTTTTTGATAATAAATTTGTTTTATCATCTTATAACAGCGCGTTCAGCGAACTATGGAAGCTGACGCAGGAATGGCTTGAGCAACAGCCGACATACACGATGTTTTTGGATATGTTGCATGACAAAAAACTCCTGCCGGAAGTCACTGACCTCAGCGCTTTTAAGGACTTGGAACAAAAGGCTTTTTCTTCAATCATTGAACCGTTGAACGATTATTTATTTTTGCCGGACGGCAGAACGCTGCGGCGTGTCCGCTCTCCGAATCCTCTCGGAGGACTGGTTTTTGCCTATGAAGACGTTTCTGACAATCTGGCAACGACTCGTGCTTACAACCTTTTGAAGCTGGTGCAAAAAGAAAGCCTGAACAATTTGTTTGATGCCGTGGTTATTTTTGCATCTGACGGCCGTTTAAATTTTTATAATGAAGCTTATATCAAATTATGGCAAGTCGAGGAATCTCTTCTGAAACGCAAACCGGGGATTCCGGAACTTATCGAGTCGCAGCGGCCTTTCTTCAGTCAAGCCGAGGACTGGAAGCGACTTAAAGAAGATATTTTAGAGCATATTATCGACGTCACAACGCCAAAAATAGAACTTGTCCGCGATGACGGCGAACATATTGCCGTATTATCCAAAACTCTGCCGGACGATTCTATTATGATTACATACCAAAAATTATAGTTTTTTTTGAATATTTTTCGTAAAAGAACGGAATGAGTTGACAGAAAATATTTTTTGTGTCAATTATATAACTGTAGCGGGGAGCAATTTGTGAAAGCTACAAAATTTAAGGGGAAAACAGAATGAATGACAAATCATCCAATTCCAACTTAGAATGGAAAAAAACAGGATTTGATTTCAACGAAAAACTTACTCTTAAAACCAACGTTGCCAAAGCCGTTGCAGAAAGCCGAAAAGACAAAAATTCCGGTTTGCGGCGTTTTACTCCCGGAAATATCTCTCTTCCGAACGGAATCAGCAAAATCAGAAAAAGAATTAAAAACGTCTATGACGAAGACGATGAAGACGAGGACAGTTATTACAGTTCCGTCAATATTCAGATGTTTCATTCTTTTGATGACAACAAAGAAAGTTCTTCCTTAATGGGAGCGCTGGCTGACGAAGAAAAACAGATTATCCGCCGACAGGAAACGCAGAACATGATGAGCCTGAATCAGGAAACAGGAAAAATTAACGCATTGCTGCAGGCAAATCAGCTGATGAAAGAAAACGGCATGAAAGGCCTTGATAAAAAAGTTATGGCCCAAAATTTTCAGGAACTGACAGTCAATACTGACTTTACCAGCAAAGCGATTAATGAAGATCTGAGAAAAAAGCTCAAGCTTAAAGGCCATATGTTCAAAGACGAGAAAGCACTCAAGCTATTGAACGGCGCCAAGCAAGTGAAGATGCTTGCCGGAGAAAAATCTTTGGAAGGCATGAAAGTCGACGATGTTGCCAATATCGGCGAAAAGAAGCGTTCTGCTCAGGAAACGGCTAAACTCATTTTGAACAAAACCGGCCGCGTCGACGTTAAGGGAAAGACAATAAAGAATCCGCAGAAAACCATTGGCAAAGACAAAAAGAAAGAAGCAGAAATTACCAAACAGATGAAGCAAAACGTCCGCTGGTCCGACCTTCAAAAATAGTTTGCACAAAATCGGAAAGCTTTTCCGGAATGAGGGAGACTCCCGCAAAAATACTCTGTGTTTTTCGCGCGGAAAAGTTTTTCAGCCCCCGAAAACTATGATAATCTTTTCATAAAATGCTTGTAAGCCGCAGACAGCTGCTTGAACTTTTCTTCAGCGTCTTTATCTTCCCGATTGAGATCCGGATGATATTTTTTTACCAGTTTTTTATATTGCTTTTTCAAAGTCGTCAGACTGAGTTCCGGCGCTTTTAGTTCCAATATTGTCAGATATTTGCGTTCTTCTTCGCTCAGATAGATTTCTTCCTTGTCATAGCCGGCAAAAGATTTTTCGCCAAACATTCCGTCAGGAAATTCTACAAAATCGTAACCAAAATTATATTTGATGCGGGAACCGAAATTTTTGAAGCTGAAACGGCGTTTGTGTTCGGCCTCTTCCTTTTGGGAACCGGCATCGGTCTCCCCGTCATAATAGTTCCATTTGGCATTGTATTCCTGCACATGATCCAGACAAAACCAGTAATATTCCTTAAGGCTGCGGTCTTTGGGCGCGCGGTATTCTCCGCATTTATCGCAGCCCGGATGATCACAGCGGCGGGTTATGCCTTCTTCATTTTGCGGCGCAAAGTATTTTCTGGTTCTTTTGGTCTTTTTTATCATGGCATTAAAAATTTCAGGTTACATAAACGATGTTTATATACCATCGGCGCCAAGATAACAACGAAAATTTTGCTATAAGTAATTCAGCAGGACATAAAACAAAACCGCCATCGGCCCCCAGTATATAACGGAGGATTTGCGAAACTGCGCGCCTTTCTTCAGATCTTTTGTTTCCAGCAGATAGGCCAGTTCTTCTGGCGAAGGAAGGTCTACCGGCCGATACTGTCCCAAGTCCATGCCGCCGGATTTGAGCTGCTCCAACAGATTGTCATTGTCAGAGTGAACGCGAGACGTGAAATCCGTTAAATTCAGATAATCGCTCCAAGCGGCAAAGATATTGATGTCCGGACAGAAATCCTGAAGAACCATGACGGCCCTTTGCAGTTTGTATTCTTCCGGACGAACCGGTTTTTGTTGCCGGCCGATAAAATTCAGCAAATAGTTTTTGAGCTCCGGCGTTACGGGATAGACGGCGTCAAAATCCAAAAAAGAAACTCGGGAATTGTCACCGACACACAAACTGCGCCAATAAGACACAAACAATGATTTTTCAAAAAACAGGTATGCGAACAGCCGCGACAGATTTTCCTGTTCCGTTGCCGAGAGAATCCGTTTTGAACGCGCCGGAACGTCAAAACAAAGATAAAGCTTGTCTTTTGTGGTTTTCAGCCAATCTATCTCATAGGGGCAAAAAGAGAAGAATCCGACCGAAGCCTCGCAGAGAAGTTCCATCTCAGAGGCACGGAAACGCATATCATAAATCGTGTCCAAACGCCGTTCAAAAACCTTATATTGCGCTCGTAGCTCAGGATAGTCGCGGCGAACGATTTCACGAAACAACGAGAGGTAAAATTTTTTGTCTTCGGATCCGGCGGCCAGACGATACAGCATATCTCCGGCAAATTGTTTGTCCGATACCGGAAAGACATAAACCGGCGCGGCAAAAATATCCTGTCGTGAAGCGGCCTCTTCATAAAGGGCAAAAAACAACGGATTTTGGTTATAAATCAGAAAATTGTGCAAATGTTGGATATTGTCTCCGCTCAGACGGCGGCGAAAAAAACGGGCCAACGGCAGAGCATAACTGAAGGTCTGCAGACCTTCAATGACAAACAGGCAGTCAAACCAAGCCAAACGGATTGCTAACCGTTGTTTTTTTATGAATTGTAAAAATTTATTTATCATTTTATAATACTCGCAAATTTGGATTAATAAGAGGTTAAAATGCCAGAGTTACCAGAAGTCGAAACGATTATGCAGGCTCTTGCCAAAGGCATCGGCAAGACTAATATAATCAGCGTTGATGTACGCGACAACCGGCTTCGGCAAAAAATTCCAGATGAGCTGGCCGAAAAAATCACCGGTGCAGCAATCGTTGATTATCAGAGGATTGCGAAATATATTGTAATTCATCTCAATAACGGTCTCAGTCTGATCTGGCATATGGGCATGAGCGGAAAAGTCAAAATTTCCGACGAACGGCCGGCACAATTTGACAAGCATGACCATGTGATTATCGAAACGGTCAAAGGCTGGATTGTTTATAATGACACGCGGCGTTTCGGGATTTTGACTTATTGCGAAACAGAAAAGCTCCGGCAGAATCCGCTTTTTAAAAATTCCGGCATTGATCCTTTTGCAAAAGAACTGGACGGGGAATATCTTTTTATGCGTCTGCAAAAGAAAAAAAGTCCGATTAAGACGGCGCTGCTGGATCAGAGCATTATTTGCGGAATCGGCAATATTTATGCCTCGGAGATTTTGTTTATGTCAGGTATTTCCCCGCTACGGCCGGCTGATAAAATCAACCGCAAAGAAGCCGACGTTTTGGTTGCAAACACGCGCGAAGTTTTGAAAAAAGCCATTGCCGCCGGCGGTTCGAGTATTCATGATTATAAACAGCCGGACGGCAATCTGGGATATTTTCAAAATATGCACTGCGTATACGGCAAGGCCGGACAGTCTTGTCCTGGGTGCACCTGCAATTTGGCCAAGACAGGCGGGATTAAAAAAATCGTTCAAACGGGAAGATCAACATTTTATTGTGAAAGCAAACAAAAATGACAATACAAAACAAGCTAAAATTCTTTTTTGTTTTTTGCCTTTTATGTTATGGCAGTCCGGCAACAGCGGCGACCTTTATTAACGGGCTGGAAGACGTGCCTGTCATGGAAGGCATGACACAGGAAAAAAATGACGCCATTGCTTTCGGCAATGAAGAAAGCCGGTTGGTAGAAGCGGTTCTGACTTCTGCCAAAACGTCTTTCGGCAAAGTAAAAACGTTTTATCGCGACACCCTGCCCCAGCTCGGCTGGAAATGTACCGGAGAATCGGCCGGAAAGATCAGTTTTTACCGTGAAGGCGAGGTTTTGGAAATAACCAGAGGATCCGCTCAGCCGTTGCGTGTTTTTATTACCGTCAAGAGCAAAAGTTAGGTGAAAAATGGAATATATCATTACTGAAGAAAAAAATAATGCCGGCATTATCACTCTTAACCGGCCTGCCGCACTGAATGCGGTTTGTCTGGATATGCTGAAAGAAATTGCCGCACAGATTGAACTTTATGACCAAGACGAGGGAATCGGCGCCATTATCCTGCGCGGAAGCGACAAGGCTTTTGCCGCGGGAATCGACTTGAACGAGATTAATGAGCGGAAAAAAGAAAACCCGCACTTTTTGGACGAGTATATACAGACATTCGAGCGAATCAGAAAATGCCAAAAACCGATTATTGCCGCCATTGCCGGATATGCTCTGGGAATCGGCTGTGAACTTGCCATGGCCTGCGATATTTTGCTGGCGGCTGACAATACCCGTTTCGGACAGCCGGAAATTACGCTCGGCTGTATTGCCGGCTTTGGCGGAATCCAGATGCTGACACATACCGTCGGCAAAGCCAAAGCCATGGAGATGGTTTTAACCGGTCGCGCCATGACCGCCGAAGAAGCCGAACGAACAGGACTCGTCAGCAGAATTGTACCATTGCCCAATTTATTTGAAGAAGCGCAGACAACTGCCGAAAAAATTGCGTCAATGCCGGCAGAGGCCGTTTTTCTGGCAAAAGACTCCGTTAATCATGCGCAAAATTCCGGACTCGACGACGGAATCGGTTATGATGCCAGAAACAGCCGGATTTGCCTTTCCTCGCTGGATTTTGCCGAATCTTTGCAGGCTTTTATTGAAAAAAGGCCGCCAAACTTCCGGAATCGCTAAATTTTGCAAAATTATTATTGACTTATGCGGTGCTTAGAGTTTATAAGTGTTACAAAATTTGAAAAAATTTGTAGTTAACTTTATTTGAAACAGGAATAAAAAATATGGCCAATCATAAATCGGCAAAAACCAGAATTAACAGAAATAATAAAAGAAACGTTATTAACGGTGCCCGCAGAAGCCGCGTTCGTACTTTTGTGAAAAAAGTTGAAGCCGCTATTGCTGAAAATAATAAAGAAGTTGCCGTTGCAAACTTCAAAGTTGCAGAATCCGAACTGATGAAAGCCGTTCGTAAAAGTGTTTTGAAAATGAACACCGCTGCACGCACTGTTTCCCGTCTTTCTAAAAAAATAAAAGCCCTTTAATCCGGCTTATTTTTGAAAGAATTTTAACAGACCGAATCTGCCTTAAGTTAGTCGCTTGAGGGATTTTTGGTCTGTTTTTTTATGCAAAAAACTAAGGAATCTGCGCGACTCTACAGAATCTGCCTGTCAAGAAAATTAATTACAATGTTCTTGTTTTGTTTTGTTGTAATTATTTTTTTTTGTGTTAGGCTTCGATTAAATTTTGAAACAAAGATGTTTTGAAAATTTAGAATCCGGCAAACGGCGGAGGCACTAAAAAGAAAAGCGGTTTTTGTTTTAAGACGGCAAAGAATTGTTTGAAAATTTAGAATCCGGCAAACGGCGGAGATACTAAAAAGAAAAGTGGTTTTTTGCGAAAGTTGAAATTTGTAATTTGGAAAATTGAACAGAAATAATGTTTGAATTTAAGAAATGCAAATTTAACTGAAGTTTCAGAAAAAATTTTGATATGGGGATATCAAAATTTTTATAAAGACAGAAAACATTGTCATCGGTCTTAACTTTTCTGAAACTGAGCTTATATCGAGAAGCCCCCGTTTTTGTTTTACGAAATATGGTGGTTCAAATAAAATTATTTGATATTTTATAATGGGGAGAGACAATGGCTGAAGAAGCATTATTAGACGCTGAGAACTCGGTACAGGACCAATGGGGTCAGATTTGTAGCCAACTAAAAGGCGAAGTCGGCGATACGGCTTTTGAGAGCTGGCTGAAACCGTTAACTCCAGGTTCTTTTAACAACGGTGTTATGAATATTTGCGTGCCTACCAGATTTATGAGAAACTGGGTTATTACTCACTACAGCGAGAGAATCCACAAAATTTGGGAAAAGAAAAATCCGACAATCCGTGAAATTAATTTCGTGGTTCAAGCCGTTCAGGAAAACGGTGCCGCTTCGGCCGGCACAGGGATGTATACCCCTTCCTGCCGCTCGCTCCTAAAAAAGATTTCTTCCAGCCCTGCACCACAAAACATTTATCAATCCGGTATCAATTCTTTAAACGCCAACAGCAATGAATTTATTGCCGGAAATACAGACCAGTCAATTTCTGTTCCGTTAAATCCGCAATTTACTTTTGACAATTTTGTTGTCGGCAAGACAAATGAATTTGCTTATGCCGCTGCCCGCAAAGTTGCCGAATCCAGAAACGTTTCTTTTAATCCGCTGTTTCTTTATTCCGGCGTCGGACTGGGTAAGACCCACCTGATGCACGCTATTGCATGGCACATTAAACAGCAGGATCCGACCCGTAATATCGTTTATCTGTCTGCTGAAAAATTTATGTACAAATTTGTTCGGGCATTGCGTTATAAAGATACAACCGCTTTCAAAGAACAGTTCCGTTCCGTTGACGTTTTGATGGTTGACGACGTGCAGTTTATGGGCGGAAAAGATACGACTCAGGAGGAATTTTTCTATACTTTCAATTCTTTGATTGAAGAAGGTCGCCAGATTATTATTTCGGCTGACAAATCTCCGGCTGATTTGGAGGGAATCGAAACACGCCTGCGTTCCCGTCTCGGCTGCGGATTGGTTGCCGACATTCATCCGACGGATTTTGACCTGAGAATCGGCATTTTGGAAAATAAAGCCCGTCAGTTAGGCGTTGAATTGCCGCAAAAAGTTTCGGAATTTCTGGCTCAGAAAATCACGTCAAACATTCGTGAGTTGGAAGGCGCTTTGCGACGCGTGGTTGCGCATTCTCAGCTGCTTTCCGACAAAGAAATTACGCTGGACATGACTCAAGACGTTTTGAAAGATATGCTGCGGTCTTATGACAAGCGCACAACGATTGATGAGATTCAGAAAAAAGTTGCCGAATACTTCAACATTTCAGTTAAAGAAATGCAGTCTTCCCGCAGAGCCCGTACCGTTGCCCGTCCGCGTCAGATTGCCATGTATCTGGCTAAGCAGCTGACTTCCCGCTCCCTGCCGGAAATCGGACGCAAATTTGACCGCGACCACACAACAGTTATGCACGCCGTCCGCAAAGTCGAGGAGTTGGTTCTGGAAGATTCTTCTCTGGCAGAAAATGTTGATACCTTGAGAAGAATTCTCGAAGCCTAAATATAAATTTTACAAACGAAACACCGCTCAAAATTTGTTCTTTTGAGCGGTATTTTTTTATCTTGCAGATGACAGTGAAGACCTGCTGCAGTCATTTTATGCTCTGCATTGAGGTCTGCGGCGCCATAACAGGAAACATGAGAAAAAAGCACTTTGAACCTGCACGGCAAGCGTACGGCGACAAAAAACCGAATCCGAAAAAAAATTGTTGACGACTCCGTGTTTAGGCTTCTTATTTTGCAAGTTTGTGATAAACTTTGAGAAAATTTTTCTTATAGGAAGCTAAAATGAAATTTACTATTGAACGCGCAAGTTTATTAAAAACGCTCAGCCATATGCAGAGCATTGTTGAAAAAAGAAACACCATTCCGGTTCTTTCCAATGTGAGAATCGAAGCTTTGAGTAGCGAAATCAGCTTTAAAGCAACAGATATGGATACCGAAATTACCGAAATTGTCGAAGCAACCATCAGCGAAGCCGGCGCAACGACCGCTCCCGCCCATATGTTGTATGATATTGTCCGCAAACTTTCTGACGGTTCGGAAGTTGAAATTACTTTTCCTGACGAAAAAGGTCAATTGACCATTGCGTCCGGCCGCTCCAAGTTTGCTTTGTCAACAATCGGAGTTGAAGATTTTCCGGTTATTTCCGGTGACAAACTGCCGATTAATTTCGAGATGGACAAAGACGAACTTAAAGATGTTATTGACAGAACGAAATTTGCCGTATCAACCGAAGAAACCAGATATTATCTGAACGGCGTTTATATGCACGCCAAAAAAGAAGGCGAAGCCAAAGTTTTGCGCGCCGTTGCCACCGACGGACACCGTCTGGCCTGCGTTGAATCGCCATTGCCGGAAGGTGCCGAGGAGTTAGCCGGCGTGATTATTCCGCGCAAGACCATTACTGAAATCAGAAAACTTCTGGATGACAATAATGCAGAAAAGGTTCGTGTTTCGATGTCTGACAACAAAGTCCGTTTTGTATTGGACGACGTTACCCTGACTTCCAAACTGATTGACGGGACTTATCCGGATTATGAACGCGTTATTCCAACGGATAATGACAAGAATTTGGAGATTGGCGTCAAAGAGCTTTCTTCCGCCGTTGACCGCGTTTCCGTGGTTGCCGAGAGAACCCGCGCGATTAAGATGCTGACAGGCTCTAATAAAGTAACCATTATTACGTCAAGCCCAGATCTCGGTAGCGCTTCTGAAGATTTGGAAGCCAAATACGAAGGGGAATCGTTTGAGATTGGGTATAACTTCCGTTATCTGCTTGATATTCTGCAAGAAATTAAAGGAGATGCAGTTCGGATTTCCTTTACCGACGGTACCTCTCCTTCCGTTATTCATGACACGTCGGATTCCAGCGCCATTTATGTTTTGATGCCGATGAGAGTATAAGTTGGCAGAATGAACGTTCCGGCTTTAAAAATCCAGAATCAGACAGTTGAAAAGTCAGGTGTTACGCGCCTGACTTTAACTGACTTTAGAAACTATCCGTTTTTGCGGATAGAAACGCCGTTGATGCCGGTTATCGTTACCGGAGAAAATGGTACCGGCAAAACAAACATTCTGGAAGCAATATCTTTTTTAACGCCCGGGCGGGGTCTGCGCTGCGCCAGACTGGCCGATATTAAGCGGATTACGCCGGCGTTGGTGACAAGCGAATATCAACCGACAGAAATTGCCAATACGAGTTGGGCAGTTTCGGCAACAATTCAAAAGGGCTGTGATGAAATTGACATAGGAACGGCGGCAGAAAAATCTGCAAGAGAAACAAGCAATGAAGACATTAAAAATTTTGAACGGCGAATCGTAAAAATAAACAATCAAAAAGTATCTTCGCAAGCTGAACTCGGCGAGTATTTTTCCGCTGTCTGGCTTACGCCACAAATGGATAGACTTTTTCGAGGCGGGTCGCAACCAAGGCGCAGTTTTCTTGACCGCTTAGTATATGCCTTTGATTTGGAGCATGCCAAACGCACGGCTTCTTTTGAGCATTTGTATCGGGAATGGTATCAACTTTTGAAATCCGGACGGCATGACAATACATGGCTTTCTTCTCTGGAAGAACAGATGGCCTGTCTCGGAGTTGCCATTGCGGCAGCGCGACGGGAACAGATTGCCAAGCTTAATTCTTTTATTGAGCATGAACCGGATGACGTTTTTCCGAATGTAAGCATGGAACTGGACGGCAAGATTGAAAAAATGCTCGACAAAATGCCGGCGGTGGAAGTTGAAGATTCTTATACGCAAATGCTGAAAAACCAGCGCAAAAATGTGCTTTATAATGATACTGTCGATGGCGTCAACCGGACAGACTTTAAGGTCTATTACAAAAAGAAAAGAATGCCGGCCGATTTGTGTTCAACCGGCGAGCAGAAGTCGCTTCTTATCAGCATTATTCTGGCGCAAAGCAAATGTCAGACGCTGCATCAAGGATTTGCGCCGGTGTTGCTGCTTGACGAAGTTGTGGCTCATTTAGATGACATTAAGCGTGAGGCGTTGCTGGAAAAAATCCGCGATCTGCAGGTTCAGGCTTGGATTACGTCCACTGATCCTGAGCTTTTTGCTTCCTTGAAGGACGAGGCTTTATTTCTTAACGTGAAAAACAATCAGGTTTTGTCTTTCTAATTCCTTGACTCATCATTTTTTTTACTTATGATAAATAAAAAATAATTTTTATTTGTATAATTAAAATTTGATGCCTATGAATACGATTTTATGGAGCGTGCTCACTTTTATTGTGTTTTGCACGTTTCCTTTATGTAATGATAACAGAATCGACTACAGCAGATGTTCCAACAACAGAATCATCGCCGCCAGAATTATTCAGGTGATAGGAATGTTCTGCCTTATCATTTTTCCGTCAGAAATGTGGAAGAATGAGATTTTGAGCCGAGGCCGGACATTCGACATCTATTACTACCTTTGTAATCTGGTTTTCATACTGTTGGGATTTGCAGTCAGTTTTGGCGGGTGGCATTTGATTGTTTACATGATGAACACTACGGAAATGAATTTAGTCAAGAAAATCATGGAGTACAAGAAATGAAAAAATCCGTCAGTTTATAAACTGGCGGATTTTTTATCATACGGCCTGCGCGGCAGAAAGTTTCGGAGCTATACGATATTCCTTAAACTTCGGCTGTCCGGATATTTTTTCTTTATAAGTTCTGCTCAAATCTGACAAATGCACACAGCCGTTGCGAATGCTGACCAGCGGATCGACAATGCGGTTTTTGAGGTATACCGGTTCGATATCCTCATTTCCATAATTGGCAAAGCGTTCCGGTTCCCGCTGCAGAAGCGAATAGTAATATTGCAATTTGCCGTCTTTGGGAAGAACCGCTTTTATTTTTGAAATGATATAATCGTCATCGAAATCATAAAAATCAGATGTAGAAATATAACCTTGCTCTATAGCCCTGCGAAACATTTGCGCCGATACGGAAAACATTACGGCAGAAGCCAATCCGCTCCAGCAGTTTTCATTCAGCCAGAAAAAGGCGTTAGCATAGTGCAAAGCCGCCTCGGGACTTCCAAAAACGAATGAACCGTCATTTATCTTTAAGGAATTGACGACATGAAGGAT
Source organism: uncultured Alphaproteobacteria bacterium (assembly GCA_934271195.1). Lineage (GTDB taxonomy): Bacteria > Pseudomonadota > Alphaproteobacteria > RF32 > CAG-239 > MGBC133411. The sequence continues at coordinate 1,569 of CAKQRB010000065.1, read as the reverse complement.
TTGTTCCAAGTCAAGTAGCTGAAAAATATATGCCTGCCGCAAAGCATAATCCAGACGATCGGCGCAGATATCCGGCAGACTATTCTCCTTTAGCGGGAAGTGGCTGTCATCCAAAATATAATCGACATTGAATCCGTGATATTGCAAAATAGCGGCAAGGGAGGAATTTTTGACAAAAGAATTGTGAATTTTATCTTGTCCTTCCTGCATTTTTTGGTTTTTATTATTTTTTGAGATATAATCAATTGTATGCGAAAATGCGGAATGCGAAACATCATGCAACAGACCTGCAATTTGTTCTTCCAAAGTTGCGCCGACACGACGGAGCAGCATAAACACGCCGAGAGAATGAGCCCAACGGCAGTTCTGTTCATGGCAGAAACCGGCAACAGCGGGATAATATCCGGCAGAAGAAATATGTTTGAGGCGGGTAAGTTCAGGTGCGGACAATAATTGTAACAAAACCGGTTCAGTCACTTCTGTTTCGCCAAAAATAATGTCGGACAATTTCATTTGTATTCCCCCAATTCAACTTTGCTTTATCTTAGCGGCTAAATTGAACTCCTGTCAAGAATATTTGGAAAATTTGTCAAAATATTTACTTTTTAAGTTGACATTTTGCACTAACACGTTAATATGCAAGTAATAAATAATGTTCTTACTGGAAGTATATTCATGAAAAAAATCCTGTTAATGACATCTTTTATTCTGGTCGGCGCTTTTGGCTTTGCTGCAGAAAGCCGCGCTTTGAGGCCTTATATCGGGTTGGATTATATGTATTCCGATTATGGATTTGACTTTGGAGACAACCAAGACGGACGCTGGCTTGAACACAAGTTTAACGGAGGAGTGGCTTCTCTGGGTGTCAAACTTACCAATAATCTGGCTTTTGAAGGGTTTTATCAACTGACGGAAAACAGTCATTCTTACACTTCTAATTTTATTACGATCGGCGATCGCTTGGAAACAAAGATGAGACTGCGAGCCTATGGCGTGGATTTGGTTCGCGATATTGTTAATATGGACGTTTTGGAAATTCTCGGTTCCATCGGGGTAGCAAAATATGAAATGGACAGCACCAGAAAGTATACTTTGAGCGGTGTTACCGAAAGAGAAAAAATCAACAAAGATTTTGAGGCTTTGCGTCTTGGTATTGGCGCTCAGCTGAATATTACGCCGCATTATTCCATTCGCGGAATGTTTCGTTACTCTCTGACAAACATTACCGAAATTGATGACATTAAAGAATTTACCGTCGGTGCAAGAGTTTATTTTTAAGAATCGCAGGGCTGAAATGAACTGTCCAACTTTCGGGAGACAGTTCTGCCGGAGGATTTTTTATGGCGCAAGCGGCGAGATTACTCTGCGCTATAGCTTGAGTTGCACAGGCGCAATTTTTGCCTAACGGCAAAACCGGCGGTACCCGCGTCCCGCCTATTGCTGGTAGTGCACCGTGACGAAAGTCATACTTTCTGCTTGTGCGAACAACTAAGTGTTGCTTCAAACAAGTTTATCGCAACACTAAGAGAAGTTTCAAACCCACATCTCCGTTGGTTCGAGCCCTTGCTC
>CAKQRB010000064.1 GCA_934271195.1 uncultured Alphaproteobacteria bacterium | reverse complement strand
TTGAGTCTAGCGCGTCTACCAGTTCCGCCATACCCCCATCTGATGTGTGAATTAATAATATGTTTATTTCTTTTAGTCAATACTTTTTTTCAATTATTTTTCTGTTATCATTTCTTTCAGAAAATTTATTTATCAAGGAGCATTATATGAAGATATTGGTTATCGGCGGCGCAGGATATATCGGCAGTCATGTTGTAAAAGCCCTACTGGCGGCAAAACATGAGGTTTGCGTTTATGACAATCTTTCTACCGGACTAAAGCAGAATTTATTTGCCAATGCCCAATTTATTCACGGGGATATTTTGGATTATGACAGCCTGCTTTCTGCCATGAAGCAGAATATTGAGGCCGTGATTTTTCTGGCAGCTAAAAAGGCTGTCGGAGAATCGATGGAAAATCCGGCAAAATACGCCAACAACAATCTGGTCGGCGCCTTAAATACTTTGAATACCATGGCCGAGGCCGGTGTCAAAAAAATTATTTTTTCTTCATCTGCGGCCGTTTACGGAATGCCGGAATATTTGCCGGTCGATGAAAAACACCCGACAGCCCCGATAAACTTTTACGGTTTTACCAAACTTGACATGGAAAACTATATGAAGTGGTACGATACCTTAAAAGATATCAAGTTTGTATCTCTGCGCTATTTTAACGCCGTGGGTTATGATGAGGAAGGGATTGTCAAAGGTTTGGAACATAAACCGCAGAATCTGTTGCCGATTATTATGGAAGCCGCCTGCGGCATGCGTGACAAAGTTATGGTTTTCGGCAACGATTATGACACACGCGACGGTACTTGTATTCGCGACTATATTCATGTTTCCGATTTGGCTTCGGCGCATCTTTGCGCTATAGATTACTTGAATAAAAGCAGCGAAAGCCAAATTTTTAATCTGGGAACGGAGAAAGGCATCAGCGTCTTAGAAATGCTGTTAAAAACTCAGGAGCTGACGGGAAAAGAAATTTCTTATGAATTTGCGCCACGCCGAGCCGGAGATCCGGCAGTCTTACTGGCCTCGCCTAAAAAGGCCAAAGAACTTTTGAACTGGCAGGCAACACACAGCAGCTTGGAGAATATTATCGACTCCACCTGGAAAGTTTATAAACATATGACGATATAACAATTGTATCTATGTGGACTTTTTTATTAACAATTGGTTAATATATTAAATTTGTTACTTAACCTACTTGATGGAGGAAAGTATGCAGAAAATAAATATAGCCAATTATTTAATCGGAGAAATGTCAGATGGTTTTGCCTTTTCTCCTAATATCAAACACCGGCAGATTATTGACACTCTGATAGAGAGCTGGGACAAGAACCAATATCTTATGCCGCAGCATTCTTCGGCAACCGGACGGATTGTTTTTAATAAAATCAACCATATCGGATAAGGACTAAATAATATGACTCAAGTTTTAAGCCGTGGCGGCGTCAACATCACTTTTTTGGGGCATAGCGGTTTTATTTTTGAAAAAGACGGTCACAAGATTGCCGTTGACCCTTTTTTGACCAACGCTCCAATGGCCGTCAAAACACCTAACGAGATTGTCGTCAATAACATTTTTATCACGCACGGACATCCGGATCATATTGGCGACTCGATTAGCATTGCCCAAAAAAATGACGTTACCATCATTACGACTTTTGAAGTTGCCCGTTATCTGCAAAATAACGGCGCTGAGGCTTTGGGCGTTCCGATCGGCGTTGAGCAGCTTTTTCCGTGGGGCAAAGCCGTTTTTCGTCCGGCCGTACACAGCGGGCTTCTGCCTGACAACACACCATTTGATATATCTGCCGGTATTATTTTTGATTTCGGCAGCATCAGGATTTATCATCTTGGTGACACGGCAATCAATCTTGACTTTAAGCTGGTTAAAGAAATTTATCAGCCGGATATGGCGCTTATTCCGATTGGCGGACGCGTCAATATGGATATTCCGCAAGCAGCAATGGCGGCAGAATGGCTCGGCGTTAAGACCGTAGTTCCGATTCACTATGATCTGTTTACACAAGGTCCGGTTAATCCATTCGATTTTAAAAAATTTATTGACAATAAAAATAACGGAATCGAATGTATTGTTATGGAACCATAACCCAAGAGTATCTAAGGGAATCGAGATGGGCGCTTTATAAAAAAAGCGCCCGTTTTTTGAATGAGGCTGCCTATATATATGAATTTATTATAAAATTTAAACACCTTTTGGTGTACATATTTTTCGTGCACAGGTATCGAAATTTACCTACTACCCAGATTAAAAATTTATTGCTAATATTATTGTCGAGGACTGAATTTAGTTATCCACAAAAAAATTCATTTAGGAGGTAGTATGAGAAATATTAATGAAGACATTCATGCAAACTACGACTTAATTAACAGCAACGCCGTTTTGATCAGCAAAATTCATCAAAGTTTTGAAGCACTGGAAGAAGCTTTGGGAGTGCTAAAATTGGAAGAGCCGCTTTTTATGACTTACATTGCCAAGAAATCTTTTGCAAAAGCCGTTTGCCAAAATATTCAAGATTCAACAGAAGAATATAAAATAAATTAACACTACACAATCCCCTGCCGCTTAGAGGCTTTTTTATATTGATCGGAAACAAAAGTGAGCAACAAAAAAACTAATAATCCCAAAGCATTTAATATAATGCCGTCGGATATATATTATTACAAATCAGCTGTCTGCCTGCGAGAACAAGATCTTGTCAGTTGCAGATCTATCTTTCATGACCATCCTCTGTTTCCTCCTCAATCTGAAATATCTTCTTCTGCCACCCGCCGCAAACTACACTATACACCTTTGCTGCGTAAATTTTATAAAGTGTAAAATTAAGTCATAAGATATTTATTCCCCTGTATGAACTGTCCCCCGGAAAGTGGAGAAAAAAAAGAAAATCCCCTGAGGGGAATAAGTCAAGCGGGAGAGTTAAGCAAATGGCATCGGCGCTCTGCCGATGCCATTTTGTTTAAGCTCCACTGGTAACGTTCATTATTATAATAATAGATAAGCAAGCTACTCTGGCTTTGAGTTCTTCTATACTCATTTCATCTTATTTTGCTCATTCTTTTCTCCGCTTTTCTGAGGACAGATCAAAATGGGGAGAGTATATAAGACAATCAATCCCCCATTTCTTCACTCATACACAATCTTTAAATTGCTAATAAAAGCCGAAAGGACAACTACTCGCAACTGAACTTCGCGCCGGAGTAGCCGCTGCTGAAGAGCTGGCTGCAAAACTGTAAAACTGGGGAACCTCCGGAAGCTAGACAGCTAGCCTGCATATCATTACAATCAGGAGAACCATGCCTCTTGCATTCTTGATAGCAACTCATGCCATAATTATCCTGGCAAGTATCCTCAT
>CAKQRB010000063.1 GCA_934271195.1 uncultured Alphaproteobacteria bacterium | reverse complement strand
ATACAAAAATCAAAGACAAAAATTTGCCGGCGATTTTCCGTTTATGCCAGAATTTCAAAAATCATGCACAAAAAAGAAAAGCAAAAACAATAACATACAATATTATGTCAAGCAACAATGCTAAAAGAAAAAGGACAGTTCATTCAGAGGCTCTTTGTTTATCTTAATTGTGTTCGATAGAGCGAACCGTAAATGCTATTTTCTTTTTGCATAAGTTCTTCATGGCTGCCGATTTCTGCAATCTCGCCATAATTAACGACCACAATTTTATCAGCATTTCGGACCGTAGACAGGCGGTGGGCGATAATAAACACCGTCCGGTCTTTCATCAAATTGTCAATAGCCTCTTGTACAACAGCTTCCGACTTGTTATCTAAAGCCGAGGTTGCCTCATCCAAAATAACAATCGGCGCATTTTTAATAAAAGCGCGAGCAATGGCAATGCGCTGTTTTTGACCACCAGAGAGCAATACGCCGCGTTCGCCGATTTCAGTATCAAGCCCTTTTTCCAACCCTGAAATAAATTCTTCCAAACAAGCACTTTTTACAGCTTGTTTGATTTGTTCTTCCGATGCGTTTTCATCTCCGAGCAGAATATTATCGCGGATTGTGCCTGCAAACAGGAAATTGTCCTGAAAAACGATGGCTATTTTGTCACGCAAAGAGATTAAATCCAAATCGCGGACATCAACGCCGTCGATTTTTACCGCTCCGGATTTGACATCATAAAATCGGGGCAGCAGGTTGACCATGGTGGTTTTGCCGCCGCCTGAGTTTCCGACAAAGGCAATGGTCTGCCCTACTTTGACTTTAAGGCTGACATCTTTCAAAACAGGTTTGTCTTTCAAATATTCAAAGCAGACATGGTCATAAAAGATTTCTTTTTTGACTTCAGTCAGAGATTTGGCATCCGGTTTGTTATGAATCGCCGGTTGTTGTTCCAACAGCCCGAAGACCCGCTCCATTGCCATAAGCGCCATTTGGACGTTGTTGTAGTTATTGCCGATAGACTTTATCGGATTATACAGCATAATCAGCGCCGTGATAAAAGAAACAAAGTTTCCGGCCGTAATCTCATGATGGACAATCAAATAACTACCCAGCCAGATGACGCCGGCAATACCGAAAGAGATAACCAAATGCATCAGCGGCGACATCATGCCGGTACGCTGAATCATTTTAATGCCCATTTTAAATACGGTTTGCAGCGTGTTGCGAAAACGTTTGCCCTGATAGTCATAAAGATTGTACGAAGTAATAATCCGGTTGCCGGCAAAGGTTTCGTTATAATGCGTCATAACGGCAGAACCTGAAAAAATGGTCTTGTCCATAACGGATTTGATACGGCGGCGAACCGTTGTCAGCGGATATAAAGCCCCTAAAAGCACAACAACAGCGACAATTGCCAGCTGCCATGAATTGTAAAACAAAACGCAAATCAGCGAAATTGACGAAAAAACGCGGGTGGTAAAAAGCTTCATATTAGACAAGAGGCCGTTGCAAGCCAAATCGACGTCCTGATTGAAACGAAACTGGATATCCCCCGAATTTGATTTGTCAAAAAAAGACGCCTCATAAGTCATCAGCTTGTCAAACAAATCTATCTTAACATCATTGGCGATTTTGCGCCCGACCCAGGTGTTCAGATACGTTGCGGTATAGTTAAGCAGACTCTGCAAGGTACTGAACAAGATAATCAGAAGCGGAATATAAGATGTTGCCGCGGTGCTTTTTTCCACCATGACCACATCCATATACGGCTTGAGCGACCAGGCAATGACGGCATCCATCGAGCCGATCGGTATAGTAATCAAAACGGCCAAAATCGCCCTGACCCAATAAGGCTTTACATAAGGCAGCATTTTACGATAGTTTTGAACAACATACAAGTTGTTGATTTTGTTTTTTATTTTTGCAAACATATTAACCTTCATTGTCTATTATGCGCACATAATAACAGACTCTGTCTTTTTTTGCAAGCCAGAGCCCAGATAGTCCACATTATAAAAATTTTGAAAAATCTAATAAAATTTGTTTTTTTCTTTTTGGGCGATGATTCTCATAAAGGTTTCGTCTTTGCCGTTAAACGGGGAAAAGCCTTTTTTCTCAACGCACAGTTTGACTTTTAAATCATTTCTTTCCAATTTTTTACAAGTTTTTACCATATCGAGAAAGCGACGGTAATGATTCTCATATATAAAAGCATTCTCCTGACCATCAACCGGTTTGCCTTTCATGTATAATTCATTTTGCATCCCGCGGACCTCAATGCACATATAGCCAGATTTGCTTAAAACATTTGACGCCCATTTGAAAACCTTGTCTTCCTGCTCTTCGGCAATGGAATGAAGCGTAAAGCGCGAATAGACCGCATTAAACATTCTGTCGTCAGATAAATTTGTAAAGTCTCCGCATTCAAATTGCAGATTATCTTGTTGTTTTATTTCATTAAGATGTTTGATTTCTTCCGAGCACTGATCAACAGCAGTAGTGTTAATTCCGCTTTGGGCAAAATAAAATGCGTCACGCCCGTTTCCGCACCCAAGCTCAATCAATAAATCATTGCGACGAAGATAATTGTCCTTTACAAAACGTGAAAACAATGACGGTTTGAACGGCATTTTGGCCTGAGCATAAAAATTTTCCCAATAAACTTTATCATCTACCATACTATTTTATCCTTATTGCTTGTAATTTTGTGGTTATTTCATCAATGTTATCCGGTATTCCGGACAGGAACACGCCTTCATGGCGATTTAGATTTTCAGGAAAGCTCCAGTAGTTACCGTAAATATGCGTAAGATACTTATTATGATTGTAGGGCACACTAAACTCCATGCCTTCAAATTTTGCTTTTTGCAATGGAAAAATATCATCATAATCATAAAAATACGGCTTGAAATACGCCCAATTTTCAATTCCTTTAAAAATGGCGGGGCGGCTCTGGCTCTCAGGCTTTTTCGCTTGTTTTCCATTGCATATATTTTTGAAGGTATATTCAGAAAGCTGTTTTCTGAATGCTGTTAAACCGGCTTCGTTTTCCTTAATCCGAGCAAAATTCTGATTATAATACTCCCTGCCCGCAATCATTTTTTGAGCCAAATGTTGTTTTTCTTCATCCGTCTTCAGGGGTTTGTAGTAAAAGTCGTAAGGAAAAATGTCCAGATTAAGATAAGTTCCCCGATAAGAAATCCGAATAAAATTGTCCCATTTCATAAAAGTGCCGTATTTTCCGTAAAAATGGAGCTCGGTTCCGTTAAACTCTTCTTCCAAAATGTCAAAAAGGCGGTTGTAGCTTTCCCGCGGCATAGCGACATCCATGTCATCATCCCAAGGGATAAAGCCCTGATGACGAACCGCCCCAAGAAGCGTGCCGAAATCCAGCCAATATTGCAAACCGTGCTTTTGGCAGACCTCATCAAATATCCGCAAAATTTCTGAATCTGCCAGTTGCAGCGCACGCATTTTTCCTTTTGCCGGCGGAAGTTTGGTGATATCAACCGTATAATTAAGAAAAGAAACAAATTCGGAAACGCTTAATCCGGCTCCCGCCGGTTTGTTTGCCCAAGTCTGAAGCATTATCTGCGTCTGAACGTTCTGAGCCTTGATATCTTCCAATACTTCCTTATTTCGCCAAATTTGCCGGTAAGTCTTGCTGTACTTGTAAAGCAAACTTTCAGACCAGCTCATTTTTTCTTTTCTTCTTTTACTTACCATTAGTCCACCTTTATGTTTTTAAGAATACGCAGAAAGGGCTGTTGCCTTTTCTACGATTTTTTGTTTAGTTTATTGTTTTATCTAAATATTAGCTTATGCAGACGGGTCAGGCTTTTAAGAAATATCAACAAACTGTAGCTGAAACATTTTAAGCCTTCTCCTAACTTCTTTTTCAGTTTTTTCTTTTCGGCCAATGCGTAACGATGTTTATAGAATTTTTCCTTATATCGAGAAATCTGCAACAATTCTTCATAGCAATAACGCAATGGCATTTTAAAATCCGGATCGCAGTATTTTTGATATAAAGACAACCATTCTTCATACGTTTGAACATGAAATATTTTTTTGCCGTATAACCAAAATAAACTGTCTTTCAACGGATGGATTCCATATTGTTTGAAATCCAGACAAATCAGATTATTAGCAAAAGACTGTTCTGTCAGTTTTACGCCTTCTTCCGTTACATTGGAACAATCTTCTATTGTCTCATAGACCTGTGGAAACTTCTTGCTCAAACAGGACAGCCAGATATGTTGCTCCGGAATGTAACGAAAATTACCTTGAATAAATTTATACATTTCTTCATTTACCGGTCGGTGAGACAAAAACCATTCGGCATCTGTTTTTGTCTGCAAGGGAACATCCCAAAGTAACAGCATATCTTTTGCCAAACCGAATGATATAAAATCATAAGGAAAAAACATCTTTTGTGCAGGTTTGTCACCTAAAACCATAACAATCCGGCGAGAAAAGATTTTCATTTCATTACTTGATTTCGGATATTTATCAAAATGTCGCAAAAAACCTATTTCTCTGATTTCAAAATCCGTACGCAGTTTTAAAGCATATTTGGTCGTGACCTTTTCCAACCCTGCTTTGGTCGAAACAATCTGCCGGTTAATATTGTTAGGTTTGTTTCCCAAATTTTTATCGGCAGAGTACATGGGAGCCACAGCTCCGGGATCTTTATTCAATATAACCGTATCACAATCCAGTCCGGAAACATCTGTTCCCTCCCAAGTTGACAAAATAATTCCGGCGCCAGGAAGTTTGTGCCGCACACTTTGAAGGCACACGGGCGTAAGCTCCGGTGAAACAGCGCCTTGCACAACAACGGTTATATCTTTAAAATCAATCATATCTTTTCCTTTATTTCTTCAATAAACGGGAAAGCTTCCAGATTTAAATGAACGCCGTCCCGATAATATTCTCCTTTGGTTGTAATATTTTCATTCAAAAGTTTATTTATTATTGAGACAAAGCGTACCCCCCCCCGTTGACAAAATTCAGCCATTTTACGTCCAAACAGTATGGATATGTTGTTTCGTTCAATTTCTGAACCGTATCGGGGAAATTCAGGATCAATATTTACAGTTTCTTTCTGAGAAGCTATCGGCGCGTATACAGTGACACGATAACCTCTGTTTTTTAACTTGATTATAAATTCTCCGTAATGCCGAATAATTTCATCAACAATTTCTTCCTCTGTTTTATTTTGTTTTTCTGCCTGCTTTTTGACATGTACGCGACAGTCAATTTCACCGAAAACCGTCAAGATATGGCATCCATTCGGAAAAAAGCCGTTATCAAGCAGAAAATGGAGTTTTTCATAAAAAAACTGGGAAGAATGGCGGCTGTTGGTGGAATATGCCAGACATGGACCTACATGATATGCTATAAAATCCGGAGCATTTTCGGTATTTACCCATAAATTTTGTTCAGGTGTGCCGTTTCCCCAGATTATTTTCTTTTTTTCTATGGTATTTTTAGTAAAAATATCCGTATGAGAATCTCCGATTACAAAAACCGTTTCTTTCCCGCTTTTGTGCCGAATGTCTTTTACAAGGTGGATTACATTATGGACATTCTTTTTCTTGATACGCTTTTTCTTACGATTTTTAGAAGAAAACGCAATGTGCGACATTAACGTATAGAACCAATATTTCATATAAAGTTTTAACATTTATTACTCCAAAAATTTTCCGTTTTCTAACATCCACGGATTTTCTATTCTCCAATTAACACCTTGTTTAACAATTTTTGCTGGAACGCCGGCTAATACAATATTCTGTTCCGTAAATTTTTTTGTAACGACACACCTTGCCGCAATAATACTATTGTCCGCCACCATGCTGTTTTTTAAAATCATAACTTCTGTTCCGATCCAAACATGATTTCCGATTTTAATTAAGTCAGCGGTTTCATTTATAACTTTTCCCGTCTGCTGATCTAAGACAGAATGCCCATCGGAAGATCTAACCAAAATTTTACTGGAGAACAGACAATTTTCTCCGATTTCGATTCTGCTTTTTTCTTCCAAGATGATTTCTGCTCCTATTATGTTTGTACCCCCTCCCATAACTAAAGACTGCGAGTCGCCAAGACGGCAAACAATTTCAACTTTTCTAAAACAATAAGTTGAACCAATATCTATATTGCAATTATGATTGAGAATATTTATTGAACTGCTTAAAGCTCTAATGGGCAAATGAAGCTTAATCGTATTGTTGTTACCAGTAATTGCAATGTCCAGCTCGTCTATACGTTCTCCCGGTTGCAACAACCGTTCCGAACCGTTTTCAACAACAATGATTTTGTTATCGCATCCATTAATCTCATATCCTTTAACAGCAGGAGTTATCCCGTATTTTTTTATAATATATTTATTTCTGAACAATCTTCTGTATTTAGGAATTATTATAAAAGACGAAAGTGCTTTTATAATAAAATTGTGGATTTTTCTATTGTTTCCGATCATTATTTTTCTCCATTTTTCGGAGTTGCTCCCGTAAATTTTTCAGAGATTTTTCTTGATAATCCGCTACCAAACTTTTCAGGTTTTCCTGTTTTTTTCGATATTCCGGTGCAGACAGCGCAATTGCCTGTTTCATAGCTGCAGACAAATCTTTCTCGTATACAATCGCGTTATCTTCATTAAAACCGTAAACAGGGGCGAAAGTCTTGTTTATCAGACATGGCTTTGCAAAGGAATAAATCAAAATACTGGAACCGGTAACCCAATTGTCCAGATATTTGTGATGTTCTTTGTTGTCCGGATCCAATAACGGCAGATAAAAATCTGAATTTTCCAGATAGCTGTACATTGACGGATAATCCAATTGCCCATGATGAATTATAAACTTCTTTTGCTGTTCTGTAAGGCCGTCTAATGAGCCATAGCCAATTACATTTATTTCAAAGTTTTCCATTCCGGTTTTATAAAGTTTATCAACAGCATCTTGCAACATTTGAAAGTTTTTGTTTCCTGGATATATTGTGCCAACAACCACAAAACGTGTTTTTTTATCGTTTTTAGGAGGATATTTTACTTTTCCGACATAATTTGATCCAAGCATTTTAGTATTTCTGAAGCCGAGAAGCGTAAATAAAGTACCGTTTTTAATATATTTTTCTTCTCTAAACTGTTTAACATACGGATCAAGATTATGCTCAATCATTAATGTTCCGTATTTGCCTTTGGGAAGCCGGCCAATCATTTCTACAACAGAAAGACCGCCGGGATAATAGAAGGTTGTGTTAATAAACACAAAACTATACTTTTTTATCCTTGGGCTGCGCAGAATTTCCAATAATTGTTCCTTTGTGCCGACAAAGGCTCTAAACTTGTCCTTTAACCGGCATAACGGCTGATCTATAACATTTTTGTGATCGAGCAGCACATCAACATCATATCCTAACTCTTTAAAATAATGTATATATCCAGGGAGCGTTATGCCGTGAAAAGTGTTAATTTCAACAACCAAAACGCTTTTGGAAGAAATCTTCTTTTTATAGAACTTATTATACGGTTTGTAGTTTTTATTATTTCTCAGCAATAAATACATATTGATTTTATCAGGGAGCGCAAAGAGCCAGTCCCGACATTTTCTGCGCAATGTCTTGACTGGAATCAAAGCACAAAACAGTCGTACGATTTTTTTATAGAAGTTTTCCATCTTTTCCTCTCTATAGAGCTTCATCTTTAGCCCGTTCAATATCTTTTTCCATCATCATGCGGCAAAGTCCCTTATAATCTACTTTTCTATGCCAGCCCAAAATCTTTTCCGCTTTGGACGGATCGCCGATTAGTAGCTCAACTTCCGCCGGACGATAAAATTTCGGATTGACTTTTATAATTGTTTTTCCGCTCTTTTTATCAATACCGATTTCATCTACTCCCTCGCCTTTCCATTCTATGTCATAGCCGCAGACTTTTCCGGCTTCTTCTACAAATTCGCGGATGGAGTGGGTTTCGCCTGTAGCTACAACATAAGTATCTGCTTTTTCCTGTTGCAGCATAAGCCACATCATCTCAACATAATCTCCGGCAAAGCCCCAATCGCGTTTGGCACTCAAATTTCCAAGTTCCAAGGGTTTATCTGTTTTGCCTGTTACCATTTGTGCTAAATGCGCCGTAATCTTTCTGGTTACAAATTCTTTGCCTCTCATCGGGCTTTCATGATTAAACAAAATTCCTGAACTTGCATGTATACCAAAACTTTCACGATAATTTGTTACCATCCAATGTGCCATAAGTTTGGCGACACCGTATGGAGAACGCGGATAAAACGGCGTTGTTTCTTTTTGCGGGATTTCCTGAACTTTGCCGAACATTTCAGAAGTTGATGCCTGATATAATCTGGTATGCGGAGAAAATTCACGAATGGCTTCCAGAATATATAGGACACCCATACCGTCTGCCTGTGCCGTATAAATCGGTTCTTCCCACGAAGCCCCGACAAAACTTTGAGCTGCCAGATTGTAAAACTCATCAGGCTGGTATTTTCTCATCAGACGGCAAATGTTAGAAAATTCCAATAAATCAAAATCAGCCAACTCAATTTGTTCAAAAATGCCATGTTCTTTCAAACGGGAGAAGGTATCCGTTGCCCCTCTTCTGTATAAGCCGACGACTTTATATCCTTTACCAAGTAAAAATTTGGCAAGGTAGCCACCATCCTGTCCCGTGATTCCCGATATTAATGCTACTTTTTGTTTGGTCATATTTTTGCTCCTAAAATATTTTTTTCTAAAACAGATAGTCTTTGATTGAACTGTTGCGGGGAAGAGTTATGGCAATGCCCGAAGGATATGGATTGGTTGGGGCAAAGTCATTAATGACAACGCGAGCCGCGTGGTTCATCCCTGTCAATATTGCATAAGGCTTTATACCTACCGATGATAAAAGCGTTTCTAAAGCTTTCCGGTATTCTTCCGTCCGCGATGTCGTGATGACAATCTGAGCGCCTTCGTCCTGAAGTTTTCTTATTACGGCGACATTGTCTTCCAGAAATACCGTATTGTTACTCCAATTGGTTTTGCCATACTTACCGGAATTTTTCATGATAACACCGTCGACATCAATAAAATAAGTTCTGAACTTTTTCTGGACTTCTTTCCACTCCTGCAAAGTTCCGTAATCGTTGTAGCCGTCAGCCATGATTGCCTCAAAAACGGCATTGCTTTTTGACAGCATATAAGAAATAACGTGACTGATGTACATTTCTCCGCTGATTGCCTTATTTTTAAGCTCAAGATAAGCGTTTTTGAAACCTTCTGCGTTTTCAAACATATAAACACCCAGACAGATAATATTTGATACTATCCGCTTTTCAATAATATCCGAAATGATGTTTTGTTCATTTACAATCAAAAAGCTTTTACTAGGAATGTTTGTAATGTCTTTATGTTCCTGCAGATCATAACCGACTATGGAATTGCGAATATTGGCCGGTATTGAAACGGCAACCATATTGTCAGAATCTTTTATGACAAAACTTCCTTCAACCTTCATTTTTTCCAATGTCAGGAAAACGGTTTCACTGGCACTTTCCGTAAAGTCGTTCAGCACACAAATTTCTACCTTTGGATTGCGCGCAAAAACCTGTTCCAAAATCAATTTAGCTTCATACTTTTCATCATGAGGTTTGACAATCGTGATAATTATCCGGTCAAAAATTTTTAAATCTATACCTTCCAAGGCTTTTTCTATCATTAATTTTCCGTCAGGATGCGTCAGCATCCATTTGGGTTTCATATTCGGAAAACGGTTTGACTTTCCGGCACAGGGTATCAGAAGTGTGTTCATTGATTATTCTCCAGATCAGCAATGGTTTGTAAAACTCGAGAAACGGCAGTTTGAAGAAACTCCGCCGTTACTGCATCTTTGGCATACGGGAATATGCGCAGGACATTTAATAGCAGAATATGATAAATTGACTTCAGCATTTCTTGTCCGTCAGAAAATTCGGAAATATTCTCAATCAGCGCCTCACGCGCAACCGCCAGCCTCATATTCAAATTAAAATCTATTTTATTGTGACGGTAAGACCAGCGGAGCTCTAGATCCTGCAAGAGCTTGGCAACATCAATCATCCACGAATTGTAAAAAGAATCTAAGAAATCGATTAAGTAAACTTGTTTGTCATCTGAGAGAATGATGTTTTCCAGCGTTAAATCACCGCAGCAATAGCTTGCGGGGACATTTGAATAGTCGTAGCTTTCTAATTTTTGCAGGGCTGTCATTGCCAAATTGTTTGTTTGGGTAATTTTTTGCCGCAATTCGGCAATTTTGTTATGAAATATTCTGTCGGCTTTAGGATTGATTTTAGAAGACGCGATCGGCAGGGCTTTGAACAACAATCCGATTAAGTGGTTGATTTCTTTTATCTTTATACTGTTCATGTATTCGGCAAGCGTAATGCCGTTTAAAAATTCCATGTCAAAATAAAACAGTCCGTTTTTCAATCCATAGTTTAAAACTTCAGGCGTTTTAATTCCTTCCAGCTGAAAACGCTGCTGTTTGATACATTGCTTTTTTAGCCGCCTGTTATATCCCGACGTACCGGAATCTTTTCGGAGAAACAAATTATTGTCTTTGCGGTATAGCTTTAATCCGCAACCGGAATGTCCCGTCAGATTTTTTACAAACTCAATTTTACTCATCATATCTTCCTATTCTGAAATCAAATATGTTTTTGTCTCCTAAAGCGGCTGTCAAACGAAAAACAGAAACTGTCACGCCCGAAAACAAATGAAAATAAAACCTTCCCTTATGCAGACTTATGCGAATAAATTTTTTATAAAACGGCATTTTTTTATAGGTGCCCGCACGTTCAATCCGCCAGTCTTTCCGGCAATAATATGCCAAAGGAACGGAAAATATGCCCTTTTGCGCCAAAAGTCCGATAAACAAATTTTCGGGACACCATAGTTTTTGTGATAAAGTTGAGAAGTCAGCGTTGT
The DNA here is from genome assembly GCA_934271195.1 of uncultured Alphaproteobacteria bacterium. Classification (GTDB taxonomy): domain Bacteria; phylum Pseudomonadota; class Alphaproteobacteria; order RF32; family CAG-239; genus MGBC133411. Next base: position 9,057 of record CAKQRB010000063.1, on the reverse strand, counting down.
TTAAAACCGTTATGCTCTTTGTCATTACATCAGGTTTGGCGATTGTAATTACATCGCTGGCCAAGTCTGAGGCAAAAATAAAATTTTTTGCTCCCGAAGCGGGGTTCATTGCGTAAAAACGCCATGACAATTCCGGTTGGAAGTTATGTTCTCTTTGAAGCTGATTAAAATCAAATGTCTTTTTCAAAAAGATATCCGGTCTTAAGGTAATAACGTAATCATAATGAATATTGTTTTGTTCGGCATAGCTTCGGCGGAGATCATCCGCTTTTTTCATTGAAGCCAGCATAAAACGGATTCCGGCTGATGAAATTTGTGTCTGGCCGTTATCATGCGCCAACCTGAGGATTTTTTCTTCGGCAGTTTTTTGTTGCTCGACCAACAGTCCTTTAGGCTTATACAACTGTTGAACAACAGAAAGTAATTCTTCATTGACATCCTGTACCCTGCACTTGTTATTATGCCATGTGCAGGTATTGTGTTCCGTCTTATTCCAAGTATGCATAAAAACATCGCAGTCATACTTGCTTAACAGATGCTTTTCAATGCTCGGCGCACATTTTCTGAAAGTTCTCAAATGCCCGAAAAACTGGACAGCTATTTTTAACTTATCTGCCTCGTTTTCTATCATTTTATTTTTTTCCAATTAGCTAAAATCCAAGAAGATGAATTGGCCTTGTTTTCTCCGCCAACACCGAATTCCAAGCTAACGTTATATTTTTTACAGGCAGGCTCTTCCGGAATATTCTCTTTTGTCCTGTCTCCGCCGTTGGCAAAGACCAATTCGGCATCGGGATATTGTTCTCTGGCGCGGCGAATACCATCACAGGCGGAATTGTCGCTGTCATCAAAAGACAGTACGTCAATAACACCTTTGAGGTTTTCACATATGATATATCTGGTCCTAAATGAAAGAAAATTTTTGCCTTTCTTGCGGCAAAGCCATTCGTCGGAATTTAACAGCAAAATAACGCCGTCGCTCATTTCGCTGCTGGCTTTTATCATGGCTATATGCCCTTCGTGTATCGGGTCGAATCCACCACTGACTATATAATATTTCATTCTTGCCTCAATTTTTAATTTGCTACTTTCAAAAGGCAAAACTCGAGACAAGATATGGGCAAACAAGCGCGAAAGCCGTATAATATTATATACGCTGACGCTACCGGAGAATCCGGCTGCGTTGCTCTAAAGCAAAATTGATATTACAACATCTATTAAAACCAAAGCTTGTCACGGCTTTTTCACCTTTTGGCGTAAATACGGTTGGTACTCCGTACTCATAGACAGCTTATGATATCTTCTTTTAATAAGCAAGATAAATTTTGCAGAATGTGATTAACGCGTTATCACACTTATTTTTCATAAGAATTTTCTTAACTTGGAATTGTATGCGAACGAATAATCAAAATTCGCTCCAACAGAAAAGTCCGCGGAGCTTTGCGCTCCAGACACATTGCAAGCAAACGGTTCGACATAATTTTTTGCGGCATAATCAGGCGGCGGTAACGTCTGCCGTCTTCTTTGCGATAAATAATTTCTACGGCGTTTTGCGCTTTAACAGCCTGCTCCAGCATTTTTCTTTTGGAAAAGTCCGATAATTCCACATCATCGCTGTAATGGCTCATAAACTCGTTGATGCGGTAATCCGCTAAAATATGACTCGGAAGGACTGCCTTCTTAAGGCTTATTCCCTCAAAAGACGTACAACGGCTAAGCGCGACATAAAGCTGGCCGGTAGCAAAAGTTCCGGTGCCGATGTCTATTTCTACATTATCAAAAGTTTTGCCCTGACTTTTGTGAATGGTTACGGCCCAGGCAAGTTTGAAGGGGTACTGCGTAAAAGACCCGATGCTTTCGGAGATAATCTCCCGTCCTTCCAATTTATATTTGAACATTTCCCAGGTAAAAGGAAAAACGGCAACCATCCTTTGCCCTTGTTGCAACCGCACTTCCAAATACCTAATACGCCCCTCACGTTCTTTGAACCCGACAATATGCCCTACACTACCATTGACCCAGCGGTTTTTGGAATCATTATTTAAAAACATAATCTGAGCGCCGATTTTGAAGTTCAGCTCTTTGGCCGTCGGCCAGATTTCTTTGCCAAAGTCGCCGTTAATTTCGGCTTCAGCGCTGTAAACCGTACCGTCCAGCTCATCCAGACATTGCTCATTGATTTCATCGGCCAGCTTATTGGTTGTAGTCAGGCTAATTCTAAAATTTTCCGCTCCGCCGCCTAATCCGGCACCAACACGACTGTTCAGCCGCATTAAGTCTTCTCGCGTAATTTTGTTATTGCGGATATGGTTGAGCAAGTCGATAAAATATTTATCCTTTTGGCGATAAACTTTTTTTAACTCTATGACTTGAAGCGGAATTTTTTTAAAAACATCGGCGCTAAAAAAATAGGGAGAAGCGTAATTCTGAGCAAAAAAATCATGTTCATGACTGTTAATGACAGGCGGAAGCTGATACAAATCTCCGACAAAAATCATTTGCACTCCACCGAAAGGTTTGTCTTTTTCCGGACCATACAGGCGCAGAAAAGCATCTATGCAATCCAGCAAATCGGCACGTAACATGGAAGCTTCGTCAATAACAACGGCTTCCAAACTTTTAAAAATTCTGACCGCGCGCGGCTTGAACTCTTTATTTTCTATCTGCGGAACGGAAATGTTGACAGGAAAGCCGAAAAAGCGGTGAATGGTCTGACCTTTGATATTCAAGGCAGCCACTCCGGTCGGCGCCAGCAAAACCAAATTTTTTTGCGAATGATTATAACAATAATCAAGCAAAGTTGATTTTCCGGTGCCTGCTTTTCCGGTAATAAACAAATGCCGACGGCTGTTTTCTATCAAATCAACGGCTTGAGCAAATTCGTCATTTATTTCCAACTGTAGCGGCATTGTTTCTCCTCGTATCTATCATAAGCGTTTTGCTAAAATTTGCAAGAAACTTATTATTTTCATTGGCTTGATAAAAAAATACTTATTTTTCATATTATTCTGCGATTATATTTAATCATTATAAAAACTGGATAAAAAATGAAAAAGGTATTTTTAACCTGATTTCACCGAGGCCTTGCAATTATGAAGCTTTAAGACGCTACATGAAAGAAAGGAATCAGCCCCTGCACCGCTGTCGAGAAAAGATTTCTATTATGGCTAATAGACGATACCCTTTTGGCTAAAGCTGTAAATGCTGTTTTTGCTGACAATCAAATGGTCAATCAGGCGGATGTTTACAGCCTTGCAGGCGGCGTCTATTTTGTTAGTAATTTCAATATCGGCATATGACGGCGTTACATCGCCGGAAGGATGATTGTGTACCATAATGATAGCTCCCGCACCGTGATTGATTGCAGACTTGATGACTTCACGCGGGTGGAGAGAAACACTGTTGATTGTTCCTCTTTGCTGGATTTCCTCGCCGATCAGCCGCAATTTGGTATCCAGCCAGACAATGCGGAATTGTTCAACATCAGCATAAGCCATCGAACTGCGAAAATAATCTATCATGATGTCCATGGAATTGATAATCGGCTGGTCAGAGGCTTTTAAAGTCTGGTATTGCATTCTGAGCGCTCCTTCTTTTACGGCTTTTAACAAAGCCAAAGAGGTTTCTTTTATTCCTTCGCAGGAGAGCAATTCCGTACTGTCTGCATTTACCACTTCTGCAAAGCTGCCAAACTTGCGGATCAAATTTTTGGCAATCGGTTTGACATCACGCCGCGGGATAGACATCATCAACAGAAGTTCCAGAAACTCATAATCTGCCATGTCTTTTCCGCCGCCGGCCAGGAATCTGTCCCTTACTCTTTTACGGTGACCAAGATAATCCGGCGCAACTTTGTCTTTTTCCGTCATGCAGCAGTCCCTCTCAACCGCTAATCCATTTTATAAGGCGGCTTATCCCAGCCTTTGGGCGAATAAGTAAAGACCTCATACCCGTCTTTGGTCACGCCGAGCGAATGTTCGAACTGGGCTGTCAAAGATTTGTCGCGGGTAACGGCTGTCCAGCCGTCTTTTAATATAATCGCATCTTTTTTACCAATATTAATCATCGGCTCTATGGTAAAGAACATTCCCTCTTCCATCACCGGCCCCGTGCCTTTTTTTCCGCAATGCATGACATTAGGCGCATCATGAAAGACTTTGCCCAGCCCGTGCCCGCAGAACATATCAACCACGGAGTAGCCGTATTTATGGGCATATTCCTCAATAACGGCGCCGATATCGCCAAAGCGGGCACCGGGTTTGACAACATCTATGCCGCGCATCAGACATTCATAAGTCACATCACACAGGCGGGAGGCTTTCAACTTCGGTTTGCCGGCATAATACATACGGCTGGTATCGCCGTACCATCCGTCCAGAATAACAGTTACGTCAATATTCAGAATATCGCCGTCAGCCAGTTTTCTTTCATAGCTCGGAATACCGTGGCAGATGACATGATTGATGGAAATACACAAGGTTTTGGGATAACCATGATAGCCCAAACAAGCCGGAATTGCTCCGTGCGATGTAATAAACTCACGCGCAAGATCATCAATTTCTCCGGTTGAAACACCGACTTTTACATACGGCGTAATATAGTCCAAACACTCGGCCGCCAGTTTGCCGGCTTTGCGCATTCCTTCAAAATCGGCATTATCATAAATCATGATGCCGTCTTTTCTTTTAATAGCCACTTTTCGCCTCTTTTCTTTACATAACCGCTTCTTTTGTACACTTATTTTATTTATAATGCAATAGTTCTAAAAATTTTGTGAATCATTTAAAAGCGCTTCATCAGTATTATTTAATACAAAAGGGGAAAAACATGATGCGGAAACTTAAGATATTTGCTTACAGCACTCTGATTGTTTTGATTTGCGCTTATATTACCAGATATTTTACCATGGAAGGCATTGAGGGCTGGTTTATTCTCAGCCGCAAACCGGCGTTTATGCCGCCTGAGAGCTGGTTTGCCCCGATATGGAGCGTTCTTTACGCCCTGATGATTTTATCCTTTTATCTGGTTTTGCACCATTCTTACAAGCCGGAAACCGCTGAAGCCAACAGTTATTTTCTGACGCAGCTTCTGTTGCAGGTCATCTGGAGTTTTACTTTCTTTTTCAAAGGATATACGGCACTGGCCTTTGTTGTGATTCTTTATCTCGATTATGTTGTTTTCAAGATGCTCGGTCTTTTCAAAAACATCAGGCCGCTGGCGGCTTATCTGCTCTATCCGTTTTTTATCTGGCTGATTTTTGCCACGATATTAAACTTCTCCTTTATCCTGACAAACGGCATGGTTGTTTTTGAGTAATAAGTTCCTAAAAAATACTGGACAATCTTGTAATTTTACCTTAGATTGACAGGGTTATTAAAGTTTATATTTTTGGGAAGAAAAAATGACTGCAACATTAAAAGATATCAGAAACACTTATTTAAGTTTTTTTGAAAAACACGGACACAAAGTCGTCCCCTCCAGTTCTCTGGTGCCAAACAATGATCCGACCCTGATGTTTACAAACTCGGGCATGGTACAATTTAAAAATATTCTGGCCGGCAATGAAACCCGCAATTATACGCGAGCGACTTCTTCCCAAAAATCCGTTCGCGCCGGCGGCAAGCACAATGACCTTGACAGTGTCGGCTATGATGTCCGCCATCACACTTTTTTTGAAATGCTCGGAAACTTTTCCTTCGGCGACTATTTCAAAGAAGAAGCTATTTTGTGGGCATGGGAACTGCTGACCAAAGAATTTGACATGGATCAATCCCGTTTGGCCGTGACGGTTTATCATACCGACGAAGAGGCTTATAATATCTGGAAAAAAGTTGCCGGACTGCCGGACGACAGGATTATCCGTATTGCAACAAAAGACAACTTCTGGCAAATGGGCGACACCGGTCCCTGCGGCCCCTGCTCCGAAATCTTTTTTGACCACGGTCCCGAGGTTTGGGGCGGTATGCCGGGAACGCCGGAAGAAGACGGCGACCGCTGGATTGAGATTTGGAATCTGGTTTTTGACCAGTTTGAAGACCTGCCGGACGGCTCCCGTATTCCTTTGAAGCGCCCGTCTATTGATACCGGTATGGGGTTGGAACGTTTTTCCGCCATTTTGCAAGGTGTTCACTCTAATTTTGATATCGACCTGTTTAAAAATCTGATTAAGGCAATTGCAGACCTTTCACCGGTCGATCCGGAAGGAAAATATATTCCTTCGTTTAACGTTATTGCCGACCATTTGCGTTCCGCCGCTTTTTTGATTGCCGACGGCGTTTTGCCTTCTAACGAAGGACGTGGTTACGTTTTGCGCCGGATTATGCGCCGCGCCATGCGCCATGTCAGTCTGCTCGGCGTGAAAGACACAATGATGTACAAGCTTGTTCCGGCTCTGCAAAAGGAAATGGGCGAAGCTTATCCAGAACTTATCCGCGCCGGTGCGGTAATCACCGAAACGCTGAAGCTGGAAGAAAACCGTTTCCGCAAGACGTTGGACAAAGGACTGCGCCTACTTGACGATGCAACGGAAAAACTCAAGGAAGGCGATACTTTGGACGGCGAGACGGCATTCAAACTTTATGACACCTATGGTTTTCCGCTTGATCTGACGCAAGATGCTCTCAAAAACAAAAAGATTGCCGTTGACACTGCCGGATTTGATGCCGCCATGGAACGCCAGAAAGCCGAAGCCCGCAAGAACTGGGCTGGTTCAGGCGATGCTGGCACGGAGAAAATCTGGTTTGAGATGAAAGACAAACTCGGCCAGACCGAATTTCTGGGCTACACAACGTTATCTTCCGAATGTCAGGTTACCGGTCTTGTTCAAAACGGACAGGAAGTTTCTGCCGTTTCCGGTGGGGAATTTTATCTGATGGCTAATCAGACGCCGTTTTACGGCGAATCGGGCGGACAGGTCGGCGACAAAGGAAAAATTACCGGTAAAGACGTTGAGATTGAAGTTGTTGATGTTAAGAAAAAACTGGACGGAATGTTTGTTCATTGCTGCAAACTCATTACAGGCATCGTTAAAACCGGCAACATGCTCAACTTTGACGTTGACGAACAAAATCGGAAAGCTATTGCAGCCAATCACTCGGTAACGCATATTCTGCACCATGTTTTACAAGAAAAATTCGGTTCGACCGTCACGCAGAAAGGCTCTTTGGTTTCCGCTGAGCGGATGCGTTTTGACATATCTTATTCCAAACAGATTACCGAAACCGAATTGCGCGACATTGAAGATAAAGTCAATCATCTTATTCGCGAAAACGCGCCGGTCAACACAAAGCTGATGTGCCAGGACGAGGCAATTGCCTGCGGCGCTATGGCTCTGTTCGGCGAAAAATACGGCGACGAAGTCCGTGTCGTCTGCATGGGTGAAGACGTCAATGCCCCGTTTTCTATGGAACTTTGCGGCGGTACCCATGTTAAGCATACCGGAGACATCGGTTATTTTAACATTGTGTCGGAAGGCGCGGTTGCCGCCGGCGTCCGCCGTCTGGAATGTGTGACCGGACACGGTGCCGAAAAATTTGTGCAGGATATTGAGGACAAGCTGCATCGGGTCGGTCATGCCCTGAAAGCCAGCTTTAACGATATCGAAATGCGCGTTCAGCAGTTGCTTGACGAAAAGAAGAAACTGGAAGAACAGATTTTCGAGCTTAAGAAATCTTTTGTCAGCAACAAAGCTGCCGACAATCAGGACAAGATTGAAGTTGTTAACGGCATCAAATTTGTCGGACGCGCCGTTCCGAACATTCACCCGAAAGAGCTGAAAGCCTTTATTGACGAGATTAACAATACAATCGGTTCCGGTGTGGTTGTTTTGGCTACAAACAAAGATGACAAAGCCAGCATTGTCGTCGGCGTAACCAAAGACCTGACCAACAAATTCTCGGCAATTGATCTGGTTAAAATCGCTTCCGGCGTGGTTGGCGGACAAGGCGGCGGCGGACGTCCGGATATGGCACAGGCCGGCGGGCCGAACGGCGAGAAAATTGCCGATGCGATTGAAGCTGTCAAGAATGAACTGGCAAAGGCCATCTAACATTTTTTATTAAAACGGCAAACGCCTGAGTATTTTTATAACTCAGGCGTCTGTTATATTATGAAAAACGCCCGAGCCTAAGCCCGAGCGTTTTGATTTTGAGGAAAGCGGATCTCCCGATCGGCTGCCTAATATTAGTGTGTCTGTTATAAAATCAGGCAATTACCAAAACTTTTTTATTTTTGGCGTTATGCTCGATTTTATACTTTATGCCGTCAATCTCTATGGATTTTTTGGCAGTCGTGTTATTTGCCATATCTTCCAAAGGAATAACTGCTTTGTTTTTGCAGCTGTTAAAAGCAAAGATAACGGCAACTTTTTCTGTCCCGCGGCGACCGTAAAATTTCCAACAAAGAATAGGAACACCGGCAGGTAGAGCGTTTTTATCCGCTGAAGAAACTTTTTTGGCTTTATGAGCCTGCTTTGCCGGTTTATTTTCCCAACCCATCTGGTCATGGATTTCTTCTTCCTTCAAAACTTCAACGGTTTCTTTTTCCGTTTTGTTTTTAAGAATTATTGTACCGACCTCACCAACTCCGGTTAAGACAATGCATTGAGTTTTAGCAAATTTTTCTGCCAATCCAAACATTGTAGCCTCATCAGTAAGGAAAACATCAAGATGTTTTTTCTTGGAAGAAACTTGCTTACCTTTGACGACAAGTTCTTCACTGTTTGCAACTACGCTGTCTACAATTGTCAATTTTGTTGTACACATAATATTTAATTTTATGCTTTGGGAAGACCCCGCAGCTGGTTAATAATTCAGATAATTTATATTTGGTTTGTGTATATAAGCATATTTTTTAGAAAAAATCAAGTCCAAAATTGACAAAAACAGTAAAAAATATTTAATTGCAATCAGTTTTTCTATTTTTACAGCTTTTTAGCCAAAATCTCCACTGCTTTTCCTATTCTTCTGCCCAAAAGTCTCATCCAACTTTTCATCATGTGTTGACACCGATGTTTTGTTGTGGTATAGTAGCTGTATTGTCATTTGCAGACCCTGATTC
>CAKQRB010000062.1 GCA_934271195.1 uncultured Alphaproteobacteria bacterium | reverse complement strand
GTGTCGGCGGAATTTTTTCTACGGAGTTTATGGTTATAATTTCAGACAATTATCTATGTTTATGCCTTTACTGCGGCAGATCATTTCGCGATCACTGTCAGGAAGATCTTCAAAATCGCCGTAATTAAGCATGTTTTTTTCAAATTCTTCTTCATCATCCAGCCCTTCTGCGGTATCAATCAGCTTTTCTTCGGCAATGGTTTTTACAAAAAAGTTTTTTTCATCGTCTTCCTGAAAAGAGCGGTTGGAAAAATCTTTGATTTTTACTTTGTCGCCTTGAGCCGGTGTGTACATTATTGTTCTCCTTTGTTGCGATACTTATCAGATAAACCTGCTCCAGAAAATATCAACCTGTCTTTCCGGTTAGTATATGTAACTGAAGTTGTTTGTTTATTTATGCGGATTATTTGCTCAGGTTAAATAACAGAATGTTGCTTTGGTTGTTAATGCCGCTTCTTTCTCCTGATTGTATTTTTTCGGATATAAATTTAAAGTCGGGCGTTTCAAGTTTTATAGTCCTTAAAGGCTATTGACTTTTATACCCTGTAAAGGTATATTGATTTTACCCATGGGGGGTATTGAAAAGGAGAAAACAATGAGAACCTGTAATAACCCGAAATGTAAGAATCCGAATTGTACCTGCGGTGAAAACTGCAAATGTGACGAAACACATCAATGCGGAGAGAATTGCGGATGTAACGAGCATTGCACCTGTGGTGACGATTGTCATTGTGATGAGACACACAAGTGCAGCGGCAAGTGCAACTGCAAATAGGGAGCAAGGTTATGAGCGACGAACACAACTTGCAGTGTCCGCCATGTCATGAGGCTGAACTTCCGCGTCTGAATCGTGTGCTCGGACAGCTGGAAGGTATAAAAAAGATGATTGCCGAAAACCGGTATTGTCCTGAAATTTTGATTCAGCTGAAGGCTATTCGTTCCGCAATCAGGGCTGTGGAAGGGAACATTCTGAAGCGCCATTTGCAGTCTTGCGTTGTTCAATCTTTTGATAATGAACAAGCGAAAACGGAAAAAATTGAAGAACTGAAAATGTTGTTTGACCGTTTTGAGGAATAAAAAAATATGGGCTGTCTTTCCGGCAGCCCTTTTTTATTGATTCTATGTCCGGTCTTTGTTATAATACTACTAAAGTATACAGTGGAGGCAGTTTTATGAGTAAGAATGCCAATAATCTCCCGAATGATGCTGTTTTTCGGTTTTTAAAACAGGAATATGCCGGTTTTAACATGACGCCGCAGGTTATGATAATTGATAACCAGCCGGTTATCATACCATGTTTTTATGTCAGAAGTTCATTAGAAATCACCGAGGCAAAAAAGAAATTTTTCCGCGATTATTTCAGCCGTCAGTATCGGGATATTGCTCATTATAAGGAAGCCGGACTAAAACCTCGCAAGATCATGTTTAACGGCGGAACTTTTGTGGTGCCGTTTGACGAACGGGACGGAGAGAAAAAAGACAGCGATATCGTAGCCGGAATTATGCGGTCGGCATATCGGGATTATCGGCGGGCTGCCGCTTATACGCAAAAGCTCAATGAATGCGGCGTCTGGCAGAGGCGGTTGACAGAACTCGGCTTGGACAATATTGAAGACATGGAAGATGCTTATAACCGTTTTCTTTGGGAAAAAGCCAAAGAAAAAGCGGCGGCTGTTGGCGCTTTTATGGAAAAGGGAGCAAAGTCCGCTTACAACGGGGCAAAGGTTTTGCTGCAGCGGTCTGATAAAGTTCAACGTATCAAAATCGGAGCGGAGCGATTTTGTCAGATTTCCAAAAAGGCGGTTATCGGGGCAGCCCTGACAACGTTGGCGCTGACCGGCGGGTTGTATGTTCATCAGCAGTTGCAGGTAAAGCAAAAAGAAAAGGCAAAAGATAAGACCGAAAAGCAGGTGAAAACTGAGGTTAATACAGAAGAGGCAAAAACGGTTGTTATGCCCGATGCCATTCGGCCGGTTGAAAAACAAGAAAAAGTGTCGGCAGAGAAAAAAAGGGTGTCGGAGAAAAAAACTGAGGTAAGCCGAAAGGTAGAAAAGTCAAAAACCAGCGTTAAAGAAAAGGCATTGGAAAAAGCCGTTGTAAAAAAGGGGAAATTGCCACGGCAGGTTCGTGCGAAATATGGGCTTGATGATAAAAAGTTTCAGCGGTTTATGGGAATTGTTTTCAAACATGAAGGCGGTTATCGCAATGTGTCATGGGATTATCCTACCCAGATGGGAATTACCAGCGTTACTTTGAAAAATTTTTGGAAGAATAATAAAAAACTGGCGGAAGAACTTGAATTCCCGACATCCGGAAATATTAAAGATCTGAACAAAGAGCAGTGTGAACTTATTTATAAAAAGGATTTTTATGATTATTACAGAATCGGGGACTTTAAAAATGAGAGTATTGCTCTGCTGCTGTTTGACATTCGCGTGAATCATTCGTCAAAAACGGCGTCACATATTATTGCCAACGGGATTTATGAAGCCAGAGGACGCAAGAATGTGCGTCAGACGGACAAAATTTTGGAACTGGCAAACGGAATTGCCGGCAAGGCGCAGAACGAGCAATATTTTTATGATCACATGGTTAAGGCGCGGATTGACTTTATTAATAAGCATCATAAAAAAGACGGAGAAAAAACAAATGATTATAACGGGCTGATGAACAGAGCCAATAATTTTAAAGGTAAATTTGTGGCGACAGGCCGGCAGAATAGCGACTTAAGGCTGGCAATGCATAATGCCCGCGGCAGATAGGTATAATAAAACCCCGTTTTTCGGGGTTCTATTATATTGGCCGGTTAGGGCTTTCTTTTTTCATTGGCTATTTAGTTTCCTGTTTTAGAAAAACATTTTGATTACTGTCCTGACGCCCTTCGACAACAAGCTGCGGGTTGACAAAAGAAGTCGAGCCTTTCTCATAAAAATAGAAATCTCTGCGGATGGCCGCTTTGTCTTTTATGGAAAGTTGATTCCATTCTTTTTCGTTCATACCGTAGGGATAAGTTTCTTTTACTTTCGGTTCCGAAGCGGCACAGGCGCCGACAGCAAGCAATGCACCAAATATCAATAAATTTTTCATCGTTAGTCTCCTCAAAATCATACATAATTACCATAGCACAGGCAAAGGGCGATTCCAAAATAAATTTTTTTCTTTTCCAACAATATTTTGGGTGATTGAGCCAGAAAATTATATTTGCCGATTCTTAACCTATTGTTTAGAAAAAAAGAATAAGATACCGGGCATAACTATAGCGGGAAACAGTCTTGTTTCCGTTGGTTTGTTAGTATCAACTATAAGGAAATTTATATGTTTGGTTTGAAAAATTTTAAGACCTTTGCCGGTGCGTTGATGCTGGCACTGGTCGGGGTTGTTCAAGGAGCATACGCTTCTGAAATTGACCTCAAAATTCCGTCTTTGGATGTGGAATACAACATCTTCGGCTATTCAGTTCTGGGGTCGCAGATTTTGCTGTATGGTATGAGCATTTGCGTTCTGGGTATGCTTTTTGGTTTGCATGAGTTTTTGAAAATCAAAAAGATGCCGGCTCATGATGCCATGCTGAAGGTTTCGGAACTGATTTATGCAACCTGCAAAACTTATATGAAACAACAGGCTAAACTGCTTTTGGTTCTGGAAGTGTTTATTGCAGTTTGTATCTTTTACTATTTCTATTATCTCAACGCAACGCCGATGCCTAAGGTTCTGACCATTCTTTTCTGGTCGGTTCTTGGTATTCTCGGTTCTTATTCCGTGGCTTGGTTTGGTATGCGCATTAACAACTACGCCAATGCCCGCACAGCTTTTTCTTCTCTGGAAGCTAAGGCTTATAAGGTTATGAGCCTGCCGCTGCGTTCCGGTATGTCTATCGGCGTTTTGCTGATTTGCGTTGAGCTGATTATGATGATTGCCATTCTTTTGTTTGTTTCGAAAGAAAGTGCCGGCGCCTGCTTTATCGGATTTGCTATCGGTGAATCTCTGGGCGCGGCGACTTTGCGTATATGCGGCGGCATTTTTACAAAGATTGCCGATATCGGCGCTGATCTGATGAAGATTATTTTCAAAATCGGTGAAGACGATGTTCGTAATCCGGGAGTGATTGCTGATTGCACCGGTGATAATGCGGGCGACTCTGTCGGACCGACTGCCGATGGTTTTGAGACTTACGGCGTGACCGGCGTGGCGCTTATCAGCTTTATCGTTCTCGGTGCCGGCATGATGTATGCGCCGAACGGCGATTTGGCTCTGATGCCGAATGGCATTGATTTTCAGGCCCGTTTGATTGTCTGGATTTTTGCAATGCGTATCCTGATGATTATTACGTCGCTGATTTCTTATTGGTTTAATAACAAAGTTTCTTCTGCGCTGTATGGCAAAAAGGAGTTCTTTGATTTTGAAAAACCGCTGACAAGCTTGATTTGGTTTACTTCCGTTATTTCTATTGCCGTTACATTTGGCGTGTCTTATGTGATGATCAGAGATATCAGTCCGGATTTGTGGTGGCGTCTTTCTCTGATTATCAGCTGCGGTACTTTGGCGGCGGCTCTGATTCCGGAGTTTACCAAAATCTTTACTTCCTCTAAATCGCAGCATGTTCAGGAAGTTGTGAAGTCCAGCCGTGAAGCCGGTGCTTCTTTGAACATTATTTCTGGTATTGTTGCCGGTAATTTCTCTGCTTTCTGGCAGGGAATGGTCATGGTCGGTTTGATGGCGGTTGCGTTCTTTACCGCGCAATCCGGTTTGGGCGAATTTATGGTTTATCCGTCGGTCTTTGCTTTTGGTCTGGTGGCATTCGGTATGCTCGGTATGGGACCGGTAACAATTGCCGTCGACAGCTATGGTCCGGTTACCGACAATGCACAGTCCGTTTTTGAACTGTCTCAGATTGAAAGTGTTAAAAACGTGGACAAAGAGATTGAGAAAAAATACGGTTTTAAACCGAATTTTGAGCAAGGCAAGTATTTGCTGGAAGCTAATGACAGTGCCGGAAACACCTTTAAGGCAACGGCTAAGCCGGTTCTTATCGGTACGGCTGTTATCGGTGCGACCACAATGATTTTCTCAATCATTTTGCTGTTGAACCTGAAGCTTAATCTGTTGGATCCGCAAGTCCTGTTCGGCCTGATTCTCGGCGGCGCGGTGATTTACTGGTTCTCTGGCGCTTCCATGCAGGCGGTTTCTACCGGAGCTTATCGCGCGGTTGACTTTATTAAAAGCCATATCAAGCTGAGCGGCACAAAGGCTGCGTCTAAGAAAGATTCTCAGAAAGTTGTTAAAATCTGCACAATCTATGCGCAAAAGGGTATGTTTAACATCTTTATCGTAATCTTTTCCTTTACGATTGCTTTTGCCTGCTTTGACGCAAACATGTTTGCAAGCTATCTGATTTCAATTGCCGTGTTTGGTTTGTTCCAAGCGCTGTTTATGGCGAATGCCGGCGGCGCATGGGATAACGCCAAGAAAGTGGTTGAGGTTGATTTGAACGAGAAAGGTACGCCGTTGCATGATGCTACCGTTGTCGGCGATACGGTCGGTGATCCGTTCAAAGACACGTCTTCCGTTGCTCTCAATCCGATTATCAAGTTTACGACCTTGTTCGGATTGCTGGCAGTAGAAATGGCTGTTGCCGCTCCGAGATATGTTTCTCTGGGGCTGGGTATTTTCTTCTTGTTGTTGGGATTGGTTTTCGTTTATCGTTCCTTCTATAAGATGAAAATCTAGGATCAGAAAGAATAAAAACTCCGGCAAAACTCAATATTTGCCGGAGTTTTTTTATGTTTCGAGCATATCCGTCCCAATGAGCGTGGATAAAGTCATATTTGCAAGGGTTATCAATAATTTCTTGCGGGGTTAGGCTTAAGATAGATTTTTTTGATTTCCGAACTGTAAAAATTTTAAACACTGATATGATTAAAATAAACAAATAATGCCAAAGAAAATGATATCTGTGTTTTTTAGAGTTTCCCGCGTAAAGAAAAAAAGGACATCACAAGAAAGGGTCCCGCTAAAAATGTTATAAAGCTGATAATGTAACAACGGAATTCAGAAACTTTGAATTCTCTCGTCATTATTTTTCCTTATATCCGGAGTGAAAGTCAAGTTATCCTTCCAGAATTTCCCGTTTGCCGGTATGGTCGGGAGCGCTGATAACGCCTTCTTCTTCCATGCGCTCAATCAGGGTAGCCGCTTTATTGTAGCCAATTCTCAGACGGCGCTGGACATAGCTGATGGAGGTTTTTTTATCGTTTTTGACAATGGCAACGGCCTGAGCGTATAAGTCGTTTTCTCCGCCGCCGGCGCCTCCGCCGAAGCTGCCTTTGTCAAAGACGGCACCGCTGTCTTTTTCGTTCAGCTGTCCTTCGGTTACACCTTCAACATATTCCGGCGCTTTTTGCGCTTTTAAGAATTCGACGATGCTTTCAATCTCACTGTCTTTGACGAATCCGGCGTGAACGCGCAACGGACGTTGGCCGGCCGGCATATAGAGCATATCACCCATGCCGAGCAGTTGTTCGGCGCCTTGTTCGCCCAGAATGGTGCGGCTGTCAATTTTGGAGGTGACTTGAAAGCTTATGCGGGTCGGGAAGTTAGCTTTAATCGTGCCGGTGATGACGTCAACGGACGGCCGCTGGGTGGACATAATCAAATGCAGTCCGGCGGCACGCGCCATTTGTGCCAGCCGCTGAATGGCCGCCTCAACTTCTTTGCCAGCGACAAGCATGAGGTCTGCCATTTCATCAACGATAATGACAATATAAGGCAGCGGCGTGAGGTCTAAGTCTTGTTCTTCATAAATCGGCGCACCGGTCTCGGCATCAAATCCGGTTTGAATGGTACGTTTTATTTTTTGTCCGCTGGCTTTGAGTTCGTGCAGTTTCTGATTATAGCCGGAAATATTGCGGACATTGAGCTGAGCCATGGCACGATAGCGGTCTTCCATTTCTTTAACCGCCCATTTTAAGCCGATAACTGCTTTGGCGGGATCGGTAATTACCGGCGTTAACAAATGCGGAATGCCGTTGTACAGCGAAAACTCAAGCATTTTCGGATCAATCATAATGAGTTTGCATTCATCGGGGCGCATTTTATATAACAGCGACAAAATCATGGTGTTGACACCGACAGATTTTCCGGAACCGGTCGTGCCGGCAACCAGCAAGTGCGGCATTTTGGCAAGGTCGGCATAGATGTTTTTGCCGCCGATGTCTTTGCCGAGCGTGACGGTCAGTGCGCCTTTGGCGTTTTGGAATTCGTCGCAGTCGAGCAGTTCCCGCAGATAGACAATTTCTCGGGTCGGATTAGGCATTTCAATACCGATGGTGTTGCTGCCCGGCACAACGGCAATACGGACGGAAACGGCGCTCATTGAGCGGGCAATGTCATCAGCCAGACTGATAACGCGGGCGGTTTTGGTTCCGGGGGCCGGTTCAAGTTCATAAAGCGTGACAACCGGTCCGGGGCGGATTTTGACGATTTTGCCGTTGATACCGAATTCTTGCAGGACGTTTTCCAAATCAAGCGCGATTTTATCCAGTTCTTTCTGGCTGACGGTATGGGTGTTTTTCTCTTTGGGTTTAGACAAGATATCCATGCTCGGATATTGATAATTGTCACCGGCGGGTTCTGGTTTATAAGGCTTTGTTTTTTCAAATACCGGTTCTTTTTTCTCTTCTTTGACGGTCTTTTTCTTCTTGTGGCGCAGGGATTTCTCTTTTTCCGGTTCTGTCAGATTTTCCGTGTGGTATTGGCGGGCAAAGCTGAAAATATAGCGGAAGGCAGCCGCCGTCCATAAAACAGCGGTTTTAATCCAGCCGGCAATGCGGCGGCTAAGCGCAAACCAGTTGCGATAGGTGATTCCGGCGGCAAAGTTAAAAAAGAATATTGAAAACAGCAACAGCATCGTGCCGAAAATCCAATCGGCATAGCCATAGACGTAAAACTTTTTGAACAAGGTCAGCGTATGTCCGGCAAATAAGCCGCCGACCATGCCGCCGAGACGGAAAGTTCCTGTAACATCGGGCAACAGGCTTAAAAACACGGAGAAGGTTAAAATGCCAAAGATAAATGAAAAAAAACGATAAATTGCAAATTCCAGCTTTTTTAATCGTATCAGGCCAAATCCCCAGAAGAAGGCGGCGCATAAAAACGGAAAAAGCGCAATGCCGAAATAGTTGAAGATGAAAGCCGCCGTGTCTGCGCCGCTGCTGCCGAAAAAGTTTTTGACCGGTGTGGCGGAGGCCTGCAGAAAAGAATTGTCATTATTGTGATAAAAGGCGCAACTCAGTAAGGCGTACAACGGAAGCAGAATTAGCAAAATTCCCCAGAAGCGCCAGAGGGTTTTGACGATAAAACTTTTTTCTTTTTTCTTTTTCTTGGCCATGATCAGATATCCGTTTTTTTTGTTTTGATCGGATTATATGCCGGAAATCCTCAAAGAATCCTTAATTTTGGCAATAAATTTCAGCCGTTTTTTCTTTCTCTATTGCAACTTTGATTTTATTGATCGTTTGTTGTTTTTCAGCAGTTGCATAAGGTTCAGAATGGTTGTTCCAGACCGTGGTCGGCCAATCGGGATCGCCGTCTTTGCGGCAGAGGATGTGAATATGCAGCTGCGGCGTTTTGTTGCCGATCATGGCGACGTTTGTCTGGTCATGCGGAAAGAGTTCTGTCATAACCTTTTCACAAAGCGCCATTTCGCGCATCAGCTGCAGGCGGTCTTCCATGCTTAAAAAAGTCATGTTTTTGACGTGTTCACGTTTTGGAACCAAAAAAATCCACGGATAAAAGCGATTGTCTTCAAACAAAACAGTGCAGAGTTTCAGGTCGGTGATATGGTCTTTTTTGGCAAGTCCGGGGACGAGTTCAAACATGGTGTGCGCTCCTTTGCGGTAGTATAAAATGGGTTTTTGTCTTGACTTTATGACAATAATCGATAAACCTTAACGCGATATTAATAAGAATAAAGAGGTTTTAATGAAATATGCTTTTGTATTCCCGGGCCAGGGCTCGCAGTTTGTGGGTATGGGCAAGGAATTGGCAGAAAATTTTAAGTCGGCTAAAGAGGTCTTTGAAGAAGTTAATGACGCTCTTTCGCAAGATTTGTTTAAAATTATGTCGGAAGGGCCGGAAAGTGAGTTGACACTGACGACCAATGCCCAGCCGGCTTTGATGGCTCATTCAATGGCGGTTGTCAAAGTGTTGGAAAAAGAGTTTGGCATATTGCTCAAAGATAAGGCCAGCTTTGTGGCAGGACATTCCCTCGGCGAGTATTCCGCAGCTTGCGCGGCAGAAGTTTTCTCTCTGGCTGATACGGCAAGACTGCTCAGAACACGCGGCAATGCCATGCAAAAAGCCGTGCCTGTCGGCGTAGGCGGCATGGCGGCGGTTATCGGCGTGTCTTTCAAAGATGTCGAGGCTTTGGCAGAAGCTTGTTCCGAAGGCGGATATACTTGTGTAGCGGCCAATGACAATGCTGACGGTCAGGTCGTTTTGAGCGGGCATATTCAGGCAATTGAAAAAGCCGTTGAAATTGCACCGGATTTTGGTGCCAAAAGATGTATCAAGCTGCCGGTCAGCGCACCTTTTCACAGTCCGTTGATGGGGCCGGCCGCCGAAGTTATGGCCAAGGCTCTGGCCGAGGTCGAGGCACACCAGCCGCAGATTCCGCTTATTGCCAACGTATTGGCCGAGGCTGTAACGGATGAAAAAGAAATCATAAAGCATTTGGTTGAGCAGGTTACAGGATCTGTCCGTTGGCGTGAAACCGTTATTTATATGAAAGAACATGGCGTTACCAATGCCGTTGAACTTGGCGCCGGCAAAGTGCTTTCAGGAATTATTAAGAGAAGCGATAAAGAAATTTGTACCATATCAGCCGGTTCGCCTGCTGAAATCGAAGAACTCGCAAACAGTTTTTAACTCATTACAATATGGAGAAAATATATGTTTAGATTAGATGGAAAAGTTGCTCTGATTACCGGCGCTGCCGGTGGTCTGGGTGATAAAATCGCCCGTACGTTGCATGCACAAGGGGCAACTCTGGCTTTGACCGATATGCGTGAAGAGCCGATGCTCAAGCTGAAGGAAGAGCTTGGCTCCAATGTTGAGGTTTTTACCGCCAACCTGACAAATCCTGAAGATGTAAAGTCTTTGGTTGAAAAAGTTGAAGAAAAACTCGGTCGTATTGACATTTTGGTAAACAATGCCGGTTTGACACGCGACAATCTCTTTATTAGAATGAGTGATGAAGATTGGCAGCTGGTTTTGGATGTTAACCTTTCTGCAGGCTTCAAATTGGCAAAAGCTGCCGTTCGCGGCATGATGAAGCGCCGTTTCGGCCGTATTATCGGTATTGCCTCGGTTGTCGGTGTTACCGGAAATGCCGGGCAAGCTAACTATTCCGCTTCCAAGGCCGGTATGATTGCCATGAATAAATGTCTGGCTCAGGAAGTCGGTTCCCGCGGCATTACCGTAAACTCGATTGCTCCGGGTTTTATCCGCACGCCGATGACAGATGTTTTGCCGGAAGATGTTAAAAAAGCCCTGTTGGCAAAAATTCCGGAAGGCAAGCTTGGTGAAGCTCAAGATATTGCGAATGTTGTTGCATTTTTAGCATCTGATGAAGCGCAATATATTACGGGACAGACTATTAATATCAATGGTGGAATGGCCATGATTTAAAA
The DNA here is from genome assembly GCA_934271195.1 of uncultured Alphaproteobacteria bacterium. GTDB lineage: Bacteria > Pseudomonadota > Alphaproteobacteria > RF32 > CAG-239 > MGBC133411. The sequence continues at coordinate 1,637 of CAKQRB010000062.1, read as the reverse complement.
CTTGCAAAAGGTCACTCATGCTTGTTTCAGCTTTCTTTGACATGGATCGAAGATGCGGAATATCTTGAAATGTTTGGCTATTTGAGATAGTTTATCCTAAAAAATAAAGGAAGAATCAATAAAAATGAATTCTTCCTTTATTTTTGTCTTAATTTTTTAGCAAATAAAGGCGCTAAAATATTTTTCTTTAATATTTCTGTTGCCTCATTATTAAAATAGTTTTCGGTATCATTTTGCCGATAAGCTCCTTTTTTCTTGTAGGAAAATGTAAAACCATTTTTATCTAACAAATTTTTCAGTTGAGGGAGATTTGTGTCTGCAACAGTAAGTGCCGGCTTGTTGGTTTTTAGAACAGCATAACTTTGTTTTATCAATTTATTTGCTATTCCATTTCCTCGACAATCTTCTCGAACAAATAAACAGCATATTTTCTTTTCTTCTTCAGTGTCTTTCAGAAGAGCAATGCCCATCGGTGCATGTAAGTCATTGTAAGCAATAACCATTTTGCGAGAACCGTTTTTTAATCCTGGAATAAACTTATTAAATAACCAATCGGTAAAATCAGGATAGATGTTATTAATTGATTTGGTTAATTTGGCAATTCCTTGATATAGGCATTCATGATCTGAAGAATAGTAATCTATAGTTTCGAGTTTATAATTCATGTTATACCTTTACAATCTTTATTCTGGCTTGTATTGTATCATAAATAATTTATTTGCACAAGGAAGTTTACTAATGCAGCATAAATTGAATGTAAAAGAAAGGTATTATAATCTTTTAAAATCGGGAATCAAAACGATTGAGTTACGCTTGTTTGATGATAAACGTAAAAATATTAAAGTTGGTGATTATATTGAATTTTCAAATAATTCTGATAGTGATGATAAATTTTTGTCTCAAGTTATAAAACTTCACAGAGCAAATAATTTTATTGAATTGTGCCAAAAGATTGATTGTAAAAAAGCTGGTTTTTCAGATAGTAATGAGTTAATAAATATTTTGGAAGAATTTTATTCTCAAGAAAGACAAAAAGAATTTGGCGTTGTTGGAATCGAAATAAAATTGGTTTGAGCCAGATTAAATGAAAACAAAAAAACTCCAAGCTTCAACTTGGAGTTTTTTATCGGTGTTCTTAATTATTAACAGCTAATTGCCGCCTTTGGTGACAATAACCATGGCTTCGCGCAAGATGCGGTCGTTAATCATATATCCGGTCTGAAGTTCGGCAATAATAGTCCCTGCCGGTTTTCCGGCATCGTCGACTTCCTGAATAACCCTTTGGTAATTGGGGTCAAAGACTTTTCCCATGCTGTCAACTTTCTGAATGCCGAATTTTTTAAAGACTTTCATTAATTCGGCTTCTGTCAGTTCAATGCCTTTCAGCAGATTTTTGGCTTCTTCGCATTTGGCTTTTTCGGCTTCCGGAAGCGCTTCGATTGCGCGATGAAGATTGTCGGCCACACTTAACAGGTCCTTGGCAAAAGATGAAATAGCATATTTAGTGTTTTTTTCAATTTCTTGAGCGCAGCGTTTTTTGGTGTTTTCGGCATCGGCGTAAGCTCTTAAAAATTCATTTTTCAAAGTAAGGTTTTCCGCTTTCAGTTTTTCAATTTCCTGACTGAAATCAATGGCTT
>CAKQRB010000061.1 GCA_934271195.1 uncultured Alphaproteobacteria bacterium | reverse complement strand
GGTGTCAATATAAGCTGAGAACCTATACGGATATTTTCGATAAAAAAGCCATTTTTTGGAAAATAAGACTTTGTATTTGCTGAATATTTAATTTTAGTGCCAATTGATGAAAAAAATTGAAATTAATGAGCTTTATATAAGATTTGATGTTACCCGACAAGCGAATCTGCGCATTTTTTTTGCTCCGAAAGAATCGGAATCTTAAAGATTAAAATACAAAAATCAAAGACAAAAATTTGCCGAGGAAAAGGAAAAGTTGAAGATTATATCTATTATTATAATGAACGTTACCAGTGGAACTTAAACAAAAATGACACCGGCAGAGCGCCGATGCCATTTGCTTAACTCCCTTTGATACCCCCCAGAACTTTTTTACCGTCCGATTTTTAGGAACGGTTCAATTTAATGGCCGTTAAGCCAATAAGTCGTACATAAAAATAAATTATTTTATATACAATAAAGACGGAGTAAAATATTCTCCGCCTTTATAATGAACCTATATAAAGAAATATAATAAAATCCAAAATTTTTTAATCAAAAGGAAGTTTAATAGGGCCTTGTTTTACAGCCTTTTTAGGCGCAACAGCTTTTTTAACCTCTTTTTTAAGTTCGGGAGTCGGTTGATAATCTGGGAAAAGCTCAGTTAAAATTTCAGTTGAAATTTTTAGCCCCGCTTTTTTAGCAAGTTCTTTTTCAACATTACTGCAAGAACTAAAGCTTCCGCTTTTTTTCAGACTTTCTTCAACGGTTGATGATGTGATTACTTCCATTGTTGCTGTTTCCAATAACTTATAAGATACCTGGATGGCCGCTGAGCTGTTGCTATAACTTTCGCCAGTCATTGGTACACTTTGAGTTGTCTTATTAGTACTAAATCCTTCTATTTTACCAACAAGAATATAATCAGCTGATGCTATATTTTTTAAGCGGCTTTTTTCTTTTTTGTTAGTAAAATCATTATTGACTAAAGACAATTCTTCAGCATAAGCATCTAGATTTTCCCGATCAACAATATTAAACTTTTTAGATTTTGAAAGTTTTTCAGATAAAATACTTAAAATTTTACCGGTTAAGGAATTAGAAGATACTTGCTTGCCAACACATGAAATTTGCTTATCTGCCTTAAAAGGGACAATAGATAAGGAGTATTTAGCTTTTTTTATTAAATCAGGTGAATTGTAATCATCAACTTTTTTAACAATAGCTTTTACTTTTACATAATAGTTACCGTCCTTTTGTTCAGACGAAATAACACTATATGAACTTATATTGCCTTCATATTTGGCATTAATTTCCTTTAACTCAGCAGAAGCCTCTATGCCATATTTAGCCTTTTCTGAACCTGAAAAGCTTGCCGATTTTTTCCCGCCGATTAAAGAGCCGTCATTAGAATTAGCCTGTTCATTAATGGAGGAATCTAAGCTTTCTTTAGCGTTGACTTCCATTTTTAGCATAGGTGCTGAACGGCTAATTGTTACATCAGTCGTTTGCTTCACTGCATTGTCCAAGGCGTTCATAACAGCCCATTCATAATCTTTGCCAACACCCATAGCTTCTACTTCAATATCCTTTGCATATGTAGTACCTGCAAAGCAAACAAATAAAAGTGATAAAAAAATTCGTTTCATTATGCGCCTACCATGTTATAGCATTCTTATCTGCACGTTTGATAATCGTTTTTTCACCTTCCCATAAGGTTAAACCTGTATCAATACTTGTAATGCTTAGAGCAAATGTGTATTCAATACGTTTATCGCCAGAAACAATAAATTCACGCTGCGTAATTTTTCCTGACAGACTTAATTCAGGAGCAATAAGCGCGCCTTTTTTGGCAACAGTAGCCTGATTTACTTCTCTGGATTGACGCAGTTGTCGAGATTGCATTACGCGAGAATCTTCTTCCATATTTGTAACAGCTATTTTTCCGCTATTGATTAACTCAATCCTGATTTTTTTAGATAATTGATCAACATCAATACGTTGCATCGTATCATTTGCTATTCTTGAAATAATCAATACATAGCGTCCGCCGCCAGGTTTATTTAAATTTCCTGAAGCCAACATTTCGCTAACCATACTGCGAGCAGAACTCTCAAAATCACGATATTCCAAACCGGCGGCGCGTTCTGTTGAATCGTTTTCAATATCAATCAATTCTGTTTTTGTCGCACAACCAGCAAGCAAGAGTACTGAACAAAATGCCATGGTAATTATATGTTTTTTCATAAAATTTCTCCTTTACTAATTTAGAATTCCGTTACCGATATTTTTGGTTATCATAATTTTAAAACTTTTTGCTTGAGGATTTGGCGAAACAACATCCCAGTTAAATGGCATATTTTTAACGATTGACGCGCTTTTCCAAGTTGACATAATGGTTTTAATTGGCATTCCCATTTCATTATACCATTCAACTTTATAATAAACGACCTGATTGGTAGTTCCTATTCCGGTAATATTCACCAACATATGTCCATCTTTTTCTCTGGTGTAATGTCTGGCTTCAAGCTGCTGAAGTTTGATGTTTGGATCCATAAAAAATAATGTTGTGTCATAATTAGGCTGTGTTTGTGTCGCACATCCGAATAGAAAACATCCAAAAAACAATGTAATTAATTTTTTCATATTACGTTCCTTATTTTAATTTTGTTACAGATATACCAGGTTTTGCGTTGAGTGTAGGAATACGAACAACAACCAAAGCCTGTTTAATATCTTTATCAATTTCTATTTCCTGAGAAATTTCTTTGCCTGTATTGTCAAAAATCTGAATTTTACGATTTTTGGGCATTGCAAAACGAGCAATTTGTATATCTTTAGGTAAAGATGACCAAGTTCTTGTTTCAACAGGATTTGATACGGAACCAATTGCCAGAGCCGCAATGTCTCCCATTAACTGATTATCATCACCTATTGCTTGCTGTGCAACCTCTTGCGCAATAAGGTTTAACGTCATCCAAATAACGGCTTTGGTAACCTCTGCCGGATATCTGTTCTTAAATTCAGTTTTCATAACTCTATCCATATCAACAATATTTTGGGTTGATATTTTTTTGTTATTACTTGCAATTTGAATACTTGGATAAGCAGAAGTTAACGGAACCATCTTAGGTAGCGCCATATGAGCAAGTTTTACTCTGTGATTAATGACAAAAGGAATGGCGAAATGTTGTTTTTCAATTTCGGCAATTAAGCCGTTTTCATAAACAACCCAAACAGTAGCTGGTGATTTTTTTCTATTGGCAAGATTTTGGGCCATTTGAATATCAGATTTTATAAATTTGTTATTCGGTGACATACTTCTTGCACGTTTTAAGTTTAAGATACCGTTTTCTATGTCTGAACGCGATCCATGCAAAGATAAAAATAAACCATTCATATATGTTGTGTATGGATTTACAAAGTCTGCATACGGTTTGAAATTATCAAATTCCTTAAATTCTTCACCTAATACTTTGTTAGCGGCTTCCATACTTCCGGTAAATTTTTCTTCAGCAGCTTCTTTTTTCAATTTGCTGATTTCTTTTTTATTTTCTTGCGCAGCTTCACCTTGACTTGCATCGGCTCTGTTAAATTCCACTCTGGCATTATCAATATCGCCGGACTGCAATAAGGCAAGAGCCCGATAGGTGTGAAGCATTACTTTCTCATAATATTTGGGAGAATAGCCATCTGTTTCTTCTTTAGCAATAGAATCTGATGCAATATCAAACATTACATCGCTTAAAGCATAATCTTGGCTATACATGGCGGCTGTTCCGCTATTTAGGCCAATAAAAAATTTCATATCTCCTAAATCTGAAAAATCAGAGGGTAAAAGTTTACCCTCTGACATTTGCTTTTCAGACTCAGTATTCTCTGCTTTTTCTTTAGAGGCACTTGAATACATAACTGTTGAGGCCGCTTCAAAATTACCAACATTAAATTGTTGATGAAAAGCCTCTTTTTTATGACTGTAACTGGCGCAACCTTCAAGAAAAAGCATAAAGGCAATTACTAAGTATTTTTTCATCAGCAGGCTTTCCTTAAAAAGAAACACGAACACCGGCTAACACTTGATGACTATAAGGTTTAACTTTTACCTCGTTACCTCCCAATGTGACATCTGAGCTTGTCATATTGAGGTAGCGATATCCTAAATCAAAACTTACAGTATTGTTAACAGGAATATTTAAGCCGGCAGATAAAGAATAGGCAAATGATGTATTGTCATCGCTGTTTTCAGCATATTTAACATCATTAAAGGCAACACCTACACCGGCTCCAATATAAGGAGTAATGGAAGAATTTATATCAAAATCATAATATAAATTAGCCATTAACAATTTAGAATCATACTCACCGCCTTTATCTTTAAGATCTTCATTGTATGTATATTCTATTTCGCCTCTTAGAGCACCATTTGAAAAATCAACGATTGTGCTTCCCAATGCAGTACTTAATGAAAATGTATCTTCACTAAATTTTTCACCATCGGCTTTTACTTTTCCCATATTAAGTCCGCCTTTAACAGAGGCATAAACAGAAGTGTTTGAAACATTTGCTTGGTTGACATATACGGTCCGTACAACATCATCAGCTTGTGCGGTACTTGCTAAACAAGTTCCGGCTAAAATTGCATATATATTTCTTCATAGTTCAATACCTCTTACATTAAAGACTTAAGAGTTGTTGTTGCTAATTTTATGAGTTCGGGATTAACTTCTGTAGATGCGCTTGCAGCACAAACTGCAGCAATTTCAGCCGCTTTTGCATCTACGTTTGCAGAGGTAAGAGTTCCTTTAACCAATTCTTTTTTAGCTTCTTTAGTCAAACAGGCTTGCATTTTAAGTGTTTTAGAATCAGTAGCGACATCTTCTAAAGAAAAAGCCGATGCTACTGTTGAAAACAATAATGCAACAGCCAAAAGTGATAAAAATTTTTTCATGGTATTCTCCTTATGAAACTAAATATTGTAAATTTCAAAATTTACTGTACAAAAATCTACAATAAAATCAACCTGTTTTTATCATTTATATACATTCTCAACCTTGTTGCATTTTAACAATCTTCTCTCGGAAAACGGCAAAACAACCGTCATAACATCGGAATTATCAATATTTTCAAAGATTAAGTTGTTGAAAAGTCTTTGTAATTTGGCAAAATTTTCTTCCAACTCGACCATTTGCTTTATTTTTTTCCTTGGCTTCAAAGTAATTTTGAGTGTGAAGCGAGATGATTTTGTATCTCCGCTTGTTGTTAACTCTCGGCAATTCCACCCTATAATAAAAAATTTTATTGTGCAACTGCAAGTGAATTTTTTCTGCCATACAGTTTGCCATACACATTTCAGACATTTTGCCCTCCCGTAATTGTTTTTACCGAGGCAAAAGTGTAAGTGCTTGTTTTATAAGGATTTAAAAAATTAAAGAGCCATGGCATAAATGCTTCGGCTCTAAAATTAAGTGCTTGATATTCAAGCGAAATATCTGGTGCGCTAGGCCGGAATCGAACCGGCACGTCCTTGCGGACAACAGATTTTAAGTCTGCAGCGTCTACCTGTTCCGCCACAAGCGCCCAATCTAAGAAAATTTTATACAGATTATTTTGGATAAATGCAAGTCTAAAAATCACCAACGCGCCAAAAAAGTTGCTGATTAACTTTAATCTTTTGCTTGTGAAATACTGCCGAATGTGCTTTAACTACATTGTTAACAAATAATCTTCCGTTCTGTTGCGGCAGGAGACAGCGTCCCGGCAAAAGACGGATTTATAAAGGAATTTTTACCGATGAAGACAATAGATATTTCTTGGCGTCGTTATATTCTCCCGAATATTAATAACGAGGGATGGCGTTTTGTCGGCATTTTTGCGGCCATCACCGCCTTGCTGGCAATCTTATGGCAGCCGTTGGGCTGGCTTGGACTGGTTCTTACCGTGTGGTGTTATTATTTTTTTCGCGATCCTGAGCGCATTACGCCGGATATGGCTGATGTTGTCGTATCGCCGGCAGATGGTACCGTGCAGATGATTGCTAAGGTCAAAGCCCCAAAAGAACTGGAAATGGGCGATAAAACCTTTACCCGTATCAGCATTTTTATGAGCGTATTTAATGTCCATGTCAATCGTGCGCCGGCCAGCGGAAAAATTACAAAGTCTATTTATGTTCCGGGCAAATTTTTGAATGCGACACTTGATAAAGCCAGCAAAGATAACGAGCGTCAGGTCTTGTCAATGAAAACTTCCTCCGGTAAAGAAATAGCCTTTGTTCAAATTGCCGGTTTGGTTGCTCGCCGGATATTGTGTGAAGCCAAAGAAGGGCAGGAATACCGCGCCGGAGAAAGATTCGGCCTCATTCGTTTTGGATCACGACTGGATGTTTATCTGCCGGAAGGCGTCAGCCCGCAAGTTTGCCTCGGACAAACCATGATTGCCGGAGAAACGATTCTGGCAAATTTGAAGAGCGATGCTCCCGAAATGAAAGGAGTTGTCCGCTGATGGAAAAAATAAATCATAAACTGAAAATGGCACCGCATAAACTGCGCGCTCTCCCTTTCCGTAAAATTGCCCCCAACATTGTAACCATGTTGGCCTTGTGCGCCGGAGTAACGTCAATCCGCTATTCCATTCAGGCAGATTGGATGAAAGCTGTGATGTGCATTTTTATTGCAGCCTTGTTTGACTGGTTTGATGGTCGTGTTGCCCGCATGCTGAAAGGTTCAACCAAATTCGGTGCTGAATTAGATTCCCTGTCTGACTTTGTGAGCTTTGGCGTATCTCCGGCAATCCTGTTGTATCAGTGGTCTTTGTTTGATCTGCCGAAATTCGGCTGGTTCTTCTGCCTGTTAATGTCAATCGGCATGGCCATGCGTCTGGCTCGTTTTAATACCATGTTGGAAGATGAGCCTCAGCCGGAATATTGGCTGCACTTTTTTGTCGGTGTGCCTGCGCCTGCGGCAGCTGCGCTGGCTCTAATGCCTGTGCTGATTTCTTTTGACTTTCCTGAATATGATTATATTGTCCGCTCACATACTTTTTGCGCAATATTGCTTTGTATTGTGACCTTGCTGATGGTCAGCCGGATTCCGACGGTTTCGACCAAGCATATGAGAGTTCCGGTTTGGATGTTTATTCCGCTGATGCTGGTTGTGGTCTGGTTTGCCAGTTCCGTCATTACCCAGCCATGGTTTACGCTGGGCGTTGCAACACTTGTGTATGCCTTGACAATTCCGTTAGGGATAATCATCTTCCTTAAAGAAAAAAGCGAATATAACAAAAACACAGGCAAATAATAAAAACTCCCGAAGCTTTATTTCGGGAGTTTTCTTTTCATGACTTAAGTGCCGACGGCCTTTTCTGTTTTGTGAGTAACAAAAAGAAAAGGTTGTTGTCGCTTAAGTTGTTCAATTTTGCAATGCAGTTTTTGATTTTCCGCCATCAAAGAATTACGTTTTTCTTGTTCTTCTTTCAAAAGCATTTGCATATAAGAAAGACGGATGCTTTTAATCCTGAGAACCACAATCAAAAAAGCCAAAGCAGTCAGCAAAAACAAAATAATATGTTCCATAACGTTACAATTTTAATTTATCCTTTAATAAACATACAAATTTTTATTCGGCAGATTATATAACGCTACTAAATAAAAATGTCCAGAACTATTTATAAAAAAACATTTGTCAGCTTAAATGAGACAAATGTTTTTTTTAATTCCGTGAAATTAGTCAAATTCCTTAAGACAGCTTATCCGCTTAAGTTCGTCTTTTTCTTTATTCTTTTCCTGAATGGTCAGATTATATAAAAAATCCCGCCTGATTGCAAAGGCGGGAAAACAAAAAAATCAGCGTTTTTTATCAGCATAAGGATTGCCGGTTTTTCTGACCGTAATCCGCAACGGAATACCGCGCAAATCAAAATTTTCACGCAGACTGTTGGTCAGATAACGCAAATAAGACTCCGGCAGTCCTTCAGGATTGCTGGAAAAAATATAAAATGAAGGCGGACGGGTTTTGGCCTGAGTAATATAACGTAGCTTAATCCGGCGCTTGTTTTTGCCCAAAGGCGGCGGATAATTGTCTATCATATCAGAGAACCACTGGTTCAGCGGAGCGGTAGGGATTCGGCTGCGCCACCGATTATAAACTTTAATCACGGCACGCATCAGCTTGTCAAGGTTCTCGCCTTTCAAAGCCGAGATTGTAACCGTCGGCACGCCTTCAACCTGTGTCAGAGAAGTTTCAAGCTTGTAGTTCAGCTGGTCAAGCGCTTCTTTACGATTGGCAATATCCCACTTGTTGACCGCAATCACCAAGGCGCGCCCTTCGTCAATCACCTGTCGGGCAATTGTCAAATCCTGCTTCTCCAATACCGCGTCGGCATCCAAAACCAAGACGACAACCTGCGCCATAAAAGCGGCATGTTTGGTACTGGCGGCAGACATTTTTTCCAAAGAGTCGGATACTTTGGCCTGCTTACGCAGTCCGGCTGTATCAACCAGATTAATCTTGTGTCCTTCCCATGACCATTCGCTGGTAATAGCGTCACGGGTCACGCCGGCTTCCGGACCGGTCAGCATTCTTTCATCTTTAAGCAAAGCATTGACAAGCGTTGATTTTCCAACATTCGGACGTCCGACAATTGCCAGCTGAATCGGGCGTTTATCTTCTTTGTCCCCATCTTCGTTGGTATCATCTTCTTCCGATACGGCAACAGACATAGCCGGCTTTTTCTTGTCAAACTCTTTCAAGGCATCGTACAGCTCGTTCAGCCCCAGACCGTGCTCGGCCGAAAACGGAATAGGCTGACCCAGTCCGAGCTTATAAGCTTCATAAATGCTGTCTTCCTGCATCTTGCTTTCGCATTTGTTGGCAAGCAGAATGACCGGCTTTCCCGATTGCCGTAAAATATTGGCAAAATGCTCGTCATAAGGCTGCAGGCCGGCGCGGGCGTCAAACAAAAACAGTGTCACGTCAGATTCGTCAATAGCGCGCTTTGTCTGCTCCCACATCCGCCGTTCCAGATTGTCTTCATTGGAATACTCATAGCCGGCAGTGTCAACTATTGTCAACGCCATATCCCTGAGTTTTGCCGAAGCTTCTCTCCGGTCACGGGTCACTCCGGGATGATCGTGAACAATAGCCACTTTCCGTCCGGCCAGACGGTTAAATAACGTTGACTTCCCGACATTCGGTCGTCCGATAATTGCGACTTTTAATGTCATTTTTCTTTCCTTGTTTTTTATTTATAAGCCACCATTTCGGCATCATTTGCTGTAAATATGACAATCCCGTCAGCCACAACCGGCGCCATATCAATGTTTTCGTCAATGTTAATAAAGCCCATCAGCTTGCCGTTATAGGGCGAAATTGAAAAAACGTGACCGTCAGAAGTCGGAACCAGCAGACGATTATTGGCCAAAACCGGTCCGACGGCAAATTTGCCTGGTTTGTCGTTAACATTCGGAATAACAGTGTTCCAGATGATTTTGCCATTATTCTTGTTCAGAGCCAGCAGTTCGTTGTTGTCGCTCAAAACATACATATATTGTCCGGCAATCCACGGCTGATTTGTGCCGGAAACTTCCTTTTCCCAGATTCTCATGCCGGTTTTGAGGTCAATCGCGGCCAGAATGTCACTGTTCCCGATGGCAAAAATCTTGTCGTTGTCAATCACCGGATTAGCTTTGATTGCGGCAATATTTGCCAGCGAATTGTTGCGTTTGCGGCTAATCAGTTTGTCTGACCACAGCGGCGTGCCTGTGCTGGATTTGAAAGCGCGAAGCTCGCCATTTGAAAATGCGGCCACCACCACGTCCAGATACGGGCTATAGGCCGGAGAAGCGCCGCCGACCAGCGTTGTTCCTTCAGTTTTAGTCTTATATCTCCAAACTTCTTGACCGGAAATTGAATTCAATGCAATCAGCGTATTGTCAATTGTCTGCACAAAAATCTTGTCGGCATTTGTCGTCGGTGCAATTCTAATCGGCACACCGGCGTCATAACGCCAGATTTTGCGGCCGGTCAGCATATCCAGAGCAAAAACGCCGCCAAAACCGGTTGTGGCATAAATCTTTTTGCCAAAATAGGCCAGCCCGGCACCTTTCATGGAGCTGGATTTGTCATCTTTGTTCAGGGGTTTCAGGCGTTTCTTCCAAATCTGGTCACCATTGTCCAACCGTCTTGCAGTCACAATGGCATCTGCGTCAATGGCAAAAACAACTCTGTGGGCGATAATCGGTTTAGCAATGAGCATATCACGTTTGGAGCTTCCTTCGCCAAAATCGGCATCCCAGAATTTTTTGAGTTTTGAACCTGTTGCCAGATGGCTCATCAGATGTTCTGAATTTCCGCCTTCCTGTGTCCAGCGAGAATTTTTCTGCGGCTGCGGCAGTTTGATTTTTACCTTTCCTTCCGGAAAATCAGGCTGCAACTTTGCCGAACTGCTTAATACCGAAAGGCGTTCGCCTTCCAGTTTGATTTTTTCTTCGGCAAACAATCCGCATGCTCCTAATGCCAGCATCAATCCTGCGCATATTGTGTTTTTCATCAAATGAACATACATGGAAACTATCCTTGTTTTATTGTTTAACTGTTTCATTCAAAATTGCAATCATATCCTGAGCTTCGGCCTTCAGGCTGTCAGGCGTGTTGGCGTCTGCGGCAATTTCATTGTAAAGCAGTTTGGCTTTGTCAAAATCGTTGGCGCGAATGGCTGAAAGGGCAAGCAGACTCTTGGCCATGCCGCTCCAGCTTGGATTCTGCAATACCTGTTCCAGCAGCTTTTCCATATCGGCATAAGAAGCTGTTTCAAGTTGCATGGATGCAAGCTTGATAAGCGCCACATTTTTAACCTGCGTATTTGTGCCGCTGTCGGCAAGCATTTCTTTCAATACATTCTGAGCTTCTTCAATATTGCCGTTTTCGGTATAGTTCTTTGCCAGCAGCATTCTTGCGGCATCGGCATAAATTCCGCCGCGATCCTCGGCAATTTTTTTCAAAACGTTGTTGCTTTCTTCCACTTTGCCTTGTTCGGCCAGATTGGCGGCGTAAGCATAAATATTGGAATTTTCCTGATAATGGCGGATTCTCCAGGCCTTGATGCTCTCAAAACTGACGGCGGCAATTAAAATCGCCACAATGGAAATGATAATATGTAGGCTGTATTTGTCCCAGATTTGTTTCAGCTGGTCATTTTTCAAATCCTCATTTACTTCTTCAATAAAAGCGTCTTGCAGGGTTTTGGGTGCTTTTTCCTTTTTCATGTAATCCAATCTCCACGGTTAAAAAAGTTCGTTATTTTTTGTTTATATCTGAAACAACTTATTTTAGCAAAGATTTTTTATCAAAATTTACTTTGTAAGTTCATATAGCAGAAAGTTCTTAATCCAGCGTAAATCTTCCAGCGGAAGTTTTTTGCCGAAGACAATTGTCTTTTTGTCGGAAATGATGGAAACAAAACATCTGCCCGTCGCCGGATTCGGCGTGACGTCAATGGCTTCAATGTCGGCTTTAGCCATTTCGCCGTGTTTTTTTGAAAAACCGAAAAACTTGTGAACGTTGACGATTTTATATTTCTTAATCACAATCTTGTCTTTGCGGAATAATATAATTACGGCCATGGTGATAAAAAACGCCATGACACCGTAAAAAATCATAAAGCCGCGATGATCCAGATTCGGCGCCAGATTTTCAATAAACTTAATCAGGATCGCGGCGCAGGTGATAACGGCAATTGCCAGCACGTTATACGCATCCCAGATCGTCTTGCGAATTTTCAGCACAATCTTGTCCGAACGCCAGACCACGGCCAGACTTTTGGGCATCGGCATAGTATTGATGTCAAAATCTACGTTAAGCTCGCCAAGCTTTTTAAGTTCTTTGATCGACTTGTCCAAATGTTCGATCTTGCGTGAAACCAGACCGTCAGCCGTCATCACCAGAGCCGGAAGGCCGAGCGCGCGGGAATAATATTCCCACAGACGGCGCACATTTTTGCCGCGATAAGAAATATACAGCGGCACGCATTTTTCCGGATTCTTGTGTGAAAGTTCAATAATATATTTGTTACGGCTGATAAAACCGAGCTGAGCAAACTCGATTCGGAAACGCACCCCTTCGTATTTGGCAAGCTTTTCTTTCATGCGGAGCTTTTTGCCGTTAAGCAGGCGGGTAACAATTTCCACGTTCTTGCCGTCAAAGTAAATCCGGCGGTACTGAAAATAATTGCAAAATAGTGCGGCAATAATTCCCAGCCCCATAAGCATAATGATAATGTCAAAAAAAGTCGTGCTCATCATCGGCTGAAAATCGGTTGCCGGAAAATTTCCGGTAAAATCGTTGCGGGTAACGGTCACACCGTCAAAAAGCTCATAAGCGCCAAGCAAAAGCAAAGCTGCGCCGAGCAAAAGCCCGACATAAAAAATCCAGACCGACATCCGGTCGGTTTTGCGGGCGGGAATTTTATCAAGACGGAGTTCAAAATGGTTGCTGTAATGCCTAGGCATAGATTTGTTCATGTTTTTTCTCTCTGTTTTATGCAAGCAAAAATCTAATATTAATAATACAATATTTATTTTAATATTCATCAATTATTTTAATTTTAATTAAAGCTTTAAATGTTAATAAACTCAATATAAACTAAAACGGCTTTAATGCAAGAAACACATTTTAAAAAATCCGACGGGGAGAAATAATGGGAAATATCGGCATATTTGCAAACACAACATATATTCTGGTAACGTTAACGGCATTCCTGCTGCTGTTTTTCTCTTGCTTTTTTCCGGAAAAAGGTTCGCCTGTGCGTCGGGGAATCTGGTTTTTGTTTGTTGGGTTGATATTTGATTTTATTGTTGTCTGGATTGAATACAAGTCGTTCAACATATATAAAGCCGGAGGAAATGTTGAAATCTATGTCTTTTTTGAACTGTTGCTGCTGCTTTCCTCCATGGTTCTTCTCGCCATTGCCGCTTCTCAGATTCTGTTCAAAAATATTCCTGACCTTCCTGTGATTCTCGGTGTGGCCGGCCTCGGACTGATTTCCGTCGTATCCTATGTCTTTATCTTTCCTGACGGCAGTATGGTTTCCAGCCTGCGCTATGTCTTTCCTGTCGCCGGCTTTGCTTATTTGAGCGTCGGTTTTCTGTCACAGGTTACCCAGCGTTATAAAAGCGGTTATATCATGGCGTCTGTTGTTACTGCCGCCATCAGTATTTTGCTGATTTTGAAGTTGTCACATGTCAGCTGGGCGCTGGACGGTTCGGAATTATGGTACTCCGCCGCGTTGTTTTATGTTTTGCTCGCCATGTCTATTCTGATTATCAAAATCAATTCCCTTAGCGCCAAATATGAAGTGCAGGAGCAGGAAATTGAAAAAAGCAATCAGCGTCTGGCCGACATTATCAAATCTTCTCCTTTCCCGATTATCCTGTCCAAACTCGGCGACGACAAAATCATCATGGCCAATACCAATGCTGTCAAACTTTTTGGCATTTTGCCGCAGGAGGTTGACCGCTACCGCCTGAAAGACTTTTTTGTCGATGTTGACAACCGTCGGCTTTTGAACGAGCGTCTGGAGAAAGAAAAAGAAGTGCAGGATTTTGAAATTCTGGTCAAAACCCCGAGCGGCGATACGCCTTTTTGGCTGCTGGCTTCGGTCAATATCATCGACTATAATTACGATGTTGTGCTTTATGCCGCTTTTCAGGACATTACTTCGCGCAAAAACCATGAAATGCTGCTCAAAAATCAGGCGATTCGCGATCCGCTGACTTCACTCTATAACCGCCGCTATTTTGAAGAAGAAGTCTTCAACCGGATTGTCGAAGCTAAAGCCCAAAATGAAGAATATTGTGTCTTGATGCTTGATGCTGACCACTTCAAACGGGTCAATGACACTTACGGTCACAAAGTCGGTGACAAGGTGCTGATCAAACTGGCAGGTACTTGCGAGAAAAACCTGCGTGAAGATGATATTGTCGCCCGTTATGGCGGCGAAGAATTTGTGGTCTTTTTGCCGCATACAGGTACCAAACAGGCCGAAGTCGTGGCCGAACGTCTGCGCGAAAGCATTGCTGCTGCCGTCGTATACAGTGATGAAGGCGAGGAAGTCCGCTTTACCGTCAGTATCGGTATTTCTTCTTCCGAGATTTCCGACAATGTCGGAATGCTGATAAAAACGTCGGACGAAGCCCTGTATCGTGCCAAAGAAACCGGACGCAACCGCTATTGCGTTTTTCATAAGGACGATTTGAGCAAGCTGGGCAGCGAGGACGAAACAGAGCGGAAAGAAAGCCAAAATCATCACCCGATTTTTGATAAAGAGGACAATCGTGAAATTTCGCTGCTGGATGGTATCGATTCTTCCCGCATTCAGGAAGACAATGTGGAAATTGAAGAAAAAAAACGCCGGACCGGCATTAATGTTCTGGGTGTTGATGATGAAGATTTGTAAGAGGGTGCGATGACTTGTCCTTATCATGACGCCTGCGGCGGTTGTCTGTACAGAAACCTGTCAATGTCGGAATACCAAAACCGCAAAGAACAAAATTTCAAAAAAATTTTGAGCGGCTTGATACAACCGGACGTCAAGTTTGGCATGCCTGTTTTTATTGGTGACAACGTCCGCCGTCGCGCGGCAATGGCTTTTTCTTTTCGTAAAGGAAAATTGCAGTTGGGCTTTAACAAACGCCAAAGCGACGAATTGGTTGACGTTGCCGCCTGTTGTCTGCTGACACCGCGTTTGAACGCCAATCTTGGCAAAATCCGTGCGCTGTTGACTGAACTTTGTGCCGTACCGCTTGGTAATGGCGCCAAAAAAGGCAAAAAATTTGTGCCGCAATATATTACCGCCGGCGATGTCTGGCTCT
Organism: uncultured Alphaproteobacteria bacterium; assembly: GCA_934271195.1. Classification (GTDB taxonomy): domain Bacteria; phylum Pseudomonadota; class Alphaproteobacteria; order RF32; family CAG-239; genus MGBC133411. The sequence goes on along the minus strand of CAKQRB010000061.1, from coordinate 5,744 downwards.
GCGATGCCGACAACGGCATAGATGTTGTCTTGGAATTTGTCGGTGAACTGACATTGGAACACCGAATGATTGTTTTTGAAAAAGCGCAGGAGTTTGCCGATGTTATCCGCATTTCCCATCGTAAAAAGCCGGATTCCGTAAGTGAACCGCTGATTGAAAAAGTCAGGCCGCAAATCAAAATGGGAAATTATGACGTTTATATTCCTGCCGGTACGTTTTTGCAGCCTTCCAAAGCCGGAGAGCAGGCTCTGGTTGGCTTGGTAACAAAATATCTGGGTGAAACGCAAGGCCGGATTGCGGATTTGTTTTGCGGCGTTGGAACATTTTCTTATCCGCTTGCCGGAAATAAAAACAACAAGATTCTGGCGGCAGATTCTTCGCCGGCTTTGTTGGAAGGCTTCAGACAGTCGTTGAATAAAAATATGATAAGCAATGTTGAAGTCGTTAATAAAAACCTGTTCAAATACCCGTTTGATGAAAAAGAATTGTCCGGATTTGACGTTGTGATTTTTGATCCGCCGCGCGCCGGTGCCGTTGCCCAAACGGCTCAAATAGCATCTTTTGCCGATAAGCCGAAAAAACTGATTGCCGTGTCTTGCAATCCGCATAGCTTTGTTAAAGATGCCAATACGCTGATAACCTCCGGTTACAAGTTAACGGAAGTCACATTGGTTGACCAGTTTGTCTTTTCCGACCATAGCGAATTGGTTGCCTGCTTTGAGCTGGCCTAATGTTTCTTTTATAAGCACAATCTGAAAACCGCGCAAAATTTAAAGAGAAGAACGCCGCGTATAATTATAAATTAAATCGCCGGAAACGTTGCCTTTGTTCCAGCTCATCATCAACTCGCTGGCTCCTGTCTGGCGGTCTGTTTCTTCGCGCAGAATCTGAAAACCGCAGCGATGATAGAACTGAACGGCTTTTTTATTTTGTGAATAAACCTGCAAATTTAAGCGGCTGTGATTCTTTTGCAGTTCAAACATCAGGGCTTTGCCAATTCCTCTGCCCCGTACATCGGCAGAAACGAACAACGCGCCGATATAGTCTTCGTTTTCCAGACTGGCAAAGGCTTTAATGTCGCCGTTTTCTTCCCAGACATAAGTCTGCGCTGCCGGCAGATATTCATCACGGACGACGGCAAAATTTTCCTGCCAATAGGCTGCCGGAATAAAATCGTGACTGTCCAGACTGCCGTCGAGCCAGATTTTCATGACTTTGTCCGTATCCTGCGGCCGAAACTTTCTGATCATTTTCCAGTCCCCGTCATCAATAATTAAATGTCCAGATCATCTACAAATTTCGCGCGTTCGATAATAAACTGAAAACGCAGCTCTGGATTTTTGCCCATCAGACGCTCAACCTGTCGGCGCGTTTCAAAGGCTTCTTCCTTGCCTTCTTCGGTACTGGTGTTGGGCAGAATGACTTTCAGCAGCATTCGGTTTTTCTTGTCCATCGTTGTTTCTTTCAGCTGCTGGGCGCTCATTTCTCCCAAACCTTTGAAGCGGCTGATGTCCGGTTTGGCATTGGCTTTGATTTCTTTTTTCAAAATCCGGTCTTTGTCTTCGTCGTCCAGAGCATAAAAATTCTTGCCGCCGGCCGAAATCTTATATAATGGTGGCGTGGCAATATACAAATGTCCGTTTTCAATCAGCTTCGGCATCTGCTGATAAAAGAAAGTCATCAGCAGCGAGGCAATATGCGCGCCGTCCACGTCGGCATCGGTCATGATAATGATTTTTTCATAACGTAGATTGTCTTCATTATAATTTTCTTTAACGCCGCAGCCTAAAGCTTCGCACATATCTTTGATTTCCTGATTTTGCATAATCTTGTCCAAAGATGCGCTCGCAACGTTCAAAATCTTGCCGCGCAACGGCAGAATAGCCTGCGTAAAGCGATCGCGTCCCTGCTTGGCGGAGCCGCCGGCGGAATCCCCCTCGACAATAAAAATTTCCGTTCCTTCGGCAGCAGCCTGAGAGCAGTCAGCCAGTTTTCCCGGAAGACGCAGTTTTTTGGTCGGCGTTTTGCGGACGGCCTGTTTTTCTTCTTTCTTCTTGCGGCGTTGTTCAGCGCGTTCAATCACATATTCAATCAGTGCCGAGGCGTTTTCCATGTCGGAAGTCAGCCAGTGGTCGAACGAGTCTTTAACGGCCTGTTCCACCAACCGCGTTGCCTTGGCCGAGGTCAGCTTGTCTTTGGTCTGTCCCTGAAACTGCGGGTCGCGGATAAAGACCGACAACATAATGCAGGCATCGCTCAAAAAGTCTTCGGCGGTAATATTGGCGGCTTTTTTTATGTTTGCCATTTCGCCGTATTCCTTCAGCCCGCGTACCAGTGCGGTTTTAAAGCCGACTTCATGCGTACCGCCTTGCGGCGTTACCACGGTATTGCAATAAGAGTAGCAAAAACCGTTTTCGTCTTCCGGCCAGGTAATTGCCCATTCTACGCGCCCTTCGTCATTGGCCAGTTCAGAGTCGCCGGAAAAAGCGGTGCGGTTGATGGTCGTGCGGCTGCCCAGCTGATAATTCAAGAAGTCGCTCACGCCGTTTGGATAATTCAATTCGGCTTCCGGCGGTGTCGCATCGCCTTCTGATAATACTTCCTGAGCGCATTTCCAGTTGATTTTTATGCCCTTAAACAAAAAAGCCTTTGAACGCGCCATACGATAAACGCGGTTGGGTGATAATTGGGAATTTGTCCCAAAAATTTCAGGATCTGGTTTAAATGTGATTGATGTGCCGCGGCGGTTGGGCGCATTGCCAATCAATTCCAGAGCCGTTTGCGGTTTGCCGCGGCTGTATACCTGACGATAAAGCTTTTTGTCACGAGCAATCTCAATCATCATATTTTCTGACAGCGCATTGACAACAGACAGACCGACACCATGCAATCCTCCGGAAACCTTATAAGCGCCGCCGCCGAATTTGCCGCCGGAATGCAGCATGGTCATAATCACTTCAAGGGCAGACATGTTCGGATACTTCGGATGCGGGTCAACCGGAATGCCGCGGCCATTGTCGGCGATCGTAATCGAGTAGTCGGCATTAAGCGTAATGTCAATATGGTTGGCATAGCCGGCAACCGCCTCGTCCATGGAGTTGTCAAGAATTTCAGCTACCAGATGGTGCAACGCGGTGTCATCTGTGCCGCCGATGTACATTCCCGGACGATAACGTACTGGTTCCAGCCCTTCCAGAACCTCAATTTCCTGCGCGTTATATTCTTGGGCCGCCGGAGCGGTGCTCTCAAACAAATCTGTCATTTTTTCCTCATAACCTTAACAATTGGCGTTAAAATACAACATCAGAGCCGAATTTACAAGACTAAAATTCCCCTGCGTGAACAAGAAAATGCGCTTTTTCAGGAGAAAATCCCCGTCTGCGCAAAATTTGCAGATTTTAAACAAAAAATACTTGCAAAATAGTGAAATAGCGTATAAAAAGACAGCGAACGGGAGAATTGGTTCCCGCTCATTTCACACGCAGATATGGCGGAAAGCCTCTCAACAGGTTCTTTCGCTCCGGTGCCGCTTTTGAGGGCGGTTTTGAAGTCTGCGGAGGTTTAACTGGAAAATTAAGGATAAATATAATATGACAATTCCTACGTTTACATTACGTCAAATGGTTGAGGCCGGCGTTCACTTCGGACACCATGCCCGCCGCTGGAACCCGAAAATGGCTCCGTACATTTATGGCAAAAAAGATAATATTCACATTATCGATCTGCAAAAAACTTACCCGATGCTGTATACTGCTTTGGCCACAGCCAGAGATATTGCCGCAAACGGCGGTAAAGTTTTGTTTGTCGGAACCAAAAGACAGGCTCAGGACATTATTAAAGAAAACGCTGAAAGATGCGGACAGTATTATGTTAACCATCGTTGGCTCGGCGGTATGCTTACCAACTGGAAAACCGTTTACAAATCAATTTCCCGCCTTGCAAAACTCAAAGACATGGCTGAGAAAAATGCTTATGACGGTTATACCAAAAAAGAAATGCTCAACCTGAAAAAAGAACAGGAAAAACTCGAGCTCGAACTTGGCGGTATCATGAACATGGGCGGCCAGCCTGACCTGTTGTTTGTTGTTGATACACCGAAAGAAACTCTGGCGATTAAAGAAGCCAAAAAGCTCGGTATTCCGGTTATCGGTATCTGCGACACCAACGCTGACCCTTATGCCGTTGACTTTCCGGTTCCGGGTAACGATGATGCAATCCGCGCCATTCAGTTCTACTGCGATTTGGTTTCCGGCGCCGTTCTTGACGGTATGCAGGCCGAAATCGCCGCTCAAGGTGTTAAAGTAGAAGAAATGGTTGAAGGCGTTGAAGCTGCAGCCAAACCGGCCAAAAAAAGAGCTTCTAAAAAAGCTGCTGCCGAAGCTGAAGCTTCTGCCGAAAGCGCCGAATAGTTCTTTTTATTAAGAGCTTAGCCAAAATTTGCGGCGGTATCTTATCTTTTTGCATAAATCATAAGATATCGCCCTTATTTAAATTTTTATCAAAGGATACAAAGAATGACAAATATTACTGCCGCTATGGTTAAAGAACTCAGAGAAACGACTGGTGCCGGAATGTTGGACTGCAAAAAAGCCCTGACCGAAACCAACGGGGATATAGAACAGGCTGTTGACTGGCTCAGAAAAAAAGGTCTGGCTTCTGCCGCCAAAAAGGCCAGCCGTATTGCAGCCGAAGGTCTGGTTGCCGTTGCCGTTGACGGAAACGCCGGTGCTGTTGTAGAGGTCAACTCCGAAACCGACTTTGTTGCTAAAAACGACATTTTCCAAGAATATGTTAAAGATGCCGCTACAGTTGCTTTGCTCCGTAATGGTGAAGTTTGCGACATGAAGACTTTCCAATGCCCGAAAGTTAACAAATCTTTTGAAGAACGCTTAACAGATATGATTGCCAAAATCGGCGAGAACATGAACCTGCGCCGCGCTCAAAAAATTGAAGTTTCTAATGGTGTCGTTGCTTCTTATGTTCACAATGCCGTTCAGCCGAACCTCGGCAAAATCGGCGTTTTGGTTGCTTTGGAATCTACCGGTGACAAAACAAAATTGGCCGAACTTGGTAAACATATTGCAATGCATATTGCAGCTTCAAACCCGCTGTTCTTGAATATTGCCTCTGTTGATCCGGCAGCCGTTGAACACGAAAAAGTGATCTTTGCAGAACAGGCAAAAACTTCCGGCAAACCGGAAAACATTATTGAAAAAATGGTTGAAGGCCGCGTGCGCAAATACTATGACGAAGTTGTTCTGGAAGAACAAGCTTACATTATGGATCCGGATAAAAAGGTTAAGCAGGTTATTGCCGATGCAGCCAAAGACATGGGCACCGACATTAAGCTGAAAGAATATGTCTGCTTCCGTTTGGGTGAAGGCCTGCAGAAAAAAGAAGAAGATTTTGCTGCCGAAGTAGCTGCTCAGCTGGCAAAATAATTTTTCTCATCAATCAAAAAAGCAACCCCGCGCCTGATCAGACACGGGGTTTGTTGTATCCAGAAAACCACGCGCTAGGCGCGTGGTTCCAAAGAGCTTACAGCTTTGCACATAAAAACTCCTTTGCTATTATGTTAGAGATGGTCTGGCAATTGTCTAAATAAAAGCAAAGGAGTTTTTTTTTATGAACACACATACAATAGCACATACGACATGGAATTGCAAATATCATGTCGTTTTCGCCCCGAAATATCGCAGAAAGGCGTTTTATGGAGGGCGCCGTCTAGAAATCGGAGCTATACT
>CAKQRB010000060.1 GCA_934271195.1 uncultured Alphaproteobacteria bacterium | reverse complement strand
ACAGGAATCATATAGACTTCGTTGCTGATGTGGTCGCGCTGCCGCCGCAACTCGTCTTTTAATTTAAAGCTACGGGGTTTGCCGATGGTAATCCGCATCTTTGGTAACGGGCGGTGCGGCAGTTTTCCTTTGGTTTTAGAAAAATATCCGTATTGCGGGCCGTCAATCCAAATCGGCACAATCGGCGCCTTTGACTTGTCGGCAACCAGTCCCGGAGCCTCGTAAATTTTCATCAGTCCGCCGTTTTCGGTCACGCGTCCTTCGGCAAAAATCACAACCTTACGGCCGCTGTCAACCTTGGCAATCAGGTCTTTAATATCCATCGGTTCAATTGGATTAAACAAAACCACATCTGCGGTTTTCATAAAGAATCTGATCCACTTGCGGCGGTACAAATGCCCGTTCAGGGCAAAAACAGGATTCCCCGGCAGAAAAGCAAATAAAAGAATAGGGTCAAGAAAAGACACATGGTTAGATACATAAACCGCCTTCTGCGGCAGTGAAGCTTCGTCAAAATTAATTTTACACTTAACTTTCAAACATCTGAAGAAACCTCTTAAACAAAACCTGACAAAGTCCCTCAAAATCAGTCTCCGGCTGTTAAAACAATAGGAAAATACTACGCCCGAAATCTGTGGCAAGTAAAGAGAAATCACCATCTTGTCTACAATTTTTGTCATAAAGCCGTGCTATATGCTTGATTTATTTAAATCAGTCAAAGATATGTGTATAGAAGCCAAACAAAATTTGCCATTTGGAAAAAATTAAGCTAAAAACTTTACCAGCAGCGATTTTGTTAAGTATTATCATAGGTTAAGCGCAAAAGCTGCAATTTAGGATTAACAACTACTGTAACTAACATGAAGAAAATTTTGACTTTCACGGCGTTGGGCGGAATCTTGTTTGCTACCGACGCTTTTGCTTCCGGTTTTAACCTCAAAGAACAATCAATCGCAGCCATGGGCAACGCTTTTGCCGGTGCCACGGCCGGAGCAGAGGACGTGACTTATTCATACTTTAACCCGGCCGGACTGACGCGCCATGCCAGAGTTAATTTTGCCGGCGGCGCAACTTGGATTGCTCCGCGCTCCAAAGCTAAAGGCGCTAAAGGACAAACACCGGTTGGCGATGACTACAGCGGTTATACAGATAATATCGTGCACCCGGCGGCTGCGCCGAATATGACAATTGCCGCGCCGCTTAATGATAATTGGTATGCCGCTTTTGCAATCAACTCTCCTTTTGGCATGATTACAACCTATGATGAGGACTGGGCAGGGCGTTTTCACGGTACAAAGTCAGACGTTAAAACCCTGACCGCCACGCCTATGCTGGCTTATAAGGCTAACGACAAACTCTCGCTCGGCGCCGGTTTTCAAATGCAGTATGTGCGGGCAAAGTTAAAGAATTCCGCCGCGCTTCCGGTTGCGCCAGGGGTGTATATGGAAGACCGGACAAAGCTGGAAGGTGATACTTTTGATATCGGCTACAGCGTCGGCGCTTTGTATGAATTTACCGATTCTACCCGTGTCGGTATTGGTTATCGTAGCCAGATAAGACACAAGTTGAAAGGCAAGATTGATTTCGCATCTTATAATCCAATGGATCAGGACATCAGCGCCCGTCTGACCACGCCGGCAAACCTGACAATCGGTGCTTATCATGATCTTAATGACCAATGGTCGGTAATGGCGGAATTCGGACGGACTTACTGGTCTTCGTTTAAGGAACTCCGTATCCGAGGAGAGAACGGGCTGAACAGTATCACGGAAGAAAAATGGAAAGATACAACCTTCTATGCCGTAGGTGCCAGCTATAAGTATAACGATAAGTGGAAATTTCGCGCCGGCTTCGCCGTCGATCAAAGCGCGGTTGGAGAGGGATATCGCACCCCGCGTATTCCGGACGCCGACAGACTGTGGTATTCCGGCGGCGTTGAATATACTTGGGATGAAAAGACCAAATTTAATCTCGGGTATACCTATATCCGTGCAGAAAAAAGCAGAGTTAAGCTGGATGGAACACATACCGGAGATAATGCCCGCGGCCCGCTTTGCGCTAAATACGAGAATGATATCCATATGCTTGGCCTTGGGATGAGCTATCAGTTCTGATTTTAGCCCAAAAGAAAAACACCGCTGAAACTATGTTGTTCGGCGGTGTTTTTCTTTTTTCTTGTCTTTGTCGGAGAAATTTGGCAATAACAATTTTTTTTGAGACTCTTACTTTTCTGTATATATCGCCATAGCAACGCGGGGCTCAAGGCATGGTACAAACTGACAGCCAACCGTCGCACGGGTTATTCGGCGGCTTTAGCAAGGTTCATTCCCAGTTTCTGTCGCAAATATTTTGCCGTATGACTGATTTTTGACTTCGCCACTTGCTCCGGTGTTCCTTTGGTCACAATTGACCCGCCGGCATCACCGCCTTCGGGGCCAATATCAATAATATACTCGGCCGTCTTAATCACGTCCAGATTATGTTCGATAATAATGATGGAATTTCCCTGATCCACCAGCTTTTGCAAGACCTTTAAGAGTTTGTTGATATCTTCAAAATGCAAACCCGTTGTCGGTTCGTCAAGAATATACAGGGTTTTTCCGGTCGCCCGTTTGGAAAGCTCCTTGGAAAGTTTGACACGCTGTGCCTCGCCGCCGGAAAGGGTAGTAGCCGGCTGCCCGAGATGAATATAGCCAAGGCCGACTTGCCGCAGCAAATCCAGACGGTTGCGGATTGACGGTATGGCATCGAAAAACTGATAAGCCTCATCTACGGTCATGTCAAGAACGTCGGCAATGGATTTCCCTTTGTATTTGACCTCCAGAGTCTCCCGATTAAAACGCTTGCCTTTGCAAACGTCGCATTCCACATAAATATCGGGCAGGAAGTGCATTTCGATTTTGGTAACGCCGTCACCTTTGCAGGCCTCGCAGCGTCCGCCTGCTACGTTAAAAGAAAAGCGTCCGGCCGCATAGCCTCGTGCTTTAGCTTCCGGCAGTTCGGCAAACCAGTCGCGGATATATGTAAACAAACCGGTATAAGTAGCCGGATTGGAGCGAGGTGTCCGTCCGATCGGCGACTGGTCAATGTCAATGACTTTATCAATATTCTGCAGACCGGTCAAGCAGTCATAAATTCCGGCCGGTTCGCGCGAGCCGTTCAGCTCTTTGTTGATGGCTTTATACAGGGTTTCCAAAATCAGCGAAGATTTTCCGCCGCCGGAAACGCCGGTAATGCAAGTCATGGTACCGAGCGGAATCTGAATATCAATGTTTTTCAAATTATTGGTACGCACGCCCTTTAATCCGATGAATTTTCCGTTTCCCGCGCGGCGTTGAAAAGGAACTTCAATCTGCCGGTTGCCATTGAGATACTGCGCTGTCAGACTGTCTGGACTTTTCAAAACTTTCTGCACGCTTCCCTGAGCGGTAACATAGCCGCCGTTGTGGCCGGCTCCCGGTCCCATGTCAATCAGATAGTCGGCGGAACGAATGGCGTCTTCGTCATGTTCGACGACAATAACGGTATTGCCGATGTCGCGAAGACGGGTCAGCGTTTCCAGCAACCTGTCATTGTCACGCTGATGCAGGCCGATAGACGGCTCGTCCAAAACGTATAACACGCCGGTCAGCCCCGAACCGATTTGTGATGCCAAACGAATACGCTGCGCCTCACCGCCGGAAAGCGTGCCCGATTGGCGCGATAAATTAAGATAATCCAACCCAACATTGTTCAAAAAGCTGAGACGCTCAATAATTTCTTTCAAAATCTTATGAGCAATTTCTGCTTTTTTCGGCGTCAGAGATTGTTCAACATTCATAAACCAGTCCCGCGCCTGTTTGATTGACATTGCAGAGGCGTCCATAATGTCCATTCCGCAGATTTTTACGGCCAAAGCCTCGGGTTTCAGGCGTTTGCCGCTGCAAAATTCACAGGTGGCGGCAGACTGATACTGCGCAAATTCATCGCGCATCTGCTGTGAATCCGTCTCCAAAAAACGCCGCTCCATATTGTTGACCACGCCTTCAAACGGCTTATTGGTGACAAAATGCGAATAATACATCGGAATTGCTTCATTGCCGGACCCATACAAGATAACGTCTCTGGCCATTTGCGGAAGCTCTTTCCATGGTGTTTTATTAGAAATTCCCAGATAATCGCACAAAGAGTTCAGAGTGTCGGAATAAAAACCGTGCTTGCGGCTGTACCACGGCAGAATAGCTCCCTGCGCAATGGATAAGTTGGGGTTTGGAACAATCCGTTCCGGATCCATATAAAGCTTGGCGCCGATACCGTCACAATGCGGACAGGCTCCATAAGGATTATTAAAAGAGAACAGCCGCGGTTCAATTTCTTCAATCGTAAAGCCCGAAACCGGACAGGCAAATTTTGAAGAAAAAGTCGTGCGGGAATTGTCAGAAATATTTTCGGCAAAAACCAAGCCTTCGCCAAGCTTTAGGGCTGTTTCAACAGACTGAGCCGCCCGCTCGGTAATATCCGGCTTAACAACCAGACGGTCAACCACAACCTCAATGTCATGCTTCTGATTTTTGCTTAAGGCGGGAACCTCATCAATAGAATAAACCGTACCGTCAATCTTCAAACGCTGAAATCCTTGTCTTTGCAAAGATTCAAATTCTTTTTTGAACTCGCCTTTTTTGCCGCGGGCAATCGGCGCCAGCAGCATAAGTTTGGTACCTTCCGGCATTTCCAGAATCTTGTCGACCATTTGCGAAACCGTCTGCGACTCAATCGGCAGTCCTGTCACGGGAGAATAGGGTGTTCCGGCGCGTGCCCAGAGCAAACGCATATAATCATAAATTTCGGTCACTGTGCCGACGGTGGAACGCGGATTATGTGAGGTTGTTTTCTGTTCAATGGATATTGCCGGCGACAATCCTTCAATCGAGTCGACGTCGGGCTTTTTCATCAAATCCAAAAACTGACGGGCATAAGAAGACAAGCTTTCCACATACCGACGCTGTCCCTCGGCATAAATCGTGTCAAAAGCCAGAGAAGATTTTCCCGAACCTGACAAACCGGTAATGACGGTAAGCTTGTTCTTCGGGATGTTAATATCCACGTTTTTAAGGTTGTGTTCTCTTGCGCCTTTGATTTCAATAAATTTGTTGTCTGACATATCTTATACCTCTGCAAGGAATATAGTTATTATTAATAAGAAAGGCAATAAAAAATAAAGCTGTCATCAAAGAAACAGCTTTATGTTTATAATGAGATAATTCTCTTATTTACAAGAGCAGTTTGCTGGTCCGTTATAAGAGTTTCCGCTCAAATAATCATTAGACTTAGGCTCAAAGTAATCTGATTTCTTAGAATCACACTCGCTTTTGGTGGCAAAACATGCGCTTCTGCCTATTCTTGACAGATAGCCGCTATGAATACCACGGTCATATTCATGTTTCCCACCGCCGCAGTCACACCACTCATGGACATCTTGAACAATAGAATAAGGAGTGGATGAAGGGCAATCTCTTGTTCCTACCGTCCAACAAATTGGTTTGTTAGTTGGTTCGAACCAAATCCTTCCAGATGTAGAACCGACAGGTGTTCCTCCGGAACCTATTTTACAACATTTTCTGGTTCCGCCACAGCCATCGGAGCAAGATTCCGTTGCACCTGGGCAGCTTTCATCAGATTTTGGCGAGCATGGATATCCGCAGGAAGTACATTTACCGCAAGAGTTAGTAGAGTTGCACCATCCTCCGGTGCAAGATTTATCAGTAGCATTGCAGTCAGTGTTATACTGGCACTTATAACAAGTACCACATTCGGATGAACCGGCTCTGACTTTTTTTTCATTCCAAGCGCAAGAAGGGTAGCGTTCACCGGAAGAACAGGTATCTGAACAATAATTACCGCACCATCTTCTGTTATCATCATATCCAGCGGAAGAACCGTGATAAGAGGTGGAAGAGCCACTCGGGCATGAACGGAAATTATAACAACGTGACCCGCATTCGGTTGTGCCGGCATAAGAACCGGAATAGTTCTTTGACCCGCGAGAACATTCATCAGAACAACAACGATAACAGGTGTAACCGCAATTATCGGTACCGGAAGAGCCGCCTGTATGGTCACAGTTTACGGAGTAATTGCTTGGACAACCTGTGGAAGGCGAAGCGCTACAGCACTTGCCATAAGATCTGTCATAAGGACATCGGTTTGTAGTGGCATATAACCGCCCCGAAGAACAAGAGTTAACATATCCGGCTTCGCGACAGGCTCGCGGCCTGTCTTCTTTACAGCCTTTGTAATAAGGCTTTTTGTTCGGACATTGGTCATTAACAAAAGATGGCAGAGAACAGGATTGTGTTTTATAGCCGTTATCTGTACACCATTTGACAGGGTCGCACTTAAGATAATGGTCATCACGGGAACAAGTACCGACTTTAGCTTGGTATTGCGGACATTCACCGGAAGCATAATAGGTATAACCCTTTTTCTCGCACCATTCGGTATCAGAATTGACGTTCATGTTAATATCACCCTGAACAGTGTCGGAATCCTGACAGTCGGGCAGAAAGCAGATTCCTGCAAAAGCGTTAGAAGGCGGGAGAAGAACCGAGAAAGCGGCGGCAACAGCAAAAACTGACACCGCAGAGTTTAGTTTCATGTGTAGCATAGTGTTAATATTCTTCATCGGCTTCCTCCCTAAAAAGTTCCAATACTAAGACCAGTATACCATAAAGAAACGATAATGTCAAACATTCATGAAGAATAATGTTGAAATTTTGGGCAGAGGGGTGGAAAAGCGGAGAAAATTTGGCTAAAGTACAGAAAATATATAAAAACCGCTCTGCTATAAAGCAAAGAGCGGTTATTTTATCAGAGAAGCGAAATTGTACCATTTACATATTCGCCGTATTGGGTGTTATCGTCCGTTATAATACGATAAACCCGTTTATCCGGCAGTTCTTCTTTAATGACTTCGCAGTCAGAGAGAATAAAATTTTTACATTGCGGTGAAATTTCGATCTCTACGAAGATACCGTTTTGAATAACAAATTCCTCACTGTTTAAGATAATCACGGCATCTTTGTTGTCGCGCGTAATCTGCCATTCTTTGTCAAGCGTATAATCCACGTTCATTCCGGCTTTAATGGTAATAAAAGTCGGATATTGCGGAACAACGGCCGGTGGCAAAACGCATCTTGCGCCGGGGGTCAGAATTTTCCAATCTGTCGAAGTGGCAAAACCGGTGCCGTTCCAGCCGATTGACAGGAATAATGCGGCCTGACAGGATTTTTCCGAACAGCCGAGCATGGAAGCAACACACTTTTCAACTTGGTAAGGATTGTTGTAAACAGGCAAAATTCTTTTTTGTAATCTTTCCATATACAAAATAATTTAATTACTAATTAATAAAAACAAACACATTTTACAAATTTTGTAAATTATGTCAACAATTACTTTATGATCAAAATAAGAAACGGCCGCAATTGGCCGTTTCTCTGATATATGTTCTAAGCTCTTTGCGCTTTTCTTGCTTCAACCATACGATCAAAAGCTTCTTTTCTCTTTTTATAAGCCGCATCCTCTTTCTCTAATTCTCTGCGGGCGGCAGCGGCTTCGCCTTTTTCATTATCTTCGGCAATACTTTTATCTATTTCAGCCTTGAATCTTTGCTTCATAACGCGCCTTGCCGACTCTCTTGTTCTTTTTATGCGCTCTTTTTTGGCTTGCTCAGCATCTCTTTCAGCCTCTGCTAAATCTTCTTTAACATATTTTTCAAAGTTACCGTCTTTGTCACGAATATTCTTCTGGTGATCTTTCACGGTGATAACATTTCCATTATTATCAATAATTAAATCGGCCATATTCTTTCTCCGTTTTGAAAATTAACGTTCATACAGATAAAATAACACATTTTTTTATATTTAACAATAATCTTTATGCTACATAAAATACTTGCCTATCTGTTAAAATAATGTTAATAGTGAGGGCAAATAGATAAAAGATACTGATTATGATAAAAAAAATCCTGTATATTCTGACAGTTATTTTTGTTTTTTCTCCGCTGAAAGTTTATGCGACGGCAAATGTTGCGGTAATAGCCCCGAAAGCCGGAGAATTTCGTCGTCTGGGAGCGGAAATCATTGAAGGTGTGAAACTTGCCGTCGATGAAATTAACGCCGATGGCGGCCTCAACGGAGAAAAAATAAATCTGATTACCGTAGATGACCAGTGCAATGACCGTTTGGCTGTTTCAACCGCGCAGATGATGTCTTTGAACACATCTCAAAAAGACCGTATCAATCTGGTTGTCGGTCCTTATTGTACCAATGCCTTTCGTCAGGTTGCCGCAATTTATGCTAAAGCTGGCATTTTTCAGATTATTCCCACCTCGGTCAGTGCCCAGAACGTTGGCAGCAATTATAAAGGTTTGGTAAAAATGGTTGGTTTTTCGGAACGTCAGGGACAGGATTTTTTAAAATTTTATCAAAACCATTTTGCTTCTAAGAATCTGGCTATGATTTATGACAGTCGCCAAAGCGATACGATTGATGTGGCGCGCATTGTCCGCAGTGAATTTCAAAAAGCCGCGCCGGCCGGAATCTTGCGGGTGTATAATTTGGCGGATTACGGCAATGACTTGGACTATCTGGCGCGAGACATCGTCGACAACGGCGCCGAGGCTGCCTATATTCTCGGCCGGCCCAAATCCGTGGCCAAGTTGGCAAAACACCTGAAGCAGGAAGATGACGAATTTATTATTTTTACCAATCGCTACCAGTCTCAGGAATCTTATGAAAAAATCCTCGGTGATTTGGCTGAGGGTGCCTATGTGATTGCGCTGCCTTCTTTGAAGGATGACCCCGCCTTTACCGAAACGCTGGTGCGTCTGCGTCTGCTTGGCGTAGAACCTGAAGGTCTGGCGGTTTACGGTTATTCGGCCGTCAAATTGTGGAAAGCTCTGGTGGACAAGACCGATTCTTTTGCTTATGAAAAACTGGCCGCTGCCGTTAATAAAAATAAGATTGATACCGCTTGGGGAGAAATGATGTTTAACAACGGAAATCCGGACAATTCAGTACATTACAGCGTTTATCAGATTCAAAACGGCGAATATGCACAGGTTTATTGATTTTTTGTTCCTTTCTCAAATTATTCATATATAATTCATGCAATGAAATTTCTCAACAAATAAGGTGAAAATAAAATGGCTGGAAGCATTAATAAAGTAATTTTGGTCGGAAATCTCGGCGCTGACCCTAAAGTCAGCAACACGGCCGGCGGCTCCAAAATCGTAAATTTGAACATTGCAACTTCGGACAGCTGGACGGACAAAACTTCCGGCGAGCGCAAAGAACGCACCGAATGGCATCGTGTTGTTATTTTTAATACAAATCTTGCCGGTGTTGCCGAAAGATATCTGCACAAAGGCTCCAAAGTTTATCTTGAAGGCCAGCTCCAAACCCGTAAATGGGAAGACAATAACGGTCAAGAACGCTATACGACCGAAGTTGTCGTTCCGAACTTCAGTGGCAGTCTGGTTCTTTTGGATGCTAAAGGTGACGGTTCTTCCATGGGCGGTGACAATTCCGTCTTCACACCGGCCGGAGGTTCTTCCGGTTGGGATAATACGCCGTCTGCAGCGCCATCTGCTGATTTGGATGACGATATTCCATTCTAAAAAAGACCGCAATATATACCGGCGCCTCATTTTGAGGCGCTTTTTTTGACCATACAGAAAAATTACGTTAACTTTTACAACAAAAAATAAGTCTTTAAAATTGCCAAAATCGATTTTAAGGCCTTTTTTTAGCCCGTAGAAACGTTTTTGCGGGTATAACTTGGAGATTTTTCTGGTTTTGACCTGCCGTTCTGCTACAATCCTGACAGTTTAAATGTTGTAAAGGATAATAAATTGAGTGAAGAAAATGAGATTATAGATAACGTGGTCGAGGTCAGAGATGGTATTGCGCCGGTTGAAATTTCCGATGAAATGCGGCGTTCTTATCTTGATTATGCCATGAGCGTTATCGTTTCGCGTGCTTTGCCGGACGTCCGTGACGGTCTGAAACCCGTACATCGCCGTATTATTTATTCCATGTACGAAAGCGGCTATGATTATAACCGCCCGTATCGTAAGTCCGCCCGTATCGTCGGTGATGTTATGGGTAAATATCACCCGCACGGTGATGCCGCGATTTATGACACTATGGTTCGTATGGCTCAGGACTTCTCAATGCGCCTGCCGCTGGTAGACGGGCAGGGAAACTTCGGTTCCATGGACGGAGACAGTGCCGCAGCCATGCGTTATACCGAAGCCCGTCTGGAAAAAGTTGCTCACGCATTGATTGAAGATATTGACAAAGATACCGTCGATTTTATGCCGAACTATGATGAAACCGTCATGGAACCGTCGGTTTTACCGGCGCGTTACCCGAATCTTCTGGTCAACGGTGCCAACGGTATTGCCGTCGGTATGGCTACCAATATCCCGCCGCACAATCTGGGCGAAGTGCTGGATGCTTGCTGCGCTTATATTGATAATCCGAATATTACGATTGATGACCTGATTAACATCGTTCCGGGGCCGGATTTTCCGACCGGCGGTTTGATCTTGGGCTACGGCGGCGCCAAATCGGCTTATTATACCGGCCGCGGCTCAGTTATGATGCGTGCCAAATGCACGGTGGAAGAGCTGCATAAAGACAAAGAAGCCATTATTGTCCACGAAATTCCATATCAGGTAAACAAGGCTCAGCTCGTCGCCCGCATTGCCGAACTGGTAAAAGAAAAGAAAATCGAGGGCATCTCTGAGATACGCGATGAATCCGATCGTCAGGGTGTCCGCGTTGTGATTGAGGTTAAGCGCGACTTTCAGGCTGATGTGATTTTGAACCAGTTGTACAAGTTCACGCCGCTGCAAACAAGCTTCGGCATGAATATGCTGGCCATTAACGCCGGCCGTCCGATGATGATGAACTTGCGGGATATTATCTCGGCCTTTATCGCTTTCCGTGAAGAAGTCATCCGCCGCCGCACGATTTATGAACTGAATCAGGCGCGGAACAGGGCGCATACCTTGGTTGGTCTGGCAATTGCCGTTGAGAACCTTGATCCTGTCATTGAACTGATACGCAACGCTCCGAATCCGCAGGAAGCTAAGGATGCCTTGCTGGCCAAAGCTTGGCCGGCCGGTGACGTTGAGCCTTTGGTTAAATTGATTGACGAACCTGACCGCAAGGTTGAAAACGGCTTTTATCACTTGTCCGAAAATCAGGCCAAAGCCATTTTGGATTTGAAACTGCAACGCCTGACAGGACTGGAAAGAGATAAAATTCATGAAGAATTAATCTCTTTGGGTGAAGAAATTAAAGAATGCCTTTCAATTTTGGCCAGCCGTGAAAAACTTTACGGCATTATGCGTGATGAATTTGTTGCGATTCGCGATGAATATGCGACTCCGCGCCGCTCCAAGATTGAAGACATTGAGTACGATCAGGATATTGAATCGCTGATTCAGCGCGAAGAAATGGTCGTCACCGTTACTGAAGCCGGCTATATCAAACGTGTGCCGTTAAATGCCTATAAAGCGCAGAAACGCGGAGGCAAGGGCAAATCTGGCATGGCAACCAAAGATGAAGACTTTGTCACTCGCTTATTTGTTGCAAGCACGCATACGCCGGTTCTGTTCTTCTCGTCAAAAGGACAGGTCTATAAGATGAAAGTTTACAAATTGCCGCTTGGTTCGCCGACGTCTAAAGGTAAACCTTTTGTCAATCTTCTGCCGCTGGTTGAAGGCGAAACCATTACCACGATTATGAAACTGCCGGAAAACGAGGATGATTGCAAAAATATGTCTATCATGTTTGCCACGGCGCAAGGCAATGTTCGTCGTAATTCATTGATGGATTTTGTGAACGTTCAGTCCAACGGTAAGATTGCCATGAAGCTTGATGATGGCGACAAGCTGATTAACGTCCGCATTTGTCAGGAAGACAATGACATCATGCTGGCGGCCAAGAGCGGCAAATGTATCCGCTTCCCGGTTACGGAAGTCAGGATGTTTGTCGGCCGCAATTCGACCGGTGTCCGCGGTATCAAATTGGCGGATAATGATGAAGTCATCTCCATGTCCGTCTTGAACCACAGCGATGCCACTTCGGAAGAGCGCGACGAGTATCAGCGTATTTCTTCGGCGGCCAAACGCCTGCAGGCCGAACGTGGCGGCGATTGTGAGATTGCAGCAGAAGAAACCGGCGTTGCCATGACAGTTCTGACACCGGAAAAATATCAAGAAATGAAAGAAAAAGAACAGTTTATTCTGACTGTTACGACCACAGGTTACGGTAAGCGGTCATCTTCTTACGAGTATCGTGTAACCGGCCGCGGCGGTCAGGGTATTGCCAATATGGAAATGTCCGCCCGTAACAAAGAAGTTGCCAGTTCGTTCCCGATTGAGGACGATAATCAGATTATGATGGTAACCGACGGCGGTAAGCTGATTCGTATGCCGGTAGCTGATATCCGTATTGCCGGTCGTAAAACACAAGGTGTTATTTTGTTCAGAACGGCTGAGAACGAAAAAGTCGTCAGTGTAACCTGGCTTGACGCCGATGACGGTGACGATGAGGAGCTGGAAGAAGAAACCGGAAGCGAAGTTCTGGGTGATAGCGTTGCCGATGTTGATGATGCCGGCATCGACAAAATCAACGAACCGGAAAACGAGGTCGAAGAATAAACTCCGGAAAATTAATGCCAAGCCCCGCCCGCAAAGTGGGGCTTTTTGCAACCAAATTATTACATTTGAGATTATATAATACCTCAAAAAATAGAAGGAGAATCTTATGAAACTTTATATTTTCCGCCATGGCGAAACCTTTGCCAATGCTAATCACCTGTGTCAGGGCGTAAAGGATTTATACCCATTGAATGAAAAAGGTCAAAAACAGGCAGAGGCTCTGGGGCAGGAATTTGCAGGCTTAAACCTGCCGGTCATTTATGCCAGCCCGCTCAGCCGCGCCCAACAGACAGCCGCTTTTGTCGCCGAACTAAACCATACGCCGATAGTAACGCTTGACGGTTTGAAAGAACACGATTTCGGCATTGTCGAGGGCTGGGAAGAAAGCAAAATCCTCGCACAATATAAAGAGTTGTTTTTGGGTGTTTTAGATGCGGATAACCCCGAAACTTTTGACTGGAGAATGCCCGAGGGCGAGAGTCGGCGCGAGGCTTTGGAACGTTTTTGCCGTGAAATTGAATATATCAAAAACAACTGTCCGCACGAGGTTGCCGGCGTTGCCACACACGGAAGCATTATGAGCACATACTATTACGACGTGTTCAAAACATTTCGCGGCTTTGCCAATTGTGAATATTTTATTGTTGAAATTTAACCGGAGAAAATAAATGCCTTTTTTAATTGTAAACACTAATGCAGAACTGAAAAATAAAAATACACAGGAATTTTTGTTGGCAGCAACGGATTTGGTCGCCAATGAACTTCATAAGCCTAAAAATTACGTTATCGTCGTTTTAAATGCCAATCCGGAAATAGCCTTTGACGGCAGCAAAGAAAACAAAGGCGTTTTGGCGGAAATGAAGTCAATCGGCTTCGGCCAAGCCAAAAATAGTTTGGCTAAATTGTTGACCAAGTTTTTTGCAGAGCGCTTGACCGGAGTTGAACTGAATAACATCAATATTGAGTTTGTCGATATGCCGGCGGCTGATGTCGCCATTGGCGGCCGCCTGATGGGATAAGGCTTGTTTATAAGAAAAGTTCCGTTCAGTTTAGAAAACATCTGAGATTTTTTGCGGCAAAGAAAAAGGCCTTGCGAAGGAGTCAAGGCCTTTTAAACTTCCGCATATAGGCTAAATCGCCACAATACCGCGGGAGAAAGCATAAATAGCCCAAAGTGCAATGATAACCAGCGCGCAGGCCAGACAGGCTTCCGCTTTGGTAAAGGTTTTTTCCTCCGGCGCATTCTGTTTGCGTGCCCAGACAAAGACCGGAATGCCGAGCGCTACAATCACGACGGCCATCAGCAGATAATTCAAGCCGGCGGCATAAATCAGCCATAAAGCGTAAATTGCGCCGAGAACGCCGGTAATTAATGCTGCCGACCGTTTGACCGAAATATTGGCCGGATATTCGCCGTCTTCACAAATTTTCCACAAATAAGCGCAAGAAGCAAAATATGCCGGCAAGACCATAACGCCGGTAATACTGAGCATGGTGTTCCATGCATTATTGGAGAAGTAGACCAGTAGAATAAACAGCTGCATCATGGTAGATGTCACCCACAAAGAAACGGAAGGCGAGCCGAATTTGTTTTCTTTTGAAAATTCTTTCGGAAAAGTTCCGTTTTGGGCTGCTGCCTGCGGAATTTCAGCAGTCACCATTGTCCATGCCAGCCAGCTGGTCAAAACCGAAACCAGCAGACCGATGTTCATCAGCCAGGATCCCCACGGCCCGACAGCTTCTTCCAAAATTCCGGCGGTTGAAGGATTAGGAACTGCAGCCAGCTGAGCCTGTGACATAAAACCATAAGGCAAAAGCGAGAGCAGGATATATACAACCAGACAGCCGATAAAGCCCAGAACGGTTGCCTTGCTTACGTCACCTGGAGTTTTGGCACGGTTTGACATGACAACGGCGCCTTCAATACCGATAAAGGCCCACAGCGTTACGAGCATGGTGCTCTTAATCTGGTTCGAAAGTCCGCCGAGTTTGGCTTTGGTTGCCACAGCCTCGCCCCAGAAATCAAAATCAAACTTGGAAGAGGTGAACATAACCGCCATGATGATAATAAACAAAATCAGCGGCACGATTTTAATTACCGTGCCAATCATGTTGACAATGGTTGCCTGCTTGATTCCGCGCAAAACCAAAAAGTTGAAGCCCCAGATAATAATCGAGCCGCCGATAATGGAAGGCAGATTGTTGCCGCCCGCAAAATATGGCGGAAAGAAATAATTGAGCGCATCCATGGTAATCACGGCATAACCGACGTTGCCGCAAACCTGACAAAGCCAATAAGACCAGCCGATGGTAAAGCCCACGTAAGGTCCGAACCCCGCGCGCGAATACATATAAATACCTGCGGTCAGATCAGGTTTTGCTCTGGAAAGAATGCTAAAAGTATTGGCAATAAAATAAATGCCGATACCGGTAATAACCCACGCCAGCAGAACGGCACCTGCTGAAGCGCCGGCAGCCATATTTTGTGGCAAACTGTAAATACCGCCGCCGATCATCGAACTGATGACAATACTGGCGAGTGCAAAAACACCGAGCTTACCGCCGGTCTGCTGGTCGGTCGCGGCCGGAGCAGTAGCGGCAGCGGCGGATTTGTTTCTGATTTGCTTTTCAGCCATTTGTTTGATTCCTTTTTGATAAAAACGGCGCCAAAAGAAAAAAAGCTTCTTTTAACGCCGACTGATATTAAAAATTTATATAGAAGCTCAAAATCATTAGACAGAAGCCGGATCGGCATGTCGGAAGTTCAAAAATCCCATGGCAGTCAGACTATAGCCAAACTGTTGGGTGATGTTTACATAATTGTGCCACATCTGAAACTCGGAGTGCTTTTCGACACCGCGAATGGCCAGTTCGTGATTCAGCGATTTGTTGAGCCACATTTCGGCATGGCCTTTGGCAATGTCATCATCAATCTGTGTGTCAAAGAATTCAACATATTCTGCAGCCCAGCCGCCAATAAGTTCGCCGTTTTTATCCTTGCCCCAACAAATACCCAAACCGGTGGCAATAGCTTTATGTTTATCGCGGCTTGCGCCATGTCCGGCCATAATGACTTCCAAGACGGCGCCATGCTTAAACTGGCTGACGATCTTATCATTAATCGGCGTAATATTGCCAAAAAGTTCTTTTGGCAAAACAGAGGTATAGGGAACAACGTTAAAGTTTTCGATTTTTGCCTGCATTAGAGCAGAGTCATAACAGAAAGTCTCAAACGGTTGCGGCGGAATACCATCGTCAGCCTGACCGGCGCCGCCGGTAATAAATGCAAAAGTCGGATAGCGAACCCCTTGAACTTCTTGTACCATAATTAATCTCCTTAAAAAATTTTTGTTAAAATAGTCTGTCAGCTTGGATTGCCGGCTGTGATAAAGTTAATTGCGGAACAAAAGATTTCAATAAACGCTAAACTTATTACTATAGAAACATTCATAACTATCCACAAGTCGTTAAGAGGATTGAATTTTTTATTAGTTATAGTAATTTTATATGCAGAAAATAATAAACAGAGGAAAGAAAAATGTTATTAAAAAACAAATTGGTCGTTACCATTGCCGCCCTGATGACTTTGGCCGGCTGCAAAAAAGAAGATGATGCTCTAAGAGAAGCGCAGGCGCCGTCGGTAGAAGTTGTTCAGGTTGCCCCGCAGGATATTCCGTTGAGCTTTGAATTCGCCGCCCGTGCGCAAGGCTCAAAAGAAACGGAAGTCCGCGCCCGAGTCGGAGGCATTTTGTTGAAGCGCAATTATGTTGAAGGCTCCAGAGTGCAGGAAGGGCAGGTGCTGTTTGAGATTGATCCGGCACAATACGCCATTGAATTGGACAAAGCCAAGGCAAACCTGATAGATGCTCAGGCCAATCTGACTCAGACGGAAAGCCAGTGGAACAGAATAGAAAAATTGCATAAGGAAGGCTATGCCAGCGGCAAAGACTATGACAGTACCAAAGCCGCTTACGATTCCGCCAAAGCTGCGGCCATGCTGGCTCAAGCCAATGTTGACGCTGCGCAGCTTAATTTGGACTACACCAAAGTGACGGCGCCGATCAGCGGCGTTACCAGTATGGAAACCCAGTCTGAAGGCAGCCTGATTTCCTCAACCGGCGATGCCAGTCTGCTGACCCATATTACGCAGCTAGATCCGATATATGTTATTTTCTCGGCGTCGGAAAACGAAATTCTGTCTTTGACCAATATGGTTGAGCGCGGATTGATACAACATCCCGACAGCAAAGCCAAAGAAATTAAAGCCAAAATAAAATTCGGCGATGGCACGGTTTATGCCGAAGAGGGCGAAATCAACTTTATCAATCCGGCTGTTGATGAAAAAACCGGCACGGTCAAATTGCGTGCCGTCTTTCCGAATGCCGAAGGTCGTATCCGTCCGGGACAGTTCCTGCGCTTGCTGATGGAAGGTCTGGTGCGGATAAATGCGCTGGTTGTTCCGCAGGAAGCTGTCATGCAAAGTCCTAACGGAACTTTTGTTTATCGGGTCAATGCTCATAACATAATTGAATCCGTACCGGTTAATGCCGGCCTGACCACCAAAGACGGCGGCTGGATTATTGACGAGGGCTTAAATCCCGGAGATAAAGTCATTACCAGCGGCATTATGAAGCTGCGTCTGGGCATGACGGTCAGTCCTGAGCTCGTTTTTGATCAGGAAGCCGCAGCGGCAGAATAAACCGGAAAGAAGGAAAATAAAATGTTTTCAAAGTTTTTTATTGAACGGCCGATTTTCGCCACGGTTATTTCGCTGATAATCATTCTGGCGGGCTTGGTTTCCATGTCGGTTTTGCCTGTTGAGCAGTATCCGAATATCGTTCCGACCGAAATCCAGATTTCCGCCACCTATCCGGGAGCAACGGCTGAAGTTCTGGCTGATACCGTTGCCGCCCCGATAGAACAGGAGATTAACGGCGTTAAAAACATGATTTATATGTATTCCAACGCCACTTCCAGCGGCTACCTGACAATTGGCGTGGTCTTTGACATCGGGACGGATCCTGATCAGGCCACAATCGATGTCAATAACAAAGTTCAGGCGGCAACGTCCAAACTGCCGCCGGAAGTTACCCAGCAGGGCGTAACGGTTGAACAAAAATCCAACTCCATTCTGCAAGTGCTGACTATGCGCTCGGACAATCCGCAGTACGACACGGTCTATGTTTCCAACTACGCTTTGCTGAACGTCCTTGATGAACTGAAGCGTATCAAAGGTGTCGGCAGCGCCTCGATGTTTGCCTCGCAGGATTACTCCATGCGTATCTGGCTGAGTCCTGATAAGCTGGCCGATTTTAACTTGACGCCGCAAGACGTAATTTCCGCAATCAAAGAGCAGAACTCACAGTTTGCCGCCGGACAGTTCGGCCAACAGCCGATGGACGACAGCGTGGCTTATACTTATAGCGTAAACACCAAAGGCCGGCTGGTTAATGAAAAAGAGTTTGGCAATATTATTCTGACCAGTGACGGCAAAGGCGGAATGCTGCGCCTGAAAGATGTGGCGCGGATTGAACTCGGCGCGCAGGATTACAGCGTAACATCAAAATTTAACGGTGAAGACGCTGTGGCTATGGCCGTATATCTGCAACCGGGAGCCAATGCGCTGGAAACGGCCAATCTGGTTAAAGCCAAAATGCGGGAACTTTCCAAAAACTTCCCGCAAGGCATGACCTATGAAATCCCTTATGATACTACCTTGTTTGTAAACGTGTCGATTAACGAAGTTGTCCATACGTTTTTTGAGGCGGTTGTGTTGGTTATTGCTGTTGTTTATCTGTTTTTGCAAAACTTTAGGGCAACGCTCATTCCGATTTTGGCTGTGCCGGTATCAATTATCGGCGCTTTTGCCGGAATGTATGTTTTGGGCTTTTCCATCAATTTGTTGACACTTTTCGGGCTGATTCTGGCCATCGGTATCGTTGTTGACGACGCCATTATCGTGCTGGAAAACGTCGAACGCCTGATGAAAGAAGAAAAGCTTTCTCCCAAAGCCGCGGCTATTAAAGCCATGCAGGAAGTTTCCGGGCCGGTTATTGCGGTTGCGCTCGTGCTGTCTTCTGTCTTCTTGCCGATTGCTTTTCTGGGCGGCATGACCGGTGTGATGTATAAGCAGTTCTCCGTAACTATTGCCGTATCCGTGCTGATTTCGGCGCTGGTCGCCTTAACGCTGACACCGTCTTTGTGTGCCCTGATTATCAAAACGGATCATGGCACAAAAGAGCCTTTGGCTTTTTTCCGGTGGTTTAATGCCTTTTTTGAAAAAATGACAGAATGGTATCTGTCCGGGGTCAGATTCTTTCTGGAACACCGCAAAGCGGCAATTCTGAGCTTCTTGACCGTGATTGTAGCCATTATGGGTTTGTTCAAAATTATCCCAAGCGGTCTGGTGCCAAACGAAGATCAGGGCAACCTGCTGATGGCTTATAACATGCCGCCGGCATCTTCTCTGCCCAGAACCGGCAAGTTTACCGATAAGGTGTCTGAAATGGTAAAACAAAATCCCAATGTGGAAGACGTATTGACCATTAACGGTTTTAATATGCTTTCCGGCACGCAGAATACTTATTCCGGCATCAGCTTCATCACGCTGAAAGACTGGGATCTGCGCAAAAAAGCCGATCAGTCGGCCGAGGCGTTGGCCGCAACTTTTACCGGTATCGGCATGAGCCGTCCGGAAGGCATAGGCTTTGCATTCAGCATGCCGCCGATTATGGGTATGAGCACAACCGGCGGCTTTGAGGGCTATATTCAAAACCGCAGCGGCAAAACATCAATCGAATTGATGGCAAAAGTCGATGAGTTTATAAAAGCAGCGGAAAAACGTCCGGAGTTACAAAATGTTAAAACAACATTTTCGGTGTCAACGCCGCAATACCGGATAGATTTGGACAGAGTAAAAGCCCGCGCGCTTGATATTCCGATTAATGCCATTTATTCAGTGCTACAGTCTACTTTCGGAAACCTTTATATCAACGACTTTACCTATATGGGAAGAAACTTCCGTGTCTTGCTGCAGTCCGAGTCTCAGTTCCGCCGCACGCCGGATGATTTGCGCTATGTTTACGTCAAGTCAAACAGCGGGCAGCTTGTGCCGGTTTCGACTTTGGTTAATGTCGAGCGCGTAACCGGACCGGAACTTATTAACCGCTTCAATATCTTTCCGGCCGCCAAAATCATGGGCGACCCCAGAAAGGGTTACAGCTCTGGTCAGGCCATCGCGGCTATGGAAGAAGTGGCGGCAGAAGTGCTGGGAACAGATTACTCCTTGTCGTGGATAGGTTCCGCTTATCAGGAAAAACTGACCGGCGGAGCTTCAACTCAGGCGTTTATCTTTGGTCTGATTATGATTTTCCTTATCTTGTCGGCTCAGTACGAAAAATGGTCATTGCCGTTTGTCGTCATTTTGTCGGTTCCGTTTGCCGTTCTCGGCGCCTTGTTGGCAACTTGGATGCGCGGGATTGAAAATGACTTGTACTTTCAGGTTGGTTTGGTAACGTTGATTGGTCTGGCTGCCAAAAACGCCATTTTGATTGTAGAATTTGCGGTTATGCAGGTTCAGTCTGGCATGAACTATGCTCAGGCGGCAATTGAGGCGGCAAAACTGCGATTCCGCCCGATTGTTATGACCTCTCTGGCCTTTACGTTTGGCGTTCTACCTCTGGCAATCAGCACCGGCGCCGGAGCAGGGAGTCGCCATGCCATCGGTACCGGTATGATCGGCGGTATGATTCTTTCAACCTTTGTGGCAACTTTGTTTGTGCCGATGATGTTTGTCATTATCGGAGAAACCTTTGACAAGGAAAACATTTTGCGCCGTAAAATCCGCAAACGCGCGACAGAACGCGGCCGTCCGCAGTTGAAAGAAACAGAAAAGTAATTCTGCGGCAAACAAGAAAAAAGCACTTCTAACGAAGTGCTTTTTTTGTGCCTTAAAGAAGACCTTTAGAATGTATTTTTCTATAAATACAGCCAAGCAGGGCAGAAACAGCCATTCCCGCTGTCAGAGCATAAAACCAGGGCATGTTTTCTGAATCTGATAATACACAGTAGAAACAATAAAATATTCCGCCCCCAAAACCGGCGCACATTGTAAAAGTGAACCAGTCATGCTCTCTGTTAAAAAAATTCCAGCTTACATAAGCCAGAACCACCAACCCGAGAATGGTCAGCAAAACAGCTTCAGCCAAATATCCGAAACAACCGGAAATGATAACCAAAGCCACTACACTTGCAACAATAAAAATAATGTTTTTCATCTTTTATAAATATTTAATGTTAATAATTAATTTTTTCATCAAATTTGTCTGGAACAAAAAGTGCGGCATTGGGCTGCCAATTTCCTTTTTCAAGAGCTTCAAGTTGTTCGGTTTCTTCCCAGATGTTGGCAGAAAAAGCCTCTGACAGCTCAATAACCTTGTCAGTGTTGAGCAAAGCCCGTTGAAAAACAAACTTTTTCCCCAAGCAAAGAGCAGTTTGGGGATATAAAGACACTATTGTCTGCATATCTTTTTCCCATTGTGAAGATCCTAGTTCGGCCGTGTCGCAAATCAGATCGAACATCAACATTGCTAGGTCTGATTTTTGTCTATAGTCGACGGATTGCCAAGCCTCATGTTGGCAAAACATAATGAACATTTCGGTTTCTTTAATGGAAACTTCTGCTCTTTTCATTCTTTTTATAAAATCTGAAAATTTTAGATTCATATGGAGAATAATTTAACGTTAATAATCAATGTTGAAGTTATTGTATAGCATATTTTTATTATTTTGTCCAGAATAATTTTCTTGCAAAACTTCCAATTTCATTTAATATAATCCACGCAGTCCGGAGACGGGCTGTGGTGTCGAAAACATCTCGATAATATCCGCTTTGGGCGGAGTACATGATATAAGTGCGCTTGCGCAACGAATAAGTGTAACTGATTTATCGCAGTTTTTCGGCTCCGCCACCTTAGTTTCTAAGGTGGTTTTGTTTAACAAAACTAAGGAGCTAAAAAAATGTTATCAAGAAAATATAGAAAAAAGTGGTATAAAACCTTCCGGAGTTATTGTAATAAAGAATTAAACCGGATAATGACGGAGCAGGGCTTAACAAGTACGGAACTAGCCGATCATATAGATTTTATGGAAGGTCGGATAGAAAAATTAAGAAGAAATACCAGCCATGTGAGAATGGAAGAATATGTTTATCTGTTTTCCTTTCTGGATAAGGTGTTTGAAATAAAACTTGTCGACGCCAAAGATTATCCTTGGCAGTAAGAAAAAAGCGGGATTAATCTCCCGCTTTTTTATTTTTTTCTGTTCAAAGCAGAAACTTTGTCCTACTTCTCGCCGGAGCATCGCAATCCTCTGAGCGAGGAGTTGACAACTCGCCGCGCGCCTGCCGTGCAGGCCGACGTTCGGCTGCTGGGTTATAAGTCTGCTATCACGGTCAGACTTATAATTTCATCAGGTTCGGAAACAGAGCCGTTAGCTCCGGCGCCTCGTTTAATCAGGTCAACAAATTCCATACCGGAAGTAACTTCACCCCAAACAGTATATTGTCCGTCCAACCACGGGCAGTCAGCAAAACAAATAAAGAACTGGCTGTCGCCGGAGTCCGGATTCATCGCTCGCGCCATAGAAACCGTACCGCGTTTGTGCGGATTGCGGTTGAATTCGGCTTTAAGTTTTTTTCCGGTTCCGCCGGTACCGTTACCGTAGGGACAACCCGTCTGAGCCATAAAACCGTCAATCACGCGATGAAATTTTAAACCGTTGTAAAAACCGGCGCGTACAAGCTCCTTAATCCGGCTGACATGGTTGGGAGCGGCATCCTGATACATTTCAATCACGACGTCACCGTCTTTAAGCTTAAGGAGCAAAGCGTTCTCGGCGTCTTTGACATTGTAGGAATACTTGATTTTCTTTGCTCTGGTCGGACTTACGGCCAACTTTTTGGTGTCAGGCGATTTCAGACCTTTTGTCTCCGATTTTTTCAATGTCTTGGTTTCCGACTTTGGAAGTTTGGGGCTTTTTTCTTTGATTTTTTCATTATCAACAGCTTTTTTAACAGCTTTCATGGCACAATCCTCTTTCATAAATTTAATATGTTCTATCTGAGAACTAATATAGGAACTTGAGATTAAAATTGCACTAAATTTTGCAGAATTTTATTTCAGCTGTCCTAAAACATAATCCACACGTTCCTGCGCGTTCAGTCCGGTCGGATAAGTCTCGTCAATCTCTTTCAGCCGGCCGGCCAGCCCGATTCCGTTGGCAATCTGAATTGCCAATCCCGGACGGGCGTTCAACTCCAACATCATCGGCCCGCGGTCACGGTCAAGCACAATGTCTGCGCCCATATAGCCCAGTCCGGTCATGTCATAACCAAGGGAGGCGATCTCCAGATGTTCGCGCCAAAACGGTACTTTAAGCTGCATCAGGTCAGCTCCGGTGTCAGGCTGTTTTAAAATCGGCTTGTTGTACATCACGGCTCTGAGAGGAAGTCCGGTTTTGATGTCGAGGCCAACGCCGACCGCGCCCTGGTGCAGATTTGCCCGACCGCCGGAAGCCGCCGTTGAAAGCCGCATCATCGACATCGCCGGAAAACCTTTATATACAATCACGCGCACGTCAGGAATGCCCTGATAGCTGAAATTCTTAAAAATATCGCTGAAATGTACCAATTCTTCAATCAGAGCTACGTCATATTTTCCGCCCAGCGAATAAAGCCCGCTCAAAATGTTGGAAACATGCTGATACAGTTCTTTGAAGCTGATTTTGCGTCCTGACGGTGTCTCAAAACTGTCTGCCGTGTAGGAGCGAATAACCAAAACCCCTTGGCCGCCGCTGCCGTGAGCCGGCTTAACCACAAATTCTTTGTAGCCTTTGACAATTTCCAGAATATTTTTGACCTGATGCTGAAATTCAATCACGCCAATCATCCGCGGCGTGTTAATGCCGATTTTATTGGCCAGAATCTTGGTCTGAACCTTGTCATCAACCAGAGGATAAAGCCGGCGCTTGTTATATTTGGCGATAATACTGTAGTTCCGGTCGTTCATGCCCATAACGCCGGCTTCTTTAAGCCGTTTGGGAGAAACAAAAGAAGAAAACCAGCCAACCATTATTTCTTGTCCTTAACCAGCGGTGCAAAGCGGGTCAGCTCGGTCAGACGGTATCCGGTATAAGTGCCGAGCAGCATGACCGTAAACAAAATGACCAGATTCAGTTCGTCAAAGGCAAACATAATGTGACGAATATATTCGCTGCTGACAATAAAATAGGTGATGATGGCAACAATCAGACTGTAAACAACTTCGCGGCAGGCGTTCATTGCGCCGTCTTCTTCCCAGGTAATGGAAGCGCGCTCAATAATCCATGCCATAATGATGATGGGGAAAAATACCGCGGAAAGTCCGATTTTGAAATCAAACTGATAACCGACAATCGTCAGAATCTGCATGATCAGAATAACAAAGATAACGACGGCGGAAATTCTAGGTACCAGCAGCAGGTTGAGCTTTGAAAGCCAGAAGCGGATAAATAGGCCGAGAGCGATAATCACGCCAAAGGCAATCAATCCGGGGATAAAACCTGTTTTTGTCAGCGCCATCGCCAGCAACATAGGCGTAAACGTTCCCATTGTCAGAATTCCGACCACGTTGCGCATAATAACCACGACCAAAATCGCCAGAGGAAAGATAGAAAGCCATTTGAGCGTATTTTGCTCCGCCAGCGGAAGATTATAGATAGAGTAGTCAAAACGAACCTTTTGATCAGCCAGTTCGGCGCGTTTGCCAGCCAGCTTGAAAGAAGAGGTGATAGACTTCAAAACAGAAAACTTGACGGTCGAGTCTTCACCTCCTTCAACATCAAGCAGAGAGTCGCCGCCTCGTTGAAAAATAACAAAGTTCTTGGGCAGACCTTTTTCTCCGGTTTTTAAGTTAAACAACTTCCATTTTCCGCTCACATAAGCCTCAATCATCAAATCGGCGGACATTGATTTTTTGTTTTCAACCAGTTTGATGCCGCGGGCAATTCTGGAGGGCACGCCTTCCATTGCCAGCAGCGTTTTGACGGCCTGAGCAATGTCTTTTTGTGATTTTTTCATTGGCAGAAAGGCTACGACGGTCGGTTCCGGCGGAGTCTGGTTAAGAAGTTTGATGATTCTTGCCGGCCATTCGTCATCTGAATATTGGATCTTGGCCAGTTTTAAGAGTTCCCTCGCCACTTCGCGAACTTGGTCATCCATGACCGGCATATTGGGCTTCTTGGGAGATGTTGCCTTAATCCGGCCTTTACCGTCAACATTGTCAAACAGCAAAACGCGGTAATAAAGATTTTGCTCGCCAGTTATGTCGGCTTTTGCCTTGGCAACAATCCGCGGTGCGTTTTTGTTAATTTTGCCGACCTTAAAACCGTTAGCAACCACGTCTTCTTCCAAAATCTTAAATTCATTGCTTGCGGTCGGGCGGGCAAGCGATACCTTAATCGGCTCTCCGTTCGGCATAAAAGATACATGCGCCTCAATTGTCCAGACGTTTGTATTTTGCTTTGGCGCAAAATTAAAACCCCAGTATTTAACCTTGTAATAAGCGGCATAAGCAGCATAAAAAGCTGACAAAATAAGGAGGTACGTTAAAATACAGCGAACGGAAAAAAACTTTTTCATCAGAAAATCCTGTTAGTTCAAAGTGTGGGAAACAGAAGTGTCAACAATGGCGCGGCCGGTCAGAATGTTACGTCCGATAAGCGCCTGATATTCAAATCTTTCACGGTTTGCAAGAGAGAAGTTTGCAGAAATAATCTCGTTTCCGAGCCGGACTTCCATTGTCACGACATGTCGTTTTTCGTTTTTGTGGCTGCGTTTGATGGTGGCTTTTCTGACAATCTCTTTTTCAAACCGGTGTTTCTCGCCAGTTTTGTCATTAATCAAAACAAAAGAAACCCATTTTTCACCATCGCGTTCAAAAGTTTTGAGAGAAGTCACGTCAATGGCTGAGTTTTCAGCACCGGTATCGATTCTGGCTTCAAACGGAGATTTCATCGGCAGAAAATAAACCGGCTCAACGGCGCCGATAATGCCGAGTTTTGTTTCTTTCACGACAGGCACCTCCACGGCAGGCACAATCGCAGGCTGCACCTGAGTCCTGCAACCGGAAAAAAAGATGATTGAAAAACAAAGGGCTGAAAATTTAATCACATTTGTCATCTTAAAAAAACTTCTCTTCAAAAATATAAAAAAACTTAAAAAAGTTTTACAATTTTTTAACCCTTGTTGTAAAGGAAAATTTACACAAAATTAAGAAATAAAATAAACAGTCGAAGTTATCCCCAACTTATAAAAAAGTTAATGATTTTTTAAATAAATTTTCTTAGAAAAAAGACAACTTTTCAAGAGTTATCATATCCAAAATTTAGGTAAATTATAATGAGTAGCAGAGCCAGCAAAAAAGAGGTGCTGAAACGGCTGAATCGCATAAAGAAAAACCGTTTTTTCACCAGAATGATGTTGTATGTGGGGACAAGTGCCGCCACATTAATCAGCCCCGTTCGTCAGGACGCTGTGGCAAGACAGTATAATGCGGAATTTTTAGCGGGAAGTATCAGAAATATATCCGTAAATACAATAAACAAGGAAGAAGAAATCTGCAAACGTGCGGATTGGTTCTTTGATAACGTTTTAGATTCTCTGCGCAACCAGTACGAGGAATTTACATCGCTGAAAAAACGCCAGCAAAACAAAATGATTCAGGAAAAATTTTTTGGCGGGCTGAATATCAAAGGCGGCAATACTTTTTACTGTCTTGCAGCCACCATGTCCAATTATGCCCGTAACAGCCGTCTGTCACCAGATGTAGCTGATATTCTGCCCGATTTGTCAACAGATGATTCTTATACCAAAGCGCATTGCAAAGGCTTTGTTGACTTTATGCTAAGAAAATCCAAAAGAGAATATAATAATAAATTTGTTATCAAAAGCGCAAATCTGAGCAAAGAAATTGACAAAGTAGGCAGGGGCGCGATTTTTATTATTGAAAGCAAAGAAAACAATTCCAGCGGTTATCATGCCATTACCTATCTGGGCAAAGATAAAAACGGTGTGGCCCAGTTCATGAGCTATAACCGCGAAAAAATCACGCCGCTGTCTTATTGGAACAAAGGCGCTCCGGTCAAAGGCTATGCTGTTGATTTATACGGAATGTATAAAGCCTCTTGGGAAAAGAAAACCCAAAATTGCAATAAAATGGAATTTTTGGCGCTGATGTACCAGAATCGTGAAAATCCGCTTGAACCGGAATTGGAGATACTGAAACCCAGAGAATTTTCTCTGCCGGTATCTTCCGTCTTTGTCAAAAAAACTTTGTCGGCAGCGCCGCTGAAGGTTGCAAAAACAGACGTTCCTGTATGGACTGCAGTCAGTAAAAAACGCAAATCCGGTCCGGTGTTCTTTATTGCCAAAAACAAAATTGCCTTAAAGCGCAAATTCCAATTGGCAAGCCGCTGGACCAGAAACAA
The DNA here is from genome assembly GCA_934271195.1 of uncultured Alphaproteobacteria bacterium. Lineage (GTDB taxonomy): Bacteria > Pseudomonadota > Alphaproteobacteria > RF32 > CAG-239 > MGBC133411. The sequence goes on along the minus strand of CAKQRB010000060.1, from coordinate 4,151 downwards.
GGCTCAGGAACGCAAAAATGCGGAGCTTGAAAAGCTGACAGCCTTTTTTGACCGGCCTAAAAAAGGCTCGACTTATAATGCCGCGCCTTTGTTTGCAAATTATAATTATAAAACAATATAACCAAATACCACAACCGGAAATTATTCCCTGAAAGTAGGCGTATCATGCGATTTTCAGGGATATTTTTTGGTTCGGAAATTACAATTGACAGTTTTGTCAAAATTTGCTATATCTATTCCGAATAAAAATTAAAATTTCTATAATTATGGCTGGATTTAAAATTTTATTAATGCTTCTTGTGGTTTTTTTTACATTCAAAACTATTGCAAAAGGAGCAGAAATTGTAAAAGCGCGCGAGCTGGTAAACAGAAGTTTTCTGCTGTATGTTCTTGGAATTGCCTTTATTTGGGGGCTGTTTCAGACATTTGATTTTGAAAATCGTTTTTTCTGGCAGGGACTAATAAGCGGCGTAATTTTCTGTATGGTGTCGTTAGTTCCTTATTTTGCTGAAAAAATCGGTGATCAATCGAATGTAACCCGCAGTGAAATTGCCTTAATATTGGCTGTTGTCTGCGTAGTGGCTGGTTTGGGCGTTTTGGCAGGCGTAAAGATAATCTTTGTTGTTCTTGCGCTTGTTCTTTCCGCTTTGGGAATGTATTTGTATTTTGGCATACAAGATAAAAGACGAGCCCAAAAATACGAACAGATGTTGCAAAGCGAATATGCAATACTGCGGCGAGCCGGTCAGTATAAGCGGCTGGATGAAAAAATTGCCGACATAACGGATACGGTGATTTTGGAGCGTGCCATTGTCAAGAGCAAGCAAAGATTACTGTTAAGCGGCAAAAATTGCGATTGCGGCAATTGCCGGAATGTGGAAGGCCGCTGTCGTTTTCAGGGTTCCGTAAAGCTGCAGTCTAATGATTATATCAAGGGCTGTGAACTTGAACAGTTCAATTTGGAACGGCTTGTTCAACAAAAGAAAAGTTTGAAAACTGCAAAAAAAAGCTAGGTAAAACAGAAACCCCTCGAAATTCTTGCAAAAGAATCGAGGGGATTTCTTTTCTTCCATCAATTTAAAACTGTTCTTGCAATTCAAAGAAATAAGCTTGCGGATGGTCGCAAACCGGACATTTTTCCGGAGCTTTCGGAGATTCAACACGGTGTCCGCAGTTTCCGCATTCCCAAATAACTTTGGTAGGGCGCTCAAAAATTTTGCCTTCGCACAAAGAGTCAAGCAAAGCCTGATATCTTTCCTCATGGCCTTTTTCGATTTTGCCGACGGCTTCAAACAAATAAGCAATTTTTTCAAAACCTTCTTCGCGAGCTTCTTTGGCCATGCGGTCATACATGTCTGTCCATTCGTAATTTTCGCCTGCAGCAGCGTCTTTCAAATTTTCCATGGTAGAGGGAACAGCGCCGCCGTGCAGAAGTTTGAACCAGAGTTTGGCATGCTCTTTTTCATTATTGGCAGTTTGTTCAAACTTGTCGGCAATAATATTGTAGCCTTCTTTTTTGGCTTTGGAAGCATAATAAGTATATTTGTTGCGAGCCTGAGATTCTCCGGCAAAAGCTTCCATCAGGTTTTTTTCAGTTTTAGATCCTTTTAGTTCCATAGTACAAGACTCCTTAAATTAATTTTTCTTGCGTTTCAGACAATCATGACAAATTCCTTGAAAAGAAACGTCATGAGATATTATTTTAAACCCGCTCAGCTCTTCGGCCTTTTTATCAACCTCCGGAGCAACGTCGCAGGGGATATCATAAACTTTATTGCAGTGAATGCAAATAAAATGATAATGCTTTCCAGTATTAAAATCAAAATGGGCAGTGCCGTCCAGCGATTCTATCTTGCGGATTTCGCCGCTTTCTGCCAGCAGGTTCAGATTCCGATAAACAGTCGCCAAACTCACATTCGGAATTTCACAGCGTAAAGCCTGATAAACCGAATCAACGGTCGGATGAGTCATATTGCTTTGAACAATCTTAAGAATAAGCTCTCTTTGTCTGGAATAGTTCATATCATTTCACCAAAATCAATAATGATTACTATTATTGTTTATAATTAAAAAAAGCCATTGTCAATAAAGTTTTTCAGTATTATTTAAAAGAAAACTGATATTTATTTTAAGGAGAGAAATATGAACGCAGTAGAAATTAAAAAAGACATTTACTGGACAGGTGTCAAAGACTGGAACCTGACAGAATTTCACGGCTACAAAACGCCGCGCGGCTCAACCTATAACTCATATCTGATTATGGATGAAAAAATCACTCTTGTCGACGGTGCCAAATATTATTTGTCAGACGAACAGATTGCCCGCGTCAAAAGCGTTACCGATTTCTCCAAAATTGCTTATGTCGTTGTCAACCATGTTGAAATGGACCACTCCGGAAATATGCCGGAAATCATGAAGCTTGCGCCGCAGGCCACAATCCTGACCAATGCCGCCGGCGAACGCGCCTTGAATGACCATTATGATACAACCGGCTGGAAATTTCAGATTGTCAAAACCGGCGACAGCGTTTCGATTGGTAAAAGAACCTTGACTTTTGTAACCACGCCGATGCTGCACTGGCCGGATTCTATGGTGACATATGTGGCGGAAGACAAGCTGCTGCTGCCGAATGACGGTTTCGGTCAACATTTTTGTACTGACAGCATTTTTGTAAAAGACCAGCCTTTTGACGTTGTCTGTGAAGAAGCCAAAAAATATTATGCCAACATTTTATTTCCATTCGGCGCTCAGGCCGAAAAAGCTTTGAGCGGCTTGGACGGACTGGAAATTGATATGATTGCGCCTTCCCACGGCTGTATCTGGTCGGGCGAAAAAGAAGTCAGTACGATTCTGAAGCTGTATGACGAATGGGCTTCCGGTAAAAATAAAGGCAAAGCCGTTATTGTCTATGACACAATGTGGGGAGCGACAGCAACTTTGGCCAATGCCGTTATGGAAGTCTTTCAGGATGTCGGCATTCCGGTTGTCAAACGCTGTCTGACCGAAACCCATATTTCTGAAGTGATTGTAGACTTTTTGGATGCGCGCTATGTTTGTATCGGTACGCCAACACTAAATAATGAAATGTTTCCGCGCGTTGCCGCTTTTACAACCTATATGAAAGGCTTGAAACCAAAGAATAAAAAAGCTTTTGCTTTTGGCTCTTATGGTTGGAAACCCGGCGTTGTCAATCAGATTCAAAAAATTTACGAAGAACTGGGCTGGGAGACTATTCCGCCGTTCGAAGAAAAATATACGCCCAAATCTGACGTTGTCGCCAAGTTAAAAGAACACGTCAAAACCATGATTGAAAAATAAAAAAGAACCCCTGAAAGAAAAACTTTCGGGGGTGCTTTTTTTTTGCTGCTAGAAATATCCGCAGGAACTGCAACAACCGGTATCAACATCATCTTTTTGTCCGGCATGGAATTTCAAATCGCTTGCATATTTAGCCAGACATTCAGCCTTGTCTTTGTAGCATTCGTCAACACTTCGGTAGCCGCCTCTTTGGCATATATATGCTCCTGTAGCATTGCAATAAACTTTAACATCCTGTACGGCATACCAACCGACATTTCTAGAACTGCAAGGCCACTGTGTTCCGGAAACGCAAGTATAGTTGCCGACCCAGATACCGTAACGCCCTTGTGTACTTCCGGGACATCTGTCAGTGCTTCCACCGCCCGAACTTCCCCCACCGGAACCACCGGAGCTTCCTCCTGAAGAGCAGCCTGAACCGCCGCAACGGGTGTCACAAGATTGGATAGTTCCGTCAGAACAGCAGTCACCATGGCAGGTTGAGTGAACGGAACACCAATTTGAAGAAGACGAGTTACAGCAGGAAGAACATTTAGTACAAGTTCCGCCGCATCCGTCGGAAATCGTGTAAGAACCGCAAGAACAACCGTAAGAGCTTGTGCAGCTCGGTGTGCAGCAGGGTTCATAAGGATAATAACAGGTTTTTGTACGACATCCGTTCTTTGTTGAACCGCCGCATCCGCCGGGGTTGTAAGTCGACGTGCCGGACGGGCAGTTCATGTTGCAGGTGTAATAACAGGTATATTCGCAGCCGTCGGTGCCGTTCGTGCCGTAGTTCTTAGAAGTAAGAGAAGTATAATCGGGACAACCTGACGGTTTACAACAGGTTCCGT